>QENH01000192.1 GCA_003336485.1 Candidatus Methanophagales archaeon
ATGTATTTGTACGGATAATTAGATCGAAGGTTGTAAAATCCGCTGAAGGCGCGTGGGGATACGATGTGGATAGTAAAGAGTTCGTCAAAGATTTGAGAAAATTCAGAACTCGTCAGAAGTGGGTTGGTGATTGAACTGAACGACTGCTTGATTGCAGCAACCGGTTTGTCTATAGGAATCGCCGAGATTGTGACTAGGAATGTTGACCATTTTGATAAGATAAGAGAGATACGTGCAGTCACACCAGAGGATCTTGGATTCGAATGAATGGCAAAGGATATTGCATCGTAACAATTGCTTAAAGCCGGATTTTGAAATTTTGCTTTGTCGGTAGAAGATCTCCTATAGCCGAACATCAAGGTTTTTTCGTGCCACCGTTAGCCACCACTTGTGGAACTCGAGCACTTCCTGGAAGATTTATACAATAAGGTTAATTCATGAGCTTCAAGGCCTGGTAATCCACCAGAGCACATAACCCGGACCCAAAACAGATCATACAATAATATAACAGCAAAAAGTGGGCACTTTTTAACATGCTAAAAACGGTCGCATAACGGCCATAGGATGGCGGAGCGGAGAGCAAAGGAAAATGTTTGGGCTTTTGATGCAGATAGAAGATGCGGCAGATGTAACAGACAATTAAGCGGCAATAAGAATAAACACTTGAACTTATAACCGTTACCCCAAGAGCTAATAACTCTAAAAGTATTTAAGCTCGTATGTACAAACTGTTATTAGGGGGTGCTGAAACATGATGTGTAACTTGGGCAAACTCGAGAAGGGGGAGCAAGAAGCGGTTGTGTCACTGGAGAAAGAGTTGGGGAAGACCGTTCTGGCCTTTCGATGTGATCTCAATGCCAAACCCACTGCGTTGACCGAAGCGGAACTCAACCAAATACAGGCGGTTGAAGATAAGCACAAACTCAGTCTCGTTGCTGTCGAGTAGTAGAGGCTGGTTCAAGAGGTCTAGAAGAAGCGGAAAACATTTTTTTATTTTTTTTTTTGAAAAATCGAGCATAAACAAAACATGCAACAAAATGTGAAAGCTTAAGATCCTTGATAAAGTTGATAGTCACTTAACCCATACTTTGTTTATTATTCGCTCATAAATATCTGAGATCAGATTCAATGTACCAATACCAAGGTAAGGTACAAAGGACATCCTAGTAAAAGACGGAAATGCGAGTGCAATCGTATCGCTTCTTATCCTCCGCTCTTCATCGGTGCCAAACAGCACAATTATCTCCGGTTCACCCTTTAGTTCTTCATAAAACTCGTCATATGAGTTGACAAGTTTTGTGCATGAGACATCAAAATTCTCTTTTGCTGAGGAAGTTGCAAGCGCAAGCTCTACATCCATACCCAATTCGCGCTCCAAGAACCTACTTAAGCCACTTATCCGCGGAAGGTCTCCGACAATACAAGTAGGGACCTCATAGAATATTGGTAGATTATCGCGGTATTTCTTTAATTTATCTATAATGACATCCGAAACTCCGTGATTGATTTTAAGATCGATATGCCGAGATATTACTTCAACGAAGCATTTTAAACCTTCAACACCATATGGATAATCCACAACCACATATGGTATTCCCAATTCTCGCTCCATCCTCTTTGCAAGCTTTACGCCATAGCCAAACACCACATTCAAAGACGCATAGTTCGCATATTTCAGGCTTTCCAGAGTGTCCGGAATAACATTAGCGCGAATATTATAGAGTGCTAAAACCCGCTTTAGCTCTTCTAAGTCCTCTTCACCGCCTGCAACATCCAACTGAAACCCTACAAGGTTAACAAGATTTGTTTTGCTATGATCTACCTTTTTATCTGTCGCTCTTACGATAAAATCACCTAACTTCTCTAGAAACAGCTCCATACCCTGCCACATCGGTTGGAAACCACCACAATCTACATAAAGGTCAACATCTATAAATTCCGGATCGTCGCCTATTATTGATGGGATATAAGAAGACAAAACTATTATCTTCTTGTCTTTATAGTGTTTCCTTGTTATGGCTATTGCCTTTTCTAAATTTTCTATTCCGCCATAAATAACGCTTCTATCCCGCATGACGCTTACTGTACCATTACTTGAGTGGTTGTTAGTCAGTACCTCTAAGAAATTAGGGCCAAAATGGCAACCTGTTGGTCCGTGTATCATAACAACACAATCTTTGAGTGCCATAGCAATTCGGTAGGCGCCAAGCAATTCACATCCCTGAGTAGGTATATATCCCGTCATTTTTCCTTATAATAGCCCTTTTAATATATTCTATTATGCGTATTCTGTTTCCCATACTCCCTCACACCTCTTAGCCCCTCCAAACGTCCAGCATTTCTTCCCAACAGATCTGGCAATGCAATTTGTCGTTAAGAGAAGGAAAGCGCCAACCGTCAAAGCCATACTGGAAATACAATAGCTCCCTTTTGGGCATTCTACTCTGCATCCGATTCACAATCGCTCCTCCAAGTCTTGCTATCATCCTATACGAAATACGGTATGGTGAATAACCCCCCTGCCACATGGGCGAAAATGCTTTTAATCCTCGGGATTCATATAGCATTACCCGTTCCTCATCGTACTGAAGTGCATCTATGACCGCTAAATCAACGTCTTTCGACTTTTCTATCTCTTCTGAGACGTCTAAGTTAATAAAAGTATCTTCAATCCCTAATCCGTTTGCGAGATCACTAAGCTTATTTGCAAGTGCGAGAGTGTGATCCTTCTTCGTTCCAAAGCGTTCCAGCCATTCCGTATTGATAAACAATTTCGTTATATTCACGCCGATAAATTCCAGCACCTTTAGATAATCTACAGAAACTGTCATGGGTATCAATACCACGGAAAACGTCTTCTCGCTCAGTACCTTTCTGATTTTTATTAATTCCTCTTCCAGCATTGATTTCTCTGCTCTTAATGTATACTCAGCTTCGCCTTCCAAGTTCAATTTCGACGCTATGTCCATGTAGAATCTTTCTATGCCGTCCAAACCGGCATATCGCACACATAAAGGGTCGAACAGGTAGTCAATTCCATATTTCGTCTTCATAAATTTCGCGGCATTCTCGCTTCTTCGCATGAAGTTCAACTCTGCCGCCGGCATTTTCTTTATATCTTTTACCGAGCAGCCAGGAAATACTGTGTTCACTTGGATACCGATCTTATTTAATACTGCTGTTATTTCTTCTATTTCGCCTCTCAAATCTTCATAATAGTGCAGCCGTCCAAAAGTGTCTATGTTCACAGATTTATCTATCTTGTCCGTATGTTCCGTCAATTGCTCTACTATCGAATACATCGCGTCCAGTCTACCACACCGCTCAATACCAAATTTTATATCTTCTTTTTTTGTCTCATCTTTCCATGAATTTAACGTCTCTAATGCGAGGTCATCAATGTTTTCCGCTCTTTCATCGTCATAGCCTGCTGAAGGTGTGGCTATAATTTCCGCATCCACCTTGTCTCTCACCGTAGTAATAACACTCTCCAAATCATCACCTATGATTGCCGGTACACAAGAACCGATAACACCTATTAATTCCGGCTTTTCTTTCCTGTCCAGCTCAACAATCGCATCTTCAAGCCGCTTTTCTCCGCCGTATATTACATGCGGTTCGGTCATCGCGGTTGTGTATATAGGGGGAGGATACCGATCACCCAAAAGCTTCATTCTTAGCGCATCTGTCGGGAAGAATTTTGGATAGTATGCACAACCTTCCGGGCCGTGAATCAGAGGTATTGCATTTTTTATCTCTGAGATTGTACATATCGCCCCATATATCTTGCAGTCTATACTGTATCGCGTTGCTTGATGTAGCATTCGCGAGTAATATCTGTCTGCGGGTCCGACCAAGCTAAACCGCCCTTTTGATTCTCGTTCTAATTGCTTTATCGTTGTCATGTGCTCACTTCTACTATGGGTGCAGTTCATATACAAATACAGAGAGTTTGTATAAATTGCGCATAATGAGCTTTTCATATTGCTCTTATATATAAGCCTTATTTTGGGTAATACATATGTCATAAATGGGTAAGGATCGCCTTGCTCACGGCTTATTTATTCATTGTTCTGATTTAGGCGGACAAAACAAAAACCTTTATACACCATAGTATCATAATAACTGCCAGATCGCTTATCCCTATTGTCAAAAATAACGCCACTGATACTTTTAAACCCAGGTTCTTACCAAAAAAGGAGACATTGTACGGAATAAGCGTGTGAAATAGTTCAAAAAGATTATATAAAAACATTCCTGCGACTATAGCCATGAATGCATCTATTACCAGTAGACCATTCACAATCAATTGCTGTGCCATGCTGATTGCGATGATGAGATTAAACGCAGCCATCATTGCTATGGGTATTGCCTCGACATCCAAGGGTAATATCTCGGCTATCGGCTGTAATGCTGCATTAACATATGCCATTATTGTTTCACTATTTATTACAATGTAGAGTATGAACGTTACAGGAGCAAGAATTTTCATTATCTTTAATAATATTCCAAAACTGTCTTTAGATGCGTCCTTTAGCTCCTGTTTTAAGGGCTGATTCTCATTTTCAGTACCATTAAAAATGCAATCCTCGCCGTCATATTCCGGCTGTGGTAGTTTTGGAATCATTATTCTGCCATAAATAATACCTAGTATTGATTGTATCAAACCTATAGCGACCCAAACGGCGAGAAAAAGAAGCCCATTTGTTAGGCCAAATACACCTATCGCAATTGGTCCCGTGAAAAAAAGCACATACCAGAACATAATAGGAAGACCAGCAGTGATTGTCGCTGTAATAACTTGTTTATCATCGCTAACCAAGCCCTGTTTGTAAAATCCCAATAAAGTAGGCGTTGATGAGGTAAGGTTAATAGAGGTCATCAGGAAATAGAAGCTGCAGCACATTGGTAGTTTACTTATTCGCGCCAGGGGCTTGAATAGGAACCCAATTCTCAATAATTTCTCCCTTCTACATGCGATATAAGCCAGGAATAGACCGATATAAATGAAAATAGTCAGTTCCAGAAGGAATATTGTCGCATCCCGCACTACAGTAACATAATCCATAAATTATTCACCACGCACGCCCTCACTCACTCAGTTATCCCCTTCTTCGCGCATATCAGGAAGTAATTATGTCCCCCACACTGCCCACCACATAATTTACCCATAAAGCCATCTATTTCTTCTTTTATCGTTGTGTCAACTGAAATTATTTCACAGCCATTATCTTCCAAAAGAGCCCTTATGAACTCAAGATTTATTCTTGGATTGTTCTTTGTCGTGTCCCGTATTAATTTCCATGCCGCATCATCGTGCACTGTTTTGTTTTTCTGTTTGTGAATGCGAATAACCCGTTTTAATGCCTTGTATGACGAATAAACCACCTTAGTCCGCAAGTTTGATTTGTATTCCTCTGTTCTTCTGTCAACCTCAAGAATAACTATTCGACCATATTGTTTTGTCACCCGGACCATCTCCTCTATCGCCCATTCAGGATTTGAAACCGGCCAAAGCGCGAATTTACAGAAACTGCCATCAAAGGCGCTATCTTTAAATGGTATCCTTTGGTTATCTGCTTGTATCAGTGTGGAACCATCAATTTTCAATTCCTTTACCCTTAATTTTAATCGTTCTAACATAGCCCTTGAAAAATCCAGTGAATATACTCTGAACCAATCGGCTAGTAGTATTGAGAGCGTACCCGCACCACAACCAACATCTAATATAGTATTACAATTACCGCCGTCGCCTACAAAATGTTTCTTCACCAACTCTGCATAAATCTCGTCCTTTACCCACAGTCGCCTGCTTCTGCTCTTTATATCATAATTATCAATGACAAAATCCCAGGGATTGTAATATGCATCAGTATAAAAAGCCTGTTGGTAATGTTCGTTCTTCATGTTTTATCTCCGGACAGAATGAACATTGGTTCATTAAAGCCTGTAATAGCTTGTAAGAACTTTGATTTCTTCGTTGAAACTCGGTCTTTAAAGGAGTAATCCACTTCGGTTATTATAACACCCAAATTCTCAAGCCATTCTTTTATCTTTTCACATGATGTACTTATCTGGTGATATTTTTTCATCTCCTTGAAGTGCTTCTTGGGATCCCTTCCGGTAGCGAGCTTGTAATATGAATCATAAATCGCATAGAACGGCTTTCCAATGACCTTTTGCCGTAACGTCCTCTTTTCATCCCTGCTCCAGTCCCCCTCTATGATAACAATCTTTTTCTTAGACGCCCTTACAATCTCTTCTATCGCATACTCGGGATTAGATAGTGGCCAGATAGCAAAACGGCATATTACAGCATCAAAGCTTTCATCTTTGAATGGGATCTTATGCGCATCTGCATTAATCATTTCTACATCTGCTCCTAATTCATCTTTTCTTGTCTTCAACTGCGTTAGCATATCCAAAGAGAAATCCAGACTGTACAAATCGAATTCCCTTGCCAGTGGGATAGACAGTGCACCCGCACCACAACCAACATCCAGTACCTTCTTGCAATCGGTAATTCTGCGTGCTATCTCATCTGCCCATGCATAAGGACTACTCCAGAACCATTTTCTGTGATTGTTCAAATCATACTCGGGCACGAGTTTATCCCAGTGTTCCCGCAACTGTTTTGTATTTGTCATCTGCTTCCCTCTGCGGTCTCTTCATGGCTCAAACGAGTGCGTTCTCGGATCTTTTGTGCAAGTTCTGCCAGCTTTTCGTCTGTCAGCGGTCTAGGCGAAATGCAGTCGGTATTGTCAATGACTTTTTTGGCTAACGCCCGAAAAGCATCTGCCGTGCCAGATTCCGGTTCTCGCTCGATAACTGTCTGCGCATAAATCTCCGACTCCATAATCGAACGTGAATTCTTCACATCGCCTATAATCCGTGACCCTATTTCATCTGCGAACTCCTCTACCAGGCTTATATCATCCAGTAAGCCGCGCACATTATATATAATACCGCCCAGCGGGGTTCCACTTCTATCTGCGTACCTATAAATCCCTTTGCAGATATTATTGGCAGCAAATACCGCCAAATAATCGGATGATGTAACAATAATCGCCTGGTCTGCGAAGCCTTTTCTGAGGTTCATTCCAAAACCACCGCAGACAATATCGCCCAAGATGTCATAAAAGATAATGTCAGGTTCGAGCTTATCCAGAACAATTCGGTGTATCAGGTCTATTGCCAAAGAAACCCCTCGCCCTGCACAGCCCACACCTGGCTCCGGACCGCCTACTTCTATGCATGCAATTCCCTTAAACCCTTCATACACAATGTCTTCAGCTTTTATCTCTTTTCCATAAACGAACTCACTCAGTTCAAGAGGAGCGGAAGTCTTCTCTAAGAGGATTTTTGTTACTGTTGGCATAACCACATCGCCACGCAGATTTCGCGTGCAATCAGATTTTGGGTCACATCCAACAACCAAAACTCTTTTCCCTTCCTCCGCAAGTGCCGCTGCGACATTGGAGACCATAGTGGACTTCCCTATTCCGCCTTTACCATAAAATGCAATTTCTCTATTTTTTCTTACCATTTTTTTTAGTCTCCTTACCCTTACTTCTACCTGTTTAGGTCTATCACCGTATTCAACACCAATTCGGTTAGATTGCCTACACCCCTAAAACCGGCGAGTGGATAATCCGAGATGAACACCTGGTCAATGGTAGGATAGAACAGCTTTGTCAGGGGTACGTTATTTTCTTTGCAGAATACGACTTCTAAAGATGAGCCAAACATCAGTTCAATATTCATAGGTTCAGCAACTTCATTCAGGTGTAATCGGTCCTCCACCTTTAAAAAATGCTCAAAATAATCGTCATCCTGTCTCCTGGCTGTTTCGGCATTCGCAGAGGTGACGGCAAGCAGCTTAACATCAAGGCATAATTCATCATTCAAGAATCTGGCAAGGTCAAATGCTCTACCGCTTTCTCCTACAATTGCCGTTTTTAGATTATAAATCCCCTCTAAGAATCCATAAACGCGCTCCAGCTTTTCTTTTAGCCGCTCTCGCTCGATTTCAATGCTACGATGGTCAAGTTCTATTCCCAGCGCGCTGGCAATTGACTCAAGGAATTCCACCGAGCCTCTTAAACCAAAAGGATAAGAAACGACTTTATAAGGAACGTCAAACGTGTCTTCCATCTTTTTTGCCAATCCAATTCCCTCACCGCCGAGAACAACGTTCAACTCAGCATCAGGTGCTTTTTTCAGTGATTCAAATGTGTCACAAGTAAAAACGGCATTAACCACTATCCCCTGGTCCTTTAACATCCGTTTCAGCTCCATCAGGTCGCTTAAAGCGAAAGGATTATCTGATTTTAGTCCAATTAAATTAATGTCACGTTGATTTTGATGCCCATCTCCCTCCCCCATATAATTACATAAACTCGACATTGCCATATCGTACCCCAGAGACGCGTTTTTACTATGACCGGGGCAAGGTAAGTGGATAATGGGAACGGGTATCCTCTTCTTTAATTTTAAAATCACCCCCTCTACGTCATCCCCCATCATCAGAGGTACAGAAGTACTTAAAATAGCAATGAGAGATGGTTTAAATTGCTCATAAGATGCCAAAAGAGAAAGGCTGAGCTTGTGGTGACCACCGGTAGATATATCGCGTAGTCTCAAGCCACCACCGGTTAGCCTGATTTTGTTGTGACCCGCGGTCATCACACGATATAAAAAATTGTCCGCATGGCAGCAGCTTCTACCGTGCACTATTATCACACCGTCTTCAATACCGCCAAAAGCTCTTATAGCGCCGTTAAGCCTGGTATCTATTGGCGGTTCGATGGCATAGCTGGAACTATTTTCAGCCATAGAGACAACCTCCATCTCCTCCTTCCGCGATTGTACGCCATATAACGCCTAACTTTTTCCAATGTGGTATCAAATTAGGCTCTTGAACGTCCTTTCCAATCATGTTAACGAGCGGATATTTCTTTATTGGTGTATTCAACGCCTCGATAACCGACTCAGCCAGAATCCTGGTGGAATCAAACCCGATGCTCATGGACTGCATGAAAAATTTCACGCCGTTAAATCCGCGGATACCTGCTTCGTTGTAACGTGCGATGCCTCCGTTACAAACAACAAGCTGAACCCCGCGGTCTTTGAACACTTCGAGCTCCTGCCCAGGGGTCGGGTCCCTTAAAACTTCAGGCTCGCAGCCATATCTACGGGTTGCCTCAATGTCCATCTCAATGAGTTGATTATAAGCGTTATCGCTCATTCCATGACTTTTCATAAAAAAAGAACGGTAACTGATCGCTTCAAGCTTCATCTGGAACTCGCTTACCAGGGTAATGGCAGGACCAAAAGAAAATCCGTCGAGAACGGCAATTCTTATACCTCTGAGCTTTTCTTTCAAGTCCACACAATTTTCCATTGCTTCCTCTTTCTTCTTTTCTATTACGCTCTCAGCCGACTCTTTTATCCCAAGACGTTCGGCTATTTCAAGAAGTATTCTTGCGGCGCCTTCTATTCCGAACGGATTGCCAGAATCGGGGTCTGACCCAAATGAAGAAGCTGCTAAATAATCAACCCCAAGATGATCCCTCATCCTTTCTATCCAGGGCGAGGGGAAGTCAACGATATTCAGCTCAGCTCTCGGCAATTCATACAAATCAGTTAGGTGCGTATTGTAAAAGCAGATTTTGTTTACCTTGACGCCCATCTCGTTTAAAATCGGAATCATGTCCATAAATTGGTTCTTGTTTACGTCCATCGGGAAATTAAGGAGATTAACAGACTTTTCCGTTTTCGGAAATGGAGCTTTTGGCAGCAGCAATTGCTCCACGACAGAACACATCACATCGTGATAGCCGATTGGTCGCCCGGGGATGGATTCGCCCGTCGAGTAAATCACTTCACAGCCAACTTCCTTCTTTGCCTTTTCCACTATGCCACCGAAATCATCGCCCATCATGTCACTGGGGCAGGTCGGGATAACCACGATAAGCGCAGGATGTAGCCGATGATACAAATCAATGATGCCCCTGTACAGTTTGGTTTCACCGCCAAGAACAACGTCAATTTCAGATAGATTGGTGCATGGCGCCAGGCGAACAGGATTGGAAACGTTAAAGGAATTCATCTGACGAAGGTTGGCACAGCCTGGAGGTCCGTGGATTAAAGGAACTGCATCTTTGATGCCGCTGACCGCCATTAAAGCACCTGCATTCTTCGCAGGCATTGACGCGATACCATGAACGAGCATCGCTACCGGTTGGTATATCCTTGCACGAACCTGTGCATTTGTATTAATCATCTTTATTCCTCTTTCACTCCCGTTTTAGCTCCCCTCCGCATGAAATTCCTGCGATCGTCACGACGACCATATTTCAAGTATCCAAGAACGGTTTTTGTTCTTGCGGCCTTGGGGATTTTTACATCCATCAGATCAACGCGGAACCCAAGATCTTCTAAAATTTCAATGTCTGCTTCCGGGCGTTTTTTCTGTCCCAGGGGTAAGAGATTTTCGATATTCCTGCCATAGACCCAGCGTAATGGATTCCGTCGTTCAGTGATTAAAATCAGAGGCATTGAGATCAGATAACGCCAGATCCGACCATGCGAGCCAAAGCAATTACCCCAATTGCCATCGATTATCATCACTTTGCCTTCGGGTTTCAGCACCCTACCCCACTCAAAGATTGCACGCTCCGGATCAGGTAGTGTCCAGAGAAGATGCCGATTGATAACCACATCAAAGGACTCGTCCTCAAATGGTAGATTCTCCGCGTCACCTATCTTAAAGTTAACAATAAGGTTGAGGCCATTTGCCCTCTCTTTTGCTTTTCCTAGCATACCCTCTGAGAAGTCTATCCCTGTTACTGTATACCCCATCTCAGCTAAAAGCAAGGTGATTACGCCTGTGCCACAACCGACATCCAGCACATTTAGTTTTTCAGTCCCAATTACTTCGAGTAAGAGATTTTTCCATGCTTCTTTCTCCTCTTCTGAAATGAATCCATGCCCCGGTAAGATAGCGTATCTTTGAACAGTCCTATCCCAGCGGTCTCTTATGGCTTCTTTCATCAAACCCGAATCCATATTCTTTCCTTTTGGCATCATGATTGCGGTTCGTATTCCTCTGCTCTCCTGTGTGGCCATGTTCTCATTCTTCTATTGGTGGATAGATAAACACCCCCTCACCCACATATGTAATTGGTACGCCCTGAAATCTATCCAGATATTCCTCATGAATCGCATGTGGATCTAAGTCATCGAAAAGATCCGGATGAAACAATTTTGCTCGGTACAAGGTGCCGATAAAAGATCTTACATAATTGACATCCGTCCGGATAGCATAAACACGCCCATTCTTCACGGCATCGACCTCCGCAAGTTCAGTACGATTCATGAATACATCACATTTTCCTTTTATTTCATCAAGAGTGCCATAGCCGGTGAGTATAACAAACTCAGGATTTTGTTCTACCAGCCATTCTGGATCAACATACGAAGAAGGTAAGTCCGCAGCTATGTTTATCCCACCTGCCATGACGCACATCGCATCGCCTGTACTACCTGCGCCTGATGCATAATACTTACCACGAGAGTAACTGCCAACATATACTTTCGGTCTCTCATCTTCTGTTAGCCCTTCTGTTCGAGCTTTCAGGATCTCCAGGTATTCGTTGATGTAACTACTAAGCTCCTCAGCCACCTCCACATTATCCAAGATATATCCCAGTTTTAATACGTCTTGTAGCACAGTATCGCCGTAGAACGAGAACCGAACCACTCTGATGCCAACATCCTCAATCTTATCCTCATAAGCTATGTCGGGCGAGTTACCATATGTGAAATAAAGGTCAGTCTTGAGATTGAGCATTTCCTCGATGTCTGGTGTTGAATATCGTCCAATAGATGGGAGTTTACTAATCTCAGGATAGAAATCTTCACGTTTCACAGAGGATGAGCCAACACCCACCAGTTTGTCTGTTGCATCGATCCCACGAACTGCTTCAGGGATATAGGTGGAACCTGTTATAAACCGCTCTACTGGCATTTTTATCGTCTTCACTTTCCCGAACGGGGGGTCATCTATGATCGTAAGTTCATTCTCCTTACCCACGATGATCAACTTAATCTGCACAAAATCCAGCGGGTTTATCTCACCATCGTATTTCGCATCTACCAACTCCGTCTCCGGCCTTTCGCCGAAGAAAATAAGCTTTACGTATGTCATGTCTCGCATATCGATCGTATCGTCTTCATTCGCATTACCATAGATGCCCAAGACGAAATCGTCTTCGGACGCTGTCAGGACACTTACACGCTCTTTTTGTATGTTTTGATCAGCGGCGATTGCAGGAAAAGCCACTAATAGCATCGAACACAGCACAATTGCTATCACTACAAACCTTTCCGTTAATGGAAAAGGTTTGCCAAAAGAACATTCTTTAGTTTTCATTTTTTGTTATCACCTTTTTTATTTCTTTCTCTGCACAGTTTTCTCCTTTTACCTCTACTGGCCTCTATGTACCTTGCCTCCACTGAGTGGGATAAGCATAAACGCCTTTATACGACATACCAAGGAACTCATCAAGCCACTCTTCGTGTATCTCGATCGGGTCTAGGTCTTCGAACCTATCCGGATGGAGCCATTTTGCAATATAACTGTCAAAAATACTTGGGTGTATCGAAGCAGCATGAGTGCAAATGATGTACACGTCCTTATTCTTAACAGCAGAAATGTATTCCCAACCGGTGCGGCCCGAAACCAAATCCATTGCTTCTTTTAGCGAGTTCGAACTCTCAGCATTGTAGCCACACACAACAAAGCCACCCCAGCCAGTATAAACATCTTTAATTATTATATCCGGATTCTTTCCAATTACAGCTTCTGAATCCACCCGTGCTGAACCGTAACCCTCTAAATCTGCAAATATATTGATGCCGCCATTTTCCACAATTCGCCTATCTCCATCAGTTCCAGCAGCTGCGATGTAGATCTCAAGCTCTTGATATGCATAATGTGGCGAATAACATACACGTGGTTTTTCACTTTCCGGAATTCCCGATACGACATCTCTTATCTGCTCATGTATCCGATCTTCAAAGCTAATAAGCTCTTCAGCCCTCTTTTCATTGTGCAGCAACCAGCCAAAGACTCGAAACTCATCGTCGTACTTATCTGGCACATAAAAGTCTATTAGAATAAGTGGTATTCCGGCGTTGCTTAGTTGCTCCTTTAACATCCTATATACTTCCGGAACGTACCAGTAAAGGAGCGTATAGCCGATAACAACGTCAGGCTCTAGACTTATGATTTTTTCGATGTCGGGATCAAGGCCAGATCCAACTTCCGCCTTATCCTTGATAAGTGCCGCAATCTCTCCCATCTCCTTTGAATAACTATCAATACCCACTATCTTATCCTCTAAACCGAAAACACAGAGAGCTTCACAGGCATAGCCGCTCAGTGCGACTGTTCTTTCGATGGGCATTTTTATTGTCACTGGCTCTTCTGTGAGCTCCGGCGGTGTTCCGAGATACTGAACTATGGTAAGTTCATTCTCCTTACTCACGATGATCAACTTAATCTGCACAAAATCCAGCGGGTTTATTTCGCCATCGTATTTCGCATCTGCTAACTCCGTCTCCTGCCTTTCGCCGAAGAAAATCAGCTTTACGTATGTCAAATCGCGCATATCAATCGTATTGTCTTCATTTGCGTTGCCGTAGATACCTAAGACGAAATCGTCTTCGTTAGCTGTTGTGACCGTACAAGCACTCACTTTTTGCGCGTTTTGCGCAGCGGCAATTGCGGGCATAGCAACTAAAAATAGCGAGCAAAGTACGATTGCTATTGCAAAAAATGCTAATATTTTCGCTTTCATTTCTTCTTTTTTCCTTTCACATTAATACGACATTGTATAGAGCACGGTATTTATACCTTACATTTTTGCTAACAGACATTATCTAATGGGGTAAGTATGTGGGCTGACTGCGGAGAATTCATCATTGCTTGTTTCTTTGCTCTCTGCTGCTGCCCTGCCATTATCCTCCATCTGGATGCTGCTCTGGATGATACACAAATACGCCATGCTCATATACGTCATAATCCAAGCCCACGAAGTCAGTCACAAATTCTTGCTGGATTGCCTGTGGATCAAAACATTCGAAATTCGGATAGAACCACTTTGCATAGTATGCCATACCTATGACATAGGCGGATCCGCATAGTACATGACTATAGTCTATACATAAACCATTCTATTCTTCACGGCGCTGCATTCCGCCAATTCTGAGCGGTTCATCATCTCACCCCATGCAGCCTTTAGCGGGGATATATCGTCAGAGTTATATCCCGCGCCTTTCGAACTATAAATATATTTGATAATAATATCAGGGTTCCTTTCCACTACCGCTTCGGGATCTACATCAACCATACCTTCAGCGATATCAGCAAATATGTTCCTTCCACCGGCTATTTCGATCAACTGGTGACCGCCAGCTTTGGCACCAAAAGTACCGTAAGTCCCACGACCACTCTCTGCATATACTTTTGGTTTCTCTTCTTCTGAAAGCCCTTTTGTCTGCGCAGTGATAAGGTCAGTATATTTGTCATGGAAATCATTGAGGTAATGCTTTGCCTCATCTTTTTTATCAAAAACATAACCAAGCTGTATGATCCCTTCTGATAAATACTTTGGGTTATACAGGGTATAACCGACTACTGGAATGCCGGGTAGCTTTTCAGATTTTTGCTCTGCTGAAAGTACCTGTGCAACCACTAAGTCCGGATTGAGATTGAGCATTGCCTCGTAGTCTTTATATCCCACATTAGGTAACTTGCTGAGTTCCGGGTAGTAGACATCATCCTTTACAATACTACCGGCTACACCTACAATTTTATCTTCCGCTCTGAGTATTTGTGTTACATCAGGAGCATAAGGATTGACCAAAACAGCACGTTCCACCGGCTTCTTCAGTGTCACTATTCTATCCGCGGAATCGACAAGTGTAAGCTCCTTCTCCTTGCCCACGATAACTAACTTAATCTGCACAAAATCCAGTGGGTTTATCTCGCCATCGTATTTCGCATCTGCTAACTCCGTCTCCGGCCTTTCGCCAAAGAAAATCAGCTTTACGTATGTCAGATCGCGCATGTCAATGGTATCGTCTTCGTTTGCATTGCCGTAGATTCCGAGCGTGTAGTCTGATGCCACGGCTGGTAACGTTAACAGCAGCAAGCTTAAAGTTATTCCAATCACTACACTTGATTTCATATTTATCGCCTCCTTTTAATCAAATCAACTCCCCTCGATCCACGGCGTGGGATATGCATACACACCTTCATACTCTATGCCAAGGAACGTCTCCAGCCACTCTTTGTGAATAGCTACGGGGTCTACATCTTCGAACAGCTCAGGGTAGAAATACTTAGCCATACATGAGAGCCAGACAGAATGATGCGTTGACGAGGTGCCGGTACTGACAAAGTACACTCTCCCGTCCTTGACCGCATCGATATGATCAAAACCAGGATAATTCATGATGGATTCATTTCTTATTTCTTCCACAGAACTGGTATCCGATATACCGTATCCGAGAACACCGGAAGCACTGGCAAAGATCACCTAGGGGTTCCTTACGATGATTTCTTCAGGGTCCACTGCTACGTAGCTTTCTACGTCGGCGAAGGTGTTGATACCACCACAGAGCACAATATCATTCTGTTTGGAGGTCCCGCTGCCTGCAGTATGTGTGGGGTCACCGTAATAACCAACACCCAGACAGTAATACGCGCGAGTTCTCTCTTCAGGCTCCATATCCTTCACTCGCTCTTTTATTAAGCTGATGTGCTGCTGCTCGAAGTCGATGAGCTCTTCCGCCCGATCCTTATTGTTCAACAACCATCCCAAGTTACTAATCTCTCTGGAATGTTTTTCCGGTTGATGGAAATCCATATGAACTAACGGAATGCCAGCATCGTCAAATGATTCGTCAGTATCTGGATAATACCTGTACGAGTAGGTAAGTACAATGTCAGGCCTGAGTTCCAGGACTTTTTCCAGATCAAAACCACCGTGGCCAAGATCATGTCCTTTTCCAACCGAAGGCTTATCCCTTACCAAGGTTTTGATTTCTCTTTCTTTTTTCTTTGCCCCGTCGGTGACTCCAACGATCCTATCCTGTGCCCCGAAGGTACAAACCGCTTCAGCGGCGTAATTACTCAGGGTTACTACTCGTTCTATCGGCATGGGAACCGTTACAGGTTTTTCAATGAGATCCGGAGGATATCCAAGATACTGAAGCAGCGTAAGCTCCTTCTCCTTACCCACAATGATCAGCTTAATCTGCACAAAATCCAGTGGGTTTATTTCAGCATCGTATTTCGCATCTGCTAACACCGTCTCCTGCCTTTCGCCAAAGAAAATCAGCTTTACGTACGTCAAGTCCCGCATGTCAATCGTATCGTCTTCATTTGCATTGCCGTAGATGCCTAAGACGAAATCGTCTTCGGGAGCTGTCAGGACACTTACACGCCCCGTTTGTATGTTTTGCGCATCAGCAATCACAGGTAATGCCACTAACAGCGTCAAACAGAGCACAATTGCTATTTCTATCAATGTTAATGTTTCCGTTTTCATTTTTTTATTTCCTATATTCATGACACCGGATAAGTTGGGTATGCATACACACCCCTATACTTTATGCCAAGAAACGTCTCCAGCCACTCTCTGTGAATCTCTACAGGGTCTACATCTTCGAACAGCACAGGGTAGAAATACTTAGCCATATATGAAAGCCAAATACAGTGATGCGTTGATGAGGCGTCAGAGCTAACAAAGTATACTCTTCCGTTTTTGACTGCGTCGATGTGATCAAAACCCGGATAATTCATGATAGTTTTCGTTCGTACTTTTTCCACTGAACTAGTATCGGTTATATCATATCCGAGGGCACCCGTAGCAGCACCACACCACGTATCTGCAAAGATTACTTGAGGGTTTCTTATGATCACTGCCTCAGAATCTACTACCTCATAGTGGCCTTCCAGATCATCAAAGATATTGATGCCGCCGCAGAGCTCGATATCAGTCTGCTTGGCTGTACTTTTACCCGATGTGTGAGTAGGGAGGCCGTAATAACCAGCATGTGAACAGTAATACACTCGTGTTTTCTCTTCGGGTTTCAAGTCATCTACTCGCTCTTTTATAAGGTCGATGTGTCGCTGCTCAAAGTGGATAAGCTCTTCAGCCCGATCTTTATTGTCCATTAACCACCCCAGGTTTCTAATCTCTCTGGAATACTTTTTCGTTTGATAGATATCCACCTGAACCAACGGAATGTCAGCAGCATTCAACGGTTCTTCGAGGTTAGGAAAAGACTTGAACGAAAAAGCAAGCACGATGTCAGGTTTCAACTCTATGATTTTTTCAATATCCCAATCTCGACAACAGCCTTTTCCGACCGAAGGCTTATCTTTTAAGAAAACATTAAGTTCTCCTATATTCTTTGTATAGTCAGCGACTCCAACGATCCTATCCTGCGTACCAAAGGCACAAACCGCCTCCGCAGCGTAACTACTGACGACAACTATTCGCTCTATTGGCATGGGGACTGTCACTGCTTTTTCAGTAAAATCAGGCGGATATCCCATATACTGAAGCAGCGTAAGCTCCTTCTCCTTGCCTACGATGATCAACTTAATCTGCACAAAATCCAGCGGGTTTATTTCGTCATCGTATTTCGCATCTGCTAACTCCGTCTCCGACCTTTCGCCGAAGAAAATCAGCTTTACATACGTCAGGTCTCGCATATCGATCGTATCGTCTTCATTTGCGTTGCCGTAGATGCCTAAGACGAAATCGTCTTCTGAAGCAGTTGTAACTTTGGATGCACTTGCTTTTTGCAGGGTTTGCTCAGCAGCAATTGCAGGTAAAGCCACTAAAAACAGCGAGCAAATCACAATTGCCATTTCTACTAATGCTAATATTTTGTTTTCATTTTTCATTTTTTTCATTTTTTTACCCACTATATTTTTAAAGAATGAAACGAGGGGGAAAATAAAAAGACAGCCATAAAACTTTTCTTTTTTCGTATTGCTCCCTTATCTCTGTTTTGTTCTTGTTACTTTCTTTCTATTATCGCCATGTTTTTAATGCCCATCTGGATGCTGCTCTGGGTGATACACGAATACGCCATGCTCATATACGTTGAAGTCTATGCCAAAGAACGCATATATATATTCCTGATGGATCGCCTGTGGATCCAGATCTTCAAAGAGATCCGGATGGAACCATTTTGCCCAGTATGTGAGAGCTATGGGATACTCGGCACCGTATTGAAAACCACTGTTTATTATGTAAACCCTTCTGTTCTTCACAGCAGTAACATTAGCTAATTCTGGACGATTCATAATATCTTCCCACACCGCCTTTAGTTTTGATATGTCATCAGAAAGATATCCTCTGCCTCCTGTATCTTTTCCAGGTGATATATAGCTGATAATAATATCTGGGTTCCTCTCCACTACGGCTTCAGGATCTACTTCAACACTAATTTTAGGTATATCAGCAAATATGTTTTTTCCACCAGTTATGTCGAGGAACTGCTGAGTACTCGCTTTAGCACCATAGGTCTTGTATGCTCCGTAACCTATCTCCAAATACATCTTTGGTTTTTCTTCTTCTGAGAGCTTTTCTGTCTCCTCTTTGATAAGGTCAATGTATTTATCATGGAAATCACCGATATAATGCTTTGCCTCGTCTTTTTTTCCAAAGATATAACCAAGCTTCGTCATCTCTTCTGTAAAAACATCTGGATTCCAGAAGTTTAAAGCAACTACAGTAATACCCGGGAGCAACTTTTCAGCCTTTTCCGCAACATGATATGGTACAGTTACTAAATCTGGATTTAGACTGAGTATCGCTTCATAATCTGCTGGGTACCCTCCAACAGACGGCAATTTGCTGAGTTCTGGCTGATAAATATCGTCCATTTTAATAAAATCTGAAACGCCAACTATTTTATTCTCTGCTCCGAATATTTGTATTGCTTCGGCAAAATAAGCACTGTTACCACTAGCCAAAACAGCACGCTCCACCGGCTTCTTCACCGTCACAATTCTATCAGCGGAATCGACTAGCGTAAGCACATTCTCCTTACCCACGATAACTAACTTAATCTGCACAAAATCCAGCGGGTTTATCTCGCCATCGTATTTCGCATCTGCCAACTCCGTCTCCGGCCGTTCGCCGAAGAAAATCAGCTTCACGTACGTCAAGTCTCGCATATCAATCGTATCGTCTTCATTTGCGTTACCGTAGACGCCTAAGACAAAATCGTCTTCGGCTGCGGCAATCGTCGTTGCCGACAAAGCCACAAAAAGCATCAAACACAGCACAATTGCTATTACCACAAACCGTCTCTTTGAAAGAATAGCTTTACCTAAAGAACTTCTTTTCGTTTCCATTTTCTCTTATCACCTTTTTTTTCCTTACTCTGCACAGTTTTCTTCTTTTACCTCTACTGTCCTCTATGTACCTTGCCTCCACTGAGTAGGATAAGCATAAACGCCCTTGTAGGGTATACCAAGGAACTCATCAAGCCAGTCTTCGTGCATCTCGATCGGGTCCAGGTCTTCGAACCTGTCAGGATGGAGCCATTTTGCCATGTAGAGGGCGTAGATACTTGAATGTAGCCCACCTGCACTATTGCAAATCATATATGCATCACCATTTTGGACTGCCGAGGTGCAATCCCAGCCAGTGCTATTCATGAACATTCCCCTTATTTTATGCATCGAGCTAGAATCTGCGACATCGTAGCCACATTCTACGAAACCTGCATACCCTGGATAAACATCCATGATAAGTATTTCTGGATTTCTACCGATGATTGCTTCTGTATCCACCTGCTGGTAACTTTCTATATCGGCAAAGGCATTGATACCGCCTGCTCGGACAATGCGGTTATCACCGCTGGTATCAGAACCTGCGATATAACATGGTGGCGCCTCATTAAAAGAGAATGCATGAAGTTTCTCGTCATCATCATCCGGGATAAAAGTACCCGGAGGGCATGGACAATAAACCCCATAAACCGTGCTGGGCTTCTCATTCTCAGGGATTTCCGATACACGCTCACCTATAAGTCCATATAGCTCTTTCTCGAACTTAATAAGCGCCTCCGACTTTTCCTGATTACTCATCAGCCATCCCAGAACCCCAAACTCTTCAGCATACTTCTCTGGCTCATCTAAGTCTGTCAAGAGCATGGGTATGCCGGCATAACTTAACTGCTCCTCATATATTGGATAATATGTGCGGAAATATGTAGATGCGACAACAACATCTGGCTCCAGGCTTATGACCTTTTCGACATCCATGGAACTACTATATACTCCGATTTCCTCTTTAGCCTTGATGAGTTCTGCAATCTCACCGACTTTCTTTGTGAATCCGTCAACACCAACGATCGTGTCTTCCAATCCGAAAGTGCAGATTGCTTCGCATGCATAACTACTCGCTGTAACAATCCTATCAGTAGGTATGCTTATAGTCACTGGCTCTTCTGTAATATCCGGTGGTGTTCCGAGATACTGAACAACAGTAAGCTCATTCTCCTTGCCCACAATGATCAACTTAATCTGCACAAAATCCAGTGGGTTTATCTCGCCATCGTATTTCGCATCTGCTAACTTCGTCTCCGGCCGTTCACCGAAGAAAATCAGCTTTACGTACGTCAAATCGCGCATATCAATCGTTTCATCTTCATTTGCATTGCCGTAGACGCCTAAGACAATATCGTCTTCGGAAGCTGTTGTGGCCGTGCATGCACTCACTTTTTGCACGTTTTGCGCAGCGGCAATCGCAGGTATAGCCACTAAAAATAGCGATAAAAGTACGATTGCTAATTCTAAGAAAGCTATGCTTTTTCTTTTCATTTTCTTTATTGTCTTGTCCTCTTTGGTGAAGTATAGTAATAACGTACAGTATTTATAACTTACATTTTTGGTAATACATATTGCCCAAATGGCTAAATAGTTATTGGCATGCATACTTCATCGCGTATACAATATACCCGTGTCCAACACACATGCATAATGTAATGATTGATTCTGAAAGCGTGGTGTTTTTATATTCCTGGATGGGTTTACAGAACGGAAAAGAGAAAAATGAAGAAGAATAGTTTTTTATACTCAGAGCTACAATGAATTCGTAGAGGAGGGGTTGTAAGATGCAAAAGACAATAGAGGTTGTTTATGAAAAGGGTATGTTTAAGCCTTTGGAGAAAGTTGATTTGCAAGAAGGGGAGAGAATAAAGATAGAAATAAGAGATTTCAAGAGGAAATTGGATGCAGTATTTGGAATTTTAAAGGCATCATAAATTTGAATGTGTTGCTTCCGAAATACCGAGCAAGATTACCCTAAGTCGTGCCAAATTCATTCTTTATGCTTCGCATTCTTTTCCTCACGCTCTAAGTTGTTTCATACCATATATGCCGGAATACTCTGGCTCTATCAGCCCAATATTTGGTTAAGCCGCCATATTCTTCATCCTGGTCGGCCATTGCTAACAGCGGTTTGGAACTGCAAGGGCGTTCAAGCGCTCTACGAGCTTCAATAGCTGCATCAACAACCGCCCAATAACCAATCCTGAAGAAATAGCCCGACAGTCTGCTAGGTACAAGCGTTTTGAATCCATTTTTCTCATACCACCATGCACTCGCACTAGCAAGAGCGGGAGGCACTACCAGGTCTGGCCTACACCTCTTTAACGCTTTGAGTTCTTCTTCAAGCGTTGGCTCTATCATTATCTCGGGGTCGGAATAATACTTCAAGCAGAATTCATGCCACATCTCTGCTGTTCTCTCCTTTGCTTCATCATTTAGCAGCATATCAAAATTAGTTCCTGTTCTGAACCTAAGGATGAGGAGTTCGCACTTCATACCACAATATCTGACCAAGTCAGCAGCATACCCACCGGTATATGAGCCAACCACAGATAAGATTTTCCCTTTTAGTGCTGGCAAGTGCGTAGCAAGAGCTTCTTCTGCCTTGCCTCTGCTTCGCTTAGCAACCTCTTCTGCGGCCCCTTCTATATTGTATACCTTACCAATATCCATCAATAACTTATCCACGCCGTCAAATCCGTAGGGTCCGTACTCAATGGAACTGTATCGCGGCTCCGGGTATAGTTCTATGTATTTCATACCATAGTTCTTCTTTAGAAATTCTGTCCATGTCTCGGACGCATAATGAACGATCGAAGCCAAAGCTCGGGGCATCCTCTTTATATCGTCAACCGAATTATTATAGAAGTAGGAGCCATTCACGTGCAGGCCCATGTTTTGGATTAATGACGTAAGTTCTCGATTCCTCTGCCCTTCATCTGGGAATTGGACGAGTGTAGCGATGTTTATAGCTTTTTCATCTTGCACTTCACAATCGCCATTTTCTAATAATTGTGTTATCAGCGCGTTTCTTATTATGCCAAAACCCCTCTTTGTCATGACACTATCCTGCTCGCATGACACTAATGATGATACAACCACCTCGCATTGTACTTTTGTCTCTTCTCTAACCGCATCCATATAGTCGCCAATCTGATCAGCGACATCGGAAGAAATAACCAAAATAAGTTCCGGCTTGTACTTATCATAAACTTCCTCTAGCGCACCCAAAAGCCGATCATAAGCGCCATAAACCGTTTCTGCTTCTGTTAATGCGGTACAAGGCATATCATATATCGGATTCCAACCGCGGCATGGGTTTATCCTACGCTGAAATGCACAGCCTATTGGGCCATGCAGGAGGACAACGGTGTTCTTTAACGAGGTTGCAATTGTAGTAGCACAAGAAATCTTACCGCCCAAAGCAGCCCTACCATGAATTGGCAAGCTCCAGACGCAACTAACCATGAAGTCCTCCGGCAACAGCGAGTAATTGAAGCTATTATCGCTCATTTCTCGACCTTCTTATACTTCTCCTTTGTCCTCTTCCTGATCTCTTTACCTATCTTCACCATCTCGTCCGGAGATAATGGCTTTGGGACTGAAGTTTGTGTGTTATTGTAAATTTTCATTGCCAACTCCCTGAACAAAGAGGCTATTTCTGTATTACCGTCATATTCGATCACTGTATTGCCATCAATCTCCGCCTCTGCTATTTCATGTGCGTTTGGAACATGCCCAATAACATGTGAGCCGATCTTTTCTGCGAAGTCATAAACAACATCCGCTTCGTCCAGCATACCGCGAACATTATAGATTATCCCGCCTAATGGTGACCCACCTTTGTTTGCAAACTCGCTTATTCCCTTGCTAATATTATTTGCAGCGTAAAGAGCGAGATAATCCGCCGATGTTACTATATAGACCTCATCTGCCAAACCCCTCCTCAATGGCATTGCAAAACCACCACATACAACATCGCCAAGCACATCGTATAATACTATGTCCGGTTTTAGCTCTTCAAAGACATTCAGTTTATTGAGCAAGTCTATCGCAACGATGACGCCTCTACCTGCACATCCAAAACCAGGTCTTGGCCCGCCACACTCGGCACAATGGACATCCCCATAACCCTTGTGGACGACCTCATCGAGCTTGATCTCCTTCCCCTCCACAAGCTCTTCAAGACCAAGCCGCTCAATCCCCTTATCTCGCGATACATCAAGTATAGTCGGTATCTGAACCTCTCCTGTCAAGTTCCTGGTGCAGTCTGCCTTGGGGTCACAGCCAATCATCATTACTGATAGCCCGTTATCAGACAGTGCAGCCACAATGTTCGATCCTATCGTCGATTTCCCTATTCCGCCTTTGCCGTAAAATGCTATTTGTCTCATTTTCACACCTCATAATATCTTGATACTAGAGAATTAACTATGGATTCCAGCCATGTCAAAACGCCCCGGAAGCCGGCATAGGGGGCATCAATTAATGCGACTGTGTCTATGGTGGGATAAGCGAACCTGATTAAAGGTGTTCTCGCTACATTTGCCAATCGTTTATCAAATGTTGACCCGAAAAGCATCTGGATGCCGGCATTTGTTATGCACCGTTCCATTTCAAACCTGTCCGGTTCGACCATAATCTCTTGAGCAATTCCTGATACCTCTTTGACATTCTCTTCCAGCACGAAGTTCTTGTTTGTTAGCGTGAGAACCTTCACATCGAACCCCAACTCAGCGCTAAGGAACTTTGTAAGTGCAATTCCCTTGCATGGGTCGCCTATGATAGCACAGGACAACCCGTAAAATCCATGCAGATAGAATTGGACTTTTTCTACTGCCGCCTTAATTCTTGCTCGTTCCCGAGCTAAGAAAATCCCGTCTACTTCTTTACCCAGCCCTTCGCAAACACGTTCTAAAAACATTTCCGTCGCAGAAACACCGTATGGATAATCAACTACCTTGTGTGGTATTCCAAACTCCTTGTCCATCACCCGTGCTAATTTAACGCCTTCACCACCAAGAACGATGTTTAGAGCTGCCTTTGGCGCTTCTACAATATGTTTGAACTCGTCTGAAGTTAATACCGCATTTACCGTCACGCCTACACCCGCAAGTAACCGTTTAATCTCTGTAAGGTCTGCCACACTCCTAAACTCATCGTCCTTGAACCCAATTAGATTTACAGAATCGCTCTTTTTTCTATCTTCGTGATTATCCATGAACTTAGCAAGTGATGCTAAAGCACTTTCATAGCCGAGCCACATATTCTTGTGGAATCCCGCGGCACGGAAATAGTGTATTAATGATTTTATTCCTTTATCCTCCGCCACTTTAAATTCGATCGCATCGAGATCGTCGCCCACAATTGCGGGCGCACAAGCATCAAGAAGAGCGATAAAAGCGGGATTGAATATTTCGTCCACTTTTTTTAACGCTATCAATGCTTTATGCTCTGCACCGTAAATAAAATCTCGGGGGTGTATCCCAGAAAATGCAATCCTTGCATCTGTATTATCGCATAACGTTCTCAATAACAACATTCCACTGTGACAGTCCGGCGGCGAATGAAGTACGACATAGCCATCTTTAATGCCGTGAAAAGCTCTAAACGCACCTATTAGCTGGCAGCCTTGCATTGGATCAAGCGATAAATGTTCCTGCTCTTTATACTCCTTCTCTTCTGCCATTATTCTGCCCGCCAAGATATCAATGCATCTTTTGAACGCCATTCCCAGTACAAACTCTCGCCCTCTTTTTTTATCTTATCCGATAGATAATCACGAATCGCATCGCGCTGGGCCTCGGTCAGCTCACCGTCAATGTCCTCTTTCCATAAATCTATAGCTTCATCCATATTCTGCACATATCTTTTCGCATATGCCTCTAACATCTCGATATTCGGGTCGATGTCGAGTTCTCGTAATGTCATATAGAGGAATGAGTAATCAGGAAAGGTGGGCTCCGGCCGTTCGTATATTCGTTCGTAATATTTAGAATACGAAGAATCATCGGTATCATGTCCCGCACCAATCAGCAAATAGATGAAACCCTTAGAAACTTCGTTCATTTTCCTGAATGAGTCATGCAGGTCGGTTATATAATACAATGCATGCGAGCAGATGATGAGATCGTACTTACCTTTATTCAGCGCTATTACTTCATTTATTGTCGTGTCTTCCCACTTTTTGTTTATGCATTCGATGTTTGTCAGATTATTTGCTTCCGCTTTGTTCTTCAAAATGTCGAGCATCCCCGGAGAAGGTTCAACCGCCACGACTCTTTTCACACTCTTTGCTAATGGAAGAGCAAAAATGCCCGTTCCCGCTCCTACATCGAGCACCGTTTCCGGGCTATGTTCTTCAATCTTTTCAATGAGTTGTGTGCGGTTTGAATGTTCCATGCTTTTCGTGTATTCTGCTGCCTTATGATCCCAAGCTGCGGTTATAGAACCGTATTTCTTGATATACTGATGTGACCAAGCATCCATTATCCCATCCTGCCACAATTTCGACCATTCAATATCCAAATCGCCTATTTTTTTCTTAACGTTCATTTCCATTTAACCTCCAATCTCATATTTTTCTCTCGTCTTCTGCCTGATACGTTGGGCCAAGTCCGCCAGTTCTTTCTTTGATAGCGGTGTCGGTGCCACAGTTTCTTTATTCTCGTATATAGTTATGGCTAAATTCCGGAATCGCTCTGCAATTTCTGATTCCGGTTTATTCTCTATCGTTGTCATACCATATATTTCAGTTTCTATTATCGTTGGGTCATTGGGGATTGAGCCTATTACCTTTGAGCCCACGCATTCTGCAAACTCGTTGACGAGAGCGAAATCATCTATTGCTCCTCTCACGTTGTATACAATGCCCGCTAACGGCGAGCCGTCTCGCCTCGCATGGCGTGCGATACCTTTGCAGATGTTATTCGCAGCGTATATAGCCAAATAATCGGCTGAAGTAACAATAAACACATCGTCCGCTAAACCTCTTCTCAGTGGCATTCCAAACCCGCCACATACAATATCGCCTAAAACATCATATATCACCACGTCCAGATTAAAGCCATTGTAGACATCCAATTTCTTTAACAGGTCAATAGCAATGATAACACCTCTTCCCGCACAGCCCACTGCGGGCTCTGGTCCACCTGCTTCCACGCAAAGAACTCCGTTATAGCCCTTATGCACTATCTCATCCACCTCTATTCGTTTACCATCTACAAGTTCTGTAAGACCGAGTTTCGCCACGCCCTTCTCCCTCAAGACATCCAACACGGTAGGGATGTCAACGTCTCCACACAGGTTCCTTGTGCAGTCTGACTTGGGATCACATCCAATAAGCATTGTATTAAGCCCTTGCTCGGCATAGGCAGCAGCGAGATTCGATGCTATCGTTGATTTACCTATACCGCCTTTTCCATAGAACGCTATTTGTCGTATTTCATTGCCCATTCTTCATACCTCCACATAATTGTTTATTACAGAATTTACAATCTTTTCTATAATGTGTGGAACACCTCGGAATCCGGCATACGGAGTATCCGAGATAGTAACTTCATCTATTACCGGATAAAACATTCTTACCAGCGGTGCGCCAAGTTCCCACGCCAATTTCTTCTCCAGCGTGGACCCGAAAACCAGACCCACTCCTTTTGTCTTTATTTCCTCGTTCATCTCAAATCTGTCCGGCTCTATAAGCACCGTTTCAAAATAATCATCAATCTTCGCCTCTGCCAATGAGATATGGTTCTTTGAGGTGATCGCTAAAACCTTTACATTGAAACAGAGTTCATAACTAAGGAACCTGGCGAGGCTAAATGCATGAGCACTATCTCCAATCACCGCAACTGACGTATCATAGACGCCCTGCAGGAAAAGGAATATGTTCTCGATACGCTCTTTAATCCGCTCTCTCTCGGTCTCAATAAATTCTTGATTTAGCGCCTTATTCAAACCCCTTGTTATGAGGTCCAGGAACTCAATGCTGTTATTCAAGCCAATGGGATAGGGGGTTATAACATAAGGCAGATCAAATTTCTGCTGCATGATCTTTGCACTTTCCAAGCCATCTCCGCCCAGTACGACATTAAGAGATGCTTTTGGTGCTTTTCTTATCTCATCGAAACTGGAACTGGTTAATATAGCATTGATTGTTATCCCCTGGCTGTTTAACATGCGTTTGATCTCCAAGAGATCGGCATACGCATTAACATCATCGTCTTTAACGCCGATCAGATTGACAATGTCACTTTCCTTTTCACAAGGGCCCATAAATCGGATAAGTTCCGCTAATGTCTCTTCATAGCCCATCCATGCAGGCCCCTCATAGCCACCTGTGCTTAGAGCGGTGAGTTCCGCAGGTATCTCCTCTTTCATTGCATGCACCACTCCTTCTACATCATCGCCCATGATGGCAGGGGCACTACAATTGCAAACAGCAATTAATGCAGGCTTGAAATCAATATACGATTCCATTATAGCTTCCGTCAGCCGTCCCTCGGCACCATAGACCATATCCTGCGCGCGTAAGCCACTACTGACTATTCTAATGTCATTTTGATTAGAGCCCAGTGCCCGGAGAAGTAATACACCGCAATGACAGCCTGGTCGTGCATGGACAATAGTTATCGCATCTTTAACACCGGCTATTGCTCTCGCAGCACCTACTAATTTACAGTCCTGCGTAGGGTCATAAACCAGACCCTCCCTCGTTTTTATTCCTGCGTTGTTCATTTTATACCTGGTTTTTATGTTTTAGGTGCTATGTTTTAGGTTTTTTTAGGGAATTGAAATCTTGTGTAACTTGATACACCCCTATCACGAACTCATAGCTCTTCTGCCACACCTTCAAATCCTCAAAACCTGTTATTTGCTCCATCTCTCACACCTCACACTTCACACCTCACACTTATCCCCTATCGCACCCTCCCTAAGACGCACAAACATGTCGGCCAATTTTGCCCAATGAGGAATCAGATTGGTTCTACGAGTGTCATATTCCAACATAGACAATAGCGGTTTCCGCCGTTGAGGTTTTTTAAGTGCCTCTTTTAATTGTATGGCTAGTTCGATAGGGCACTCGAAACCCACTCTTTGATGATGTAGCATGAACTCAAGCGGGTTAAATGTTCTTATGCCTGCTTTATCTAATTCATAGACGGCGTTACTTAAACTGGATAAAACAGCTAAGTCCGTACCGGTTTTTTTCATCGCTTTTCGTTCCTCTTCTGTCGTTGGATTCACCAGTACTTCTGGATCGGAACCATATTTCTTCGCCCATTCCAGCGACATATCCAATATTTCCTGTATCGCATCTTCGGAAAGCAGCCGTTCTAAACCAAGCGTGTTATAGATTATCACACTTGCCTCCATACCCATATCTTGTAATAACATCACTTCGAGGCTATGAAGCCCGCCCATAGCGGTATAAGCGACTTTTTTGCCCGCCAGCCCCTTTCTAACCGCCAAAAGCCGCCCCTTTGCTTCGCTTTTACGCCGTTCTAATACCTCTTCTGCTTCGCCTTCCTTATCCATACGTTTAGCGATTTCTGTAAACACTCTTGTGCTCCCTTCAATCCCATAAGGACTTAATAACTCGGCATTCCTGCTTTCTTTATAACTATCCCATGCCACGGTTTCGTAATGGTCAACATCTAGTCTCTCCTTCATCAGTTTTGTCCATGCCATGGGATAATCGGTAATGGTAAGCTCAGCCATTGGCAAATCTAACAGATCTTTCACGCGGGTATGGTCAAAGCAGACTTTGTTTATTTTTATGCCCATCTCACGCAGCACCGAAGCCATCTCATCGGTCTTTAAACCCGCACCATGAATAGGAAAGGTGATGATATTCACAGAGCCTTCGTTTTTAGCTATCTCTTCCTTTTCTATACCATTGCAGATCATCTGGTCTGTAATGGCATATAGCGAGTCCTGATACCCAACGGGTTTTGATTTTTCAGTAAAATCGCCAGTTGTGTAAACAACCTCGCAACCAACATCCCCTTTTGTCTCTTCTATCACAGCTTTAAAGTCATCACCGATTAAATCGCTTGCGCAAGTTGTTATCACCACAATCAGATTCGGATGATACCGTTTTTCCGTCTCCTGTATGCCCAGACGTAATTTATCTTCACCGCCATAAACAACATCTAAATCGTTCATGTCTGTGCATGGCGTATCGTAGAATGGTAAATACGGTCTGAATGGGTTTATCTTCCTCTGATATGAGCATCCGATAGGACCATGTATCAGTGGAATTGCATCCTCAATTGCATCTGCAACCATCAAGGCACCAGAAATCTTGCCCGGTATGGCTGTTATCCCATGTAGTGGCAGAGAACAGTAGGCATTAATAAGCGGTCTTAAAAAACCTGCTGACACGCCTTCATGCATCATTTCTCCTCTCCCCTAAAGAATTTAGCTCACTATTCTCACTTTCTTTCGCCCACCAAATCATCGCGGTCTTCATATTCTGTTTTAATGATAGCATACCATCATCTTCTACCAGATTCTCAGATAGGTATGCTCTCAGCTTCTCTTCGCTATCTTCGGCTAGGTCTATCCAGCCCTTAAAATGCTGAATATAATGCTGAACCGCAACATCGAGATCAGGAAATCGCATCTCAAACTCGGAATCCATTATAGCCACATTTGCATATATGCCGAGCTGATAGAGTATGTTGTAAAGATATATGTAGTCCGGGCTGGGCTTTCCACTATGAATCGTTGACCAAAACGAATTTTTTGCCGTTTTATGGCCTGCACCGGTGAAGATATAAACATAACGTTTCGCAGCATCGTTCATCTTCAAAAGTGTTGACCTTATCTCTTTCATCACAATTGAATAGGACGCAAGAACAACATCATGCTCTCCCGCGTCTATATCTTTTCCTAGTTCTACGTCTTCCCATTTCTTGCCTATGCATCTTATATTCGATACTTCTTCCTTCGATGCATTCTCCGTTAAGCGAGTAAGCATACCCGCAGAAGGTTCTATCGCAGTAAGAGCAGCTGCAGCCTTTGCAAGCGGTATAGTAACGGTGCCTGGACCTGCACCGATGTCAAGAATCGTATAATCCGGTTCTATTACTATTCGTGAGAGGATCATCTCCACCCGATTGCTCTGCTTTATCACTCCCTCGAACTGATCGACTCGCCCATCCCAATATTCCGGTTTTACAGCTCGCTGTCCCCAACTTGACTCTTCTAATGCTTTCCGCCACATTCCTGGCCAGTCTATTTCTTCCATTTTTTTGGTTTTTAAATTAAGCGAAACTCACACCTAATTCCCACTCCCATTTTGTTCTACCGGTTTTAGAGGTACGATATAAGGTTTTCCATCGTGATTCGCCACTTTCACTTCGACACCGTAAACGTGTTCGATATTATCGGGCGTGAGTGCGGAAACAGGGTTCCCAGCAGAAAAAATCTTACCGCTGTTCATCATTACAATCCGATCTGCGTATCTAGAAGCTAAGTTGAGGTCGTGAATAGCCATAATCGCCGAGATTCGCTTCTCTACTACTATATTCTTTATGATGTCCATCACCTCAAGCTGGCATTTGATGTCGAGATTAGAAGTAGGCTCATCGAGTAAAAGGACCTCGGGCTCTTGCGTGAGTGCTCTCGCTATAAACACTTTCTGCTGTTGACCGCCGCTAAGCTCGTTAATGTCACGCATGGCGAATTCCTGGATGTTCAGCATTTTCAGCATCGCTAAAACAATTTCAGTGTCTTTTTCGCTGCTTCGCCAGCCGATATGTGGACGTCTACCCATGAGAACCGTATCAAAGACAGTAGCAGGAAAGACCTGAGAAGTAGTTTGAGGGATATAGCCCACTCTTTTGGCGAGTTCCATCTGATGCATCGCCTTTATATCCTGCCCATCAAGCAGTATGGTGCCCTTCTGAGGTGCTAAAATACGGTCTATACAGCGGATAAGAGTAGATTTACCCGCTCCGTTTGGTCCCACTATGCCTAACATCTCCGATGCCGCAAGCTCTATACAGACATCCTTGAGCACTGGCACGCTCCCATAACCGAACTCCACTTCTTTTACTTTTAGTTTCATTTCTCTTCTCTTCTCTTCTCCTCTCCTCGCCTTTTCACCAAAACTCCTTCTTCTTTCTTAAAATCAAGTAGAGGAACAAAGGACCGCCCATGAACGCTGTGATTACTCCTACCGGAAGAATCACAGGTGCTATGATTGTTCTGGCGATGGTATCGGCACCAAGCAAAAGAGCACCGCCAAACAGACCTGACGCAGGGATTAAAAATCGGTTGTCTCCTCCGATAACCATACGGCACATGTGCGGAGCAACTAATCCTATAAAACCAATGGTTCCGGTGAAGCAGACAATGGCTGCAGTCATCAATGAAGCAAGCATCAGTATAAGGACTCTGGTTCGCCCTACATTAACGCCGAGGCTCTTTGCTGTTTCATCGCCGGCGCCCATCACATTCAAGTCCCACGACTTCCACATAAGCGGGACTAAGCAGCATGCAAGCACAACTGAGACAGGTAATAGATCATCCCAAGAGGCTTTGCCTAGACTGCCAACCATCCAGAAGTAAGCTTCTTTCACCGCTTCCGGTTCTGAGAAGTACATTAATAAAGTTGTCGCGGCACTAAAGATGTATAATATCGCGATACCGGCAAGGATCATAGTCTCGGGTGTCGCTCTTTTGTACCGTGTCAAACCGAGAATAATAAATGTGGGGATTAGCGAGAATAGGAATGCATTCCCTATGATGAGATACTCGCCTGCGAGAACACCAGCACCTAAAAGGATGGCAACGGCAGCGCCAAATCCCGCGCCGGCCGATATACCAAGTGTAAAGGGGCTTGCAAGTGGATTCCTTAGTATCGCTTGCATCACTGTGCCCGCAATTGCGAGTCCTACCCCTGCTAGGATGGCCATTAAGATGCGGGGCAGTCTCAAGTTCCAGACACATACGTCTGCAAGCCAGGAGGTAGAGAAATACGTGGGGATGAATTTATGCAGAATTGTAGAATACGTTTCGAGGAAGCTGATGTCCGCGGAGCCAAGCGTTGCCGCTATACCGGCGAGAATGAAAATTGCGATGATGCAGATGAGAATAAAGATGATTTTCCGCCCAACGAATTTTTTATATTCCGCCTTTATTTCCGCGTCTTTTGTTTCCGTTATCGTTTCGTTACTATTGGTCATTTTCCATTTTGTTCAGCTTGCTAGGGCAGGATACACAAAAAAGCCATCCTCATGTACGTTAAAGTGCAGACCTTTGTGGAATCTGTCCAGATATTCCTGATGGATTGCTTCGGGGTCTAAATCATTGAAGAGATTTGGGTGGAACCATTTTGCCATGTATGCAATGCCTACAAATCGTTTTGGCTTGCAAAGGAAACAACTGCCTATTACATAAACGTTTCCGTTTTTCACTGCTGTAACATTAGCCAATTCTGGACGGTTCATAATTTCATCCCTTAGAGTCTTCAATTCCGTTATATCCGTTGTACTATACCCTCCCAATGGCCATTTTTCTTTTATTATGATCTCAGGATTACGTTTAATCACCTCTTCCGGATCCACAGTATTGTAATAATAGCCCTCCAAATCATCGAAGATATTGTTTCCACCTGCCATCTCCATCTCCAGACAGCGACAACTTTCTTTCACAATGGTATAGTAAGGCTTATATCCCTCAAAGTAAACTTTTGGTCTATTCTCCTCGGGAATTCCGTCTACTAGTCCTATAATGTCGTTTATTTCTCTTTCGTAGAACTCGGTGAACTCATCTGACTCATCTTCTTTATCAAGGATATACCCGAGCTTTCGTATCTCTTCTACATAGTTATTTATCTTGTAGCAATCGATGCGAAGCACTGTGATACCGGCGGATTCAAGTGTATTTGCAAGATCATTAACTCCATGACCTGTACCTGTCAAAGTATATATCATGACCATATCTGGCTGTAAGCTCATCATCTTTTCAATATCGTAGGGATTGCCACCTATGCTTTGTTCCTCGCTAAACTCAGGGAAGAATACTTTTCCCGATAGCGTCCATTGGGACAACCCGACAATTCTATTCATCTCCAGCTTGAGTGCTCGCAACGTTTCAACGTGGTGGCCATGAGTAGTAACTATCCACTCCACCGGCTTTTTGATCGTCACGATTCTCCCAGCGGTATCGACGATCGTAAGCTCCTCCTCCTTACCCACGATAACTAACTTTATCTGTACAAAATCCAGCGGGTTTATTTCGCCATCGTATTTTGCGTCCGCGAATTCCGTTTCAGACTTCTCACCGAAGAAAATCAGCTTTACGTACGTTAAATCACGCATGTCAATCGTATCGTCTTCATTTGCATTGCCGTAGATGTCAAGGACAAAATCGACTTCTTCCGCCGCAATTGTCGTTGCAGGTAAAGCCGCTAAAAACAACGAACACAGTAGTACTACTATACCCATGAATGCTAACCGCTTCATTTTCATTTTCTTTGTTTTCCTTCCTTAATACGGTATGTTATAGAGCACAGTATTTATAGCTCCCATTTTCGGTAATACATATTACCTTGCAGGGTAAGTGTGATGGACAAACCACAGTAAAACACATTTGGGCTAATAAATGTTATTCTTACTGCTGCCATGCAACTCTTTTCGTATTTGAAGGTATGAATTGTCAGGTGTCTGTATCCTAACCCCTAAAACACAAACAAATACCGCCATTCTCTTCTAATGCGTAATTGATCTGCCCACAAACTTTGCCGCTTCTTCTGCTTTTGTTACTGCGAAAGAAGCATCCAGTATTTTTACCGCTACTCCATATTTATAGACATCCAACGCATCGGTAAATGATGCATAGGCCATATTCACAAGATTGCTATATTCATCCGTTATAGTTCCATTAAGCACCTCACGTAGCGCTAAAGTTCTGTTTAGTGACTTATAATGATCGCCTAAAAATGTTATTGTCTCTTTTACAACTTCTAGTGCCTCTGACGTAGCCAGACAATTAATCTTATTTATAGCCTTAGTTTTCACAGTATCGTCAATCGATCGGCTTGCAAATACAAGAGTATAGAAATTTATGACTTTTTCCAGTCGCTGTGCCGAATCATTCAGGTAGAGAATCATAAATTCCGCAATTGCACCATATACCTCGATATCAATGTCCTCAGAACCGTGCATCATTTCTACTGCATTATATATTGCACGCAAGAGTTTTTCCAAGCTCTCGATAATACTTTCTGTTAGTAGATTTCTCGTGCTGGTATCAGACGCTCCCGATTCATTAGGATTATGGGATTTGCATACGGAAGAGACATAGAATACTTCGTTTGCTAGTAGTCGGTATGTGTGTTCACTGCCCGGGCTTTCGGGATGTGGAGAGGATAACACGACTTTACCATGTCCATATTCTGCAGCTATTATAGCGGGTTTACCCGTAGAATTGGCGATAGCTTTTTTTGATGGTTTCAGACCCCTCACCCTGGTTAATTCTGGGTTCGTCAGTTGAATCTTTGGGCTTGTAGCAGAAATAGTAGCTAACACTGTTACATCGTCCCCCACTTCACTGCTGAATATTGGTCCACACCAATAGATCAACGCGATATTACCCGCGTATCCAAACATTACGGGATGCTCGGGCGTCGTTATAGCGTATATTACGGGTCCGCGAGCGTAAGCAGACAGGATATTACCGCTCTCTTTTTGTTCTAACCTCGCATCTACCAGTTCTAACCATGAACTAGGACCTGATTTGTGATAACCACTAACAGCCGCTACAGATCCGCCACAATGGCCTATATAGCCACCACCATTGTACACAAATTCAGTTACTTCTTTACAGCCCTCTTTACCTAAGTGAGTACAATACTCACCGCCACTACCCAGTAATAAGATATTGTAATCTCTTAATGCACCTTCAAGAATGTCTTCCGCGGTTACTATTCCTATATCAAAGCCCATATCATCTAATACCTGAATAAACCATATAGCACCGCCAGTTGTGCCATTGCCATAATATACTGCTATCGTGGGTTTGACCATTTTACGTGCCACCACTACTAAACGGGACTTATCCAACCCAGAATCTTGATTAACTGTAACACCCAACTCGTCTGCCATGTTCAACAAATAACGGACAGCGCTAAACGAATTAAAAGCAATTACAAAGTCGCCTCTTGTGTAGACTCGTTTCGCACCTCGTACCCGTTTTTGTAGCCACCATGCATCTACGCCCAGAGCAAGCATGCGGTTAACAACTTTTATGGCGTTTTGTGTGTATTCGGTACCCGAACAATTATTCAATGCTATTGCATAATAGGATTGTGTCATGATCACCCTCTGCCGTTGAATATATCATAATAATACAAATAAAAAAGGGAAAAAAAGAGACGTCTTTTGCTACTCGCTGTATGTCTCTTCAACTCGGTTCCGGATACACAAATACTCCGTGCTCATCTAGATCAAAGTCCAATCCCTGGAATCTAGTCAGATATTCTTGGTGGATTGCTTTCGGGTCTAAATCAGCGAAAATGTCAGGATGGAACCATTTTGCCAGGTATCCAATAGCGATGAAATGTTTTCCAGCGGTGAGTTCTTTTATAATCACGTAAACTTCGTTATTCTTCACTGCGTCTACGTTCTCTAACTCAGGACGTCCCATCATTTCAGCCCTTACTTCTTCTAGCCCCTTGGTGTCGTCTACATCATAGCCATAGTCGCTGCGGTTATATGTCTGCTTAACGATTATTTCCGGGTCTCGCATTACTACCTCTTCCGGGTCTACGACGACATAACCAGAAAGGTCACTAAAGATGTAGTTCCCGCCCGCCATTTCGACAAATGTATCATACCCCGTGCCTTCTCCACCTACCTTGTATGATCCATACAATCGTTCGAAATAGACTTTAGGTCTTTCATCTTCAGGTATTTTCGTGCCTTTATCTGCAACGGTAGCCATACAATCCTCGTAGAATCCAATAAACGTTTCTGCATCTTCCTCTTTATCAAAGATGTAGCCCAGCGTCTCTGCCTCCTCAATGTAATTTTCTGGCTTGAAACAGTCAAAACGAACCACCGTGACACCCGCATCTTCTAGTTGTTCTTGAACCCAAGAATCCGTCATCACTGTTGCATATATAAATACCGCATCGGGATCAAGCTCTAATATCTTTTCGACGTCTGGAGACCGTGCAGAACCTATACTCGGGTAATCTTGGAACTCAGGGAAGTACATTTCCCTCTTGGGTACATCAGATGATACAGCGACAATCTTTTCCTTTTCCACATTGAGAGATCGCATTACCTCTATAATATTACGATTGAGAATAGCTATTCTCTCCAGTGGCTTATCTATTGTGACCGTTCTGTCAAGAGTATCAACGACCGTAAGCTCCTCCTCCTTTCCCACGATGATCAACTTTATCTGTACAAAATCCAGCGGGTCTATTTTACCATCGCATTTCGCGTCCGCGAATTCCGTCTTGGGCTTCTCGCCGAAAAATATTAGCTTTACGTACGTTAAATCGCGCATATCTATCGTATCGTCTTCGTTTGCGTTACCGTAAACGCCTAAGACGAAATCGTCTTCTGCCACAACCACAGGTAAAGCCACTAAAAACAGCGAACACAGCACTACTCCTATTACCAACATTGTTTTTGTTTTCATTTTTTCTTTTTCACCTCCTATATTTTTTATCAACTCTGTTCAGGATACACAAATACTCCGTGCTCATCTAGATCAAAGTCCAATCCCTGGAATCTAGCCAGATATTCTTGATGGATTGCTTTTGGGTCTAAATCATCGAAAAGACCAGGATGGAACCATTTTGCTAAGTATGCTATACCTATGAAACAACTTGGCCCATTCAGCACCGTTTGAGCGATTACATAAACATCGTTATTCTGCACTGCTGATACTAATTCTAACTCAGGGCGATCCATTAGTTCGCTCCTAGCATCTTTTAGCCCTGCCAAATCGTCTACAGCATATCCACTTTCATAGATGTTAAATTTGATTATGATCTCAGGATCACGTTTAATTACCTCTTCCGGGTCCACCGTGAAATAGCGCCCTAGGTCGCTAAGGGTATTGTTTCCACCTGCCATTTCTAGCTTATTGTGCCAGGAAGTGCCTTTACCGCAGGTCCTGTAAAGTTTCGTAGTTTCAAAGTAGATTTTTGGCCTCTCACCATCGGGAATCTCCTTTGTCCTCTCTTCAATTGAATCCACCACCCCCTTATAGAACTTCAAGAACTCATCTGCTTCTCCTTTTTTACCTATGATGTATCCAAGCGTCTCTACTTCTTCCACATAACTTTTTGGATCGTAAAAATCGAAACAAATTACCCTGAGGCCAACATCTTCGAGCTTTTGAACCGCGTCGTAATAGGTGGACGAGGCATATGCAAAGACAACGTCAGGATTTAGGCTTAATATCTTTTCGATGTCCGGAGTCTTTGCACTTCCTACATCGGGATGATCCTGGAATTCAGGATAGAATACTTCATCTTTACTGAGCACCCAGTGATGTACACCGACTATTTTATCCGTTTCTAGCTTTAGAGAGCGTGCTGTTTCAATGTATGTTAGACTAAGAGAGACCATCCTCTCGAGCGGTTTTTTCACCGTTACTATTCTATCCGCGGAATCGACCAGCGTAAGCTCCTTCTCCTTGCCCACGATAACTAACTTTATCTGTACAAAATCCAACGGGTTTATCTCGCCATCGTATTTCGCGTCTGCTAACTCGGTCTCCTGCTTCTCGCCGAAGAAGATCAGCTTTACGTACGTTAAATCGCGCATATCGATCGTATCGTCTTCATTTGCGTTGCCGTAAACGCCTAAGATGTAATCGTCTTCTGCCGCAGCAATCGCAGGTAAAGCCACTAAAAACAGCGAACACAGCACTACACCTAGTGCCAACATTGTTTTTGTTTTCATTTTTTCTTTTTCACTACCCCTATTTTTTATCCACTCGGTTCCGGATACACAAATGTGCCATGTTCCTCCAACTTGTAGTCCAAGCCCTGGAATTCTGTTAGATATTCTTGATGGATTGCCTTTGGATCTAAGTCCTCGAAGAGATCGGGATGGAACCATTTTGCTAAGTACCCAATACCCATAAAGTGCTGTGCTCCACCGTAGAGGTCATTACTTATCACATAAACCCGTCCTTGCTTCACTGCGGTGACCTCTGCCAGTTCTGGACGACTCATGATTTCGTCCCTTAAACGGGTCAGTTCGGTTATATCATCGGATTCATATCCGCTATTTCCTCGAGCCACAATGACTATAATATCGGGATTGCGTTTTATCACCTCTTCGGGATCCACCGTTGGATAGCCCGAAAGATCGCTGAAGATATTGGTTCCTCCGGCTAGCGCGATTTTTTCATGATAGCCTGCCCCTTCGCCACAGGTCTTGTACGGATTCCACTCAAAGTATACCGTTGGTTTATCTTCTTCCGAAAGTTCTTCTACTCGCTCTTTTACTGTATTCATTACGCCAGTATAGAAATCAAGGAACTCATCTGCTTCGTTCCGTTTTCCAAGTATATAGCCCATCTTTTGTATTTCATCTACGTGATTCGAGGGTCTATAACCATCAATCCGCAGAACGGTGATCGTAGGATCCGCTTCGTTTAGCGTATTCTGGATCTTTTCGTAGCTAGAGGAACTGCCTACCCTTGCATATATCCAGACAGTATCCGGATGCAACTCCAATATCGCCTCATAATCCGGGGATGAGACTGATCCAAGACCCTGGCACTCGCTGAACTCCGGGAAGTATATGTTATCCTCTTTGATATATGTGCCAACCCCTACTATTTTATCTGACTCTAACTTAAGTGAACGCATCGGTTCGAGAATAGGACTCAAAAGTACAATCAGTCTATCAAGCGGTTTTTTCACCGTTACCATTCTATCCGCGGAATCGACCAGCGTAAGCTCATTCTCCTTACCCACGATAACTAACTTTATCTGTACAAAATCCAACGGGTTTATCTCGCCATCGTATTTCGCGTCTGCTAACTCGGTCTCCTGCATCTCGCCGAAGAAGATCAGCTTTACGTACGTTAGGTCTCGCATATCGATCGTATCGTCTTCGTTTGCGTTGCCGTAAACGCCTAAGACGTAATCGTCTTCTGCCGCAACCACAGGTAAAGCTACTAAAAACAGCAAACACAGCACTACCGCTATTTCCAACAGTGCTACCACTTTTGGTTTTGTTTTCATCTTTTCTTTTCACTACCTAAATTTTTTATTTGCCATCCGGATGCTTCTCAGGATGATACACGAATACACCGTGCTCGTCCAAGTCGTAGTCTATGCGCTGGAATCTTGTCAGCCATTCCTGATGAATTGCATTTGGATTTAGGTCCTCAAATAGCTCGGGATGGAACCACTTTGCAAGATATGGTAATCCGAGGAACCATCCCCTCCACACCATTGAATCACCATGCAATAAATAGACTTCTCCATCTTCCACTGCGTCTACGTTCTCAAATACGGGGAGAGTCATGAACTCTGCTCTGAACGCTTTTGCTTCTGATAGGTCATCTACGTCATAGCCAAAAGTATGGGCTGGCCACCCGGATTGCACGAATATGATAGAAGGATTCTCCGCGATCACCCACTCAGGATCCACTGTGATCCAACCTCCGGGAAGATTTCCGGCGATATTGATGCCGCCTGCCATTTTGATCATCTGATTTGCACCTTGATTAGCATTACCGTAAGTTTTCCATTCTTCGGATCGTCTATAGGTACCAAATACTCGTGGCTTATCGCCCTCGGAAAGCCCTTCTGTTCGATCTTTGATTATATCTACGTAGCCTTCATACCAATCAATGTACTTTTCAGCCTCCGCCCCCTTATTAAGGATATATGCAAGCTTTTCCACTGTTTCTGTGTATGTAAGTGGACTGGTGCAGTATGCGCCAATAACAGGTATGCCTGTTCCCTCAAGCAGGTCTGCAAGCTTTTCCGTTGCACTACCTGATGTAATCATAAGGACGAGATCTGGCTCAAGCGCGCATATACTCTCAGCGTCTGGTGCCCATGTGGAGCCAATGGATGGGAGCTGACTTAACTCCGGGAACAATAACTCTGCCGACTCTATGGTGGAGCTCACACCGACCACTTTGTCCTCTGCTCCAATTGCTTTGATAACTCCCGCTGTCGCGTGATATGTGACGACCATCCTCTCCACTGGCATGCTTACCGTCACGATTCTATCGACTTCGTCCACAATCGTAAGCTCCGTCTCCTTACCCACGATAACTAACTTTATCTGTACAAAATCCAACGGGTTTATCTCGCCATCGTATTTCGCATCTGCCAACTCCGTCTCCGGCTTTTCGCCAAAGAAAATCAGTTTTACGTACGTCAGGTCTCGCATATCAATCGTATCGTCTTCGTTTGCGTTGCCGTAAATGCCTAGGACGAAATCGTCTTCTGTCGCAATCGCAGGTAAAGCCACTAAAAGCACCGAACACAGCGCAATTGCTATTACCACAAACCTTTTCGATAGAAAATGTTTACCAAAAGAACCTTTTTTTGTTTCCATTTTTTACTCATCTATTCATGACACAGGATAAGTCGGGTAAGCATAGACACCATTAAACTCCATATCAAGAAACCTCTGGAACCATTCCTCGTGAATAGCTACAGGGTCTAGATCCTCAAACAACTCGGGATGTATCCACTTCGCAACGTAGGAATGGAAAATACTTGGATGCACCGTTTTTGAGTCAAGACTGATTAGATATACACCACCATTCTTAACCGCATCGATGTGATCCCAGCCAGGATGGCCCATAATACTGTTTCTCAACTCGTCCATCGGTCCTGTATCGGTCACACCGTATCCACAAGGAAGCATATTTACACTCATCTCACGAAGAATTACCTGCGGGTTCCTCACAATTATTGCCTCGGGATCCACCTCTGCATAGTAATCAATCTCCTCAAAGATATTGGTACCACCGCAAAAGACAATGGTATTATGACCTACACCGCCAGTACCATAAGTGGTATAATCTCCGCCATGAGTCTCATAATATACTCGGGGCTTCTGATCTTCCTTCAAGTCCTCTACCCGCTCTTCTATAAGGCCAAGGTATTGCTGCTCGAAGTTGATAAGCTCTTCCGCCTTTTCTTGCTTCCCCAACATCCAGCCACAGTTTCTTATTTCTCTGGAATACTTTTCCGGGCGGTAGAAATCCATCTGGACTACCGGAATGCCAGCAGCGTTTAACTTCTCCACGAAGTCCGGCCAAGTACGGAACGAATAAAGAAGTACGATGTCCGGATTCAGCTCCATAATCGCTTCTGTATCCCACTTGGAGTATCTTCCAACTGAAGGTATCTCCGCTACGAAGCTCTCAAATTCCGCTTTCTTCTTTGTTGAATCGTCAACACCAACGATCCCATCCTGCTCGCCAAAGGCCCAAAGCGTTTTTGCTGCGTAACTACTCAGAATAACGGTCTTATTTATCGGTGTATTGATCGTCACAGGTTTTTCTGTGATATCAGGCGATTTACCAAGATACTGAAGCAGCGTAAGTTCCTTCTCCTTACCCACAATAACTAACTTTATCTGTACAAAATCCAGCGGGTTTATCTCGCCATCGTATTTCGCGTCTGCCAACTCGGTCTCGGGCTTTTCGCCGAAGAAGATCAGCTTTACGTACGTTAAATCACGCATATCGATCGTATCGTCTTCGTTTGCGTTGCCGTAAATGCCTAGGACGAAATCGTCTTCTGCTGCAATCGCAGGTAAAGCCACTAAAAGCACCGAACACAGCGCAATTGCTATTACCACAAACCTTTTCAATAGATAAGGTTTACCAAAAGAACTTTTTTTTGTTTCCATCTTTTCTTTTCAATTACCTCCTATCCCTAATTGTCAGGAATCCCAGCTAAGTCACCGCCACATTCTATGGGCGGATACGCAAATACTCCGTGCTCGTCCAGATCATAGTCCAACCCCTGAAAATCAGTTAAGTATTCCTGATGGATCGCCTCGGGATCCAAGTCCTCGAAGAGTTCCGGATGGAACCATTTCGCAAGGTATGCGAGATGCACAAAATGTGTGAGGTGCCCATGAGTCAGTTCTGTTGAGACCACATAAACCTGCTCGTTCTCCACAGCACGGATGTGGTCAAATCCTGAACGATTCATGACACTTTCTCTTACCGCTTTCATTTCTGTTGGATCGTCCACTTCGTACCCTTGTGCGGCTTTGGAATCTACCTTAGCTATAATATCCGGATTCTCCACTATCACCCATTCCGGATCTAGGATAGGATAATTCGAATAGGTCCCAGATCCAAGTTTCTCCGCTGCGATATTTATACCTCCTGCTGTTACAATAAGCAAGTGGTCTGCCGTATTTTCGTTAACCGTTAGGAAGTCTGAATATTCGTAGTATACGCGAGGTTTATCCACCTCTGATAGCTTCTCTGTTTTATCCGCAATTGAATCCACACAACCTTCATAGAACTCAATGAACTCTTCTGCTTCTTCCACCGTATCAAATATGTAACCCGCCTTTAGCATCTCTTCTGTCATTGTTTCTTGATTATAGCAGTCCAAAGCGACAACAGGAATTCCTGCGGGCGTAAGTTTTTCTACATTCTCTGTGCACCTAAAAGAACCCACAATCACTATATCCGGATTGAGTTCAATCATCTCTTCGTAGTCCGGTGCGTTCCACTTTCCAACTGATGGTAACGTACTCAAGTAAGGGAAGAATATTTCCGCTTCTTTTACATGTTCTGGTACTCCAACCACCCGATCTTGCACATTAAGCACTCTAATTGCTTCTGCACTCCCGGTAGCTGCAAATAGCACTACCCTCTTGATGGGTTCCTCCACCGTTACGATTCTGTCAGCAGAATCCACGAGTGTGAGCTCCGTCTCCTTACCCACGATAATCAGCTTTATCTGCACAAAATCCAGCGGGTTTATTTCGCCATCGTATTTCGCATCTGCTAACTTCGTCTCCGGCTTTTCGTCGAAGAAAATCAGCTTTACGTACGTCAAGTCCCGCATGTCAATCGTATTGTCTTCATTTGCGTTGCCGTATATGCCTAAGACGAAATCGTCTTCTGCCGCAATCGCAGGTAAAACTACTAAAAACAGCAAAGACAGCACAATTGCTATTCCCACAAACCTTTTCGATAGAAAAGGTTTACCCAAAGAACTTTTTTCTGTATTCATTTTTTTTCTTCAACTCCTATTTTTTCCTTCTCTCTTCTCTTCTCTTCTCTTCTCTCATCTCACCTCTCCCTTCTCCCTTCTCCCTTCTCCCTTCTCAGCGCCTCCTCCGTAGAGCATACGCAATCGCAGAAATCGCCGCTATTGCGAATATCGCATCGAATCCGGGCGTTTTTGACGTTGGTGTTGGTGCGGTCTCCTTAGATTTAGGTGTAGACGTTGGCTTTGCAGTTGGCGTTGACTTTACTGTCTGACTAGAACTTGGCGTTGCTTTTGGTGTTGGTGTCTGTGTTACGCCTGATGTCAGCGTAGGCGTTGGTGTCTGTGACCCTTCAGACGCTTCTGCTGATTCCGCCGCCACGGACCATATCCAGATGTGCATACCTGATAAGTCCGTTTCTGTGTTCGTTACAATTGCCGATACGTTCCATGTGCCAGCAACTGCACTCTTCGTGTACTCTGCTTTCGTTACGCCTTCATCCTGTTGCACCTCCGTGTCATTTATTTGCCAGCTTATGTCTACTTCTTGGTCTACGGAGATCTCAAAGGTTATTGATTCGCCTTCTGTACTGTTTATCGCCTCTTCAGTAGGTACCCATGCGGTTATGGTCGGAAGTTGTTCTTCTTCGCTCTCCTCCTCTTCTACGACATCAACTACATTTATCTCAGTGCCACGCAACTTTCCTACCGCTATAAACTCCGCTGCATTATCCACCAACTCCACATTGGAAATCTCTAACTCGCTTCTGTCTCTTTTCCCTCCTACTACTTCAAAACTAACCTTCGCTAAATCCCCTGAGCCACTTACGCCCGTAATCCCCGACATGGCAGCAATTACCGTTATGTGCCCATCATCGTCATCATCAGGAAACATCTCTGCGGGTATTGCCGTTCCATCCACATTACCTTCTGTAACACTAATGACGTCCACTACACTCGAATCAAAGGACAAATCGAATTTCGCTCCGTTCAAATCATCTATCCCTTCTAGAGCTATGCTCACCTCAAAAGTACAGCCCTCCGCTACTTCCTCCGGTGCATTCACTCTTAGTTCCACCCCCCGCGCTGCTATTACAGGAGTAAATATAAGCGCCAGCAATAGAGTTGCTATTACTAATCCATAAACCCTACCATTACCTCTTTTGTTCATATCTCTTCCTCACCCCATTATATCTAAAAAAAAATAAATGGCAGAGCTTACTTTCCGAAAGCTCTGCATTCTTGCATTTTCACCCCATTCTTTGTCTTGATTATGTATGGTGAAGACTAGCTCAAGGTAACCTCGTCAGCAACCCACTCAGCAGGTATCTCATCCGCTTCGTTATTCGCAAGCATTCCATTGGATAGCTCTAATACACTTTTGTCCCCGCTTTTCCCTACTACATCGAAGCTAATAGTCGCTAAGTTACCGGAACCGTTTACGCCTGTAACACCAGAAAGCTCGCACATTACCTTGATTGTATCCGAATCAATGAACTCCCACGTGGTTATAGGTACTGCTGTCCCGTCCAAACTACCCGCTGTAACATCTGTCACGTTCACCACACTCGAATCGAACGACAAATCGAAGAGTGCCATGTTGAAATTGGCTACATCTTCCAACACGTCTATCGCTGCTGTGAAAGACCCACCAACATCTACTAATTCCGGTGCGTTTACCGCAACCTTTACCGGACCCACGATAACCTCGTCATTAACCAACGTCGTAGGTATCTCTTCCGCTTTGTTATTCGCGAGCATAGCATCGGATATTTCTAACACGCTTCTATCGCCATCTATCCCTAATACTGCAAAGTTAATAGTCGCTAAGTTACCGGAACCGTTTACACCTGTAACACCAGAAAGCTCGCACATTATCTTTATTGTGCCCGAATCAACGAGCTCCCATGAGGTTATAGGTACTGCTGTCCCGTCCAAACTACCCGCTGTAACATCGGTCACGTTCACCACACTCGAATCGAACGACAAATCGAAGAGTGCCATGTTGAAATTGGCTACATCTTCCACTACATCTATTGTTGCTGTGAAAGACCCACCAGCATCTACTAACTCCGAAGCGTTTACCGCAACCTTTACCGGACCCACGATAACCGCGACATTAACCAACGTCGTAGGTATCTCTCTCGCTTTGTTATTAGCAAGCATAGCATCGGATATTTCTAACACGCTTCTATCGCCGCCTATCCCTAATACTGCGAAGTTAATAGTCGCTAAGTTACCGGAACCGTTCACACCTGTAACACCCGAAAGCTCGCTCATCACCTTGATTGTGTTCGAATCAATTAAATCCCATGAGGCTATAGGTACTGCTGTCCCGTCCAAGCTACCCTCGGTAACATTGGTCACTTTCACTACACTTGAATCAAACGACAAATTGAAGACGGCCATGTTGAAATTGGCTACATCGTCCAACACGTCTATCGTTGCTGTGAAAGACCCACCAGCATCTACTAACTCCGGTGCGTTTACTTCCACCCCTACTGGACCAACAATAACCTCGTCGTCAACCCACACTGCAAGGATCTCTTTCGATTCTATGTCCTTCAGAAGTCCATCGGATACGCTTAATACGCTTCGATCGCCACCTAGCCCTAATACGGCAAAGCTAATCGTCACTAAGTTACCGGAACCGTTTACACCTGCAACCCCCGAAACGTCAAGAAACACCCTTATTGTGTTACTATCTACGAATTCCCAGTTGTCCACCTGTATCGTTTCGCTGTCCAAGCTGCCATTTGCAACTCCTGTCACGTTCACCACGCTCGAATCGAATGACAGGTCGAACTGCCCTGAGTTGAAACCAGTAATGCTATCTATAGCTATGCTAGCATTAAAAGTACCCAGTACGTATTCGGGCGCATTTGCAGTGACATTTACAGTAGCTCCGGTATCCTGTGCAGCCAAACCAAGAATCACCGAAGAGCAGACAATCACTGCCAGAATGCAAATGACTGCGCTTCTCGCAAAGATTTTTTTCCCACCAAACTTTTTTTTATACTTCCCGTTTTCTCTCATTTATATCACCATTCATTTATATTTCGTTCACACCGCCACCTTAAATACCTTTCATTTTTGCTAACACATATGACCAAAAAGGGTAAGAACGGTGGCTTATGACCCCACATAAAGTTGATAATCCGCGATAAACCACGATCCTAACTCGGCTTTTATTGCCTCCAATCTTTCATCTAGTTCGCTTGTGCAATCTTCTTCAGTCATATCCATATTCTGAAGTATCAAAAACAACGCCTTTATCCTTCTTGTTATCTCATCCATTCACACTCACCCTATTTTCTCCGCCGTTTATATCCTAATCCACTACCAATCAGTACCAAAACCACAATCACTGCTATAATCCCCATCAGCGGGGCACCAGATACAGAGAATGCCGATGATTCCACAAGATTCTCCTCTTTCATTACTTTACCTCTCTTCTCCGATGTTACCTCAGGCGGTTTCTTTAGCTCTTCGCCTAGTTCACTCACACCTGTTGTTTCTGTCGCATTAATGACCCCTTCACCAGGTTCTGTTTCTGTTTCTGTACTCTTATGAGACCAGCTCCCGCCACCACCACCTGAATAATATGTACTCTGTTCCGTAGATTGTTCCGTAGCCGACGCAGAAACTATGCCCTGCTGGTAATCCTGAAACAGCGGATTGCCACAGGTATGATGACAGCATGTAACACCATGTTCTTCGACCGATTTCTGATATAGCTCTGCCAGAGTGGTCTTTACGTCTTCTGATGGATCCCAATAGCCTTTCCTTATCGCTTCGAGCATCCTCGCGGTGATTGATTGCTGAGCCCAGGGATTGTTCTCATCGAACCAATCCTGTAGCCCCAGGTCATATTTGTCCTGTACATAGATCGAATACATCTCGTTCCACATCTCTTCCGTTATGACATCCGGGCATGAGACATCCCAGCCCCAAAGGTTCGCCATGATCTCTGTTATCGCTCCGGCACCGGCATAATCATGTCCCATCATGCCCTCGATCCAATAGGGATTAAAGTACATCGAACGCAAATCCCTCAAAATGACATGATTCAACGACTCTAACTTTGCGCCATTTTGATCCTTGAGGTTGCTTATGTACATATCAGGCGCGTTACCAGTAATCTCGCGAACCGCCATGCTCAAGCCACCAAAGAACTCAAAGGTATGATCTATACCAAGCACGCTGTGGGAATGCGATGCCCACCCGAACAGTGCTACCTCTGTTCCGTCGAGATTCTGCTTGAATAGGTCTACGTGTTGCTCACCCCAGATCGTATCGCCATACACATTGCCCATATTCCTGATATAGAGGTCTGCAAGCGTGCTTTCGTCCTCCCACGTACCACTGCCTTCAATGGCTGCAATAAACCCGCCAACGCCCCATACTCCGTCCGGCGGCCCGAAGATACGTGCCAATGAGAGCTCTCGCGCCTGCGATTCGGTATAGTTGTGCTTAATCAGCCAGTTATATGTTGATTGTGTACTCTCATACACATAGTTCCTGTGGTAGGGCGAATCATCCGATTCCGATGCTATGCGTACCGCTTTATTGATTAACTCGATCTGATGCGGCCAATTCTCGCGATATATTCCGCTCATGGTGACAACGACATCTATTCTTGGTCTACCCAAGTCCTCTATCGGTATGAGACGAACATCAATGACGTTCTTGTTTCTATCCCATACCGGCTCCACACCCAGCAGATAGAAGAGTTCCGATTCAAGCACGCCCAAATCCTTCATTGTATTAAATGAGAACATAACGAAGCCGATCTTCTTTTGATAGCTTGCATCGGTACCGTCATGATATTTAGAGAGCAATTGATCCATCAGATCCTTACCAACTTCCCATGCAGGTTCTGTTGGCACGATATTCGGATCAAAGCCATAGAAATTCCGCCCGGTCGGCAACACATCCGGATTTCTGATCGGGTCGTTACTCGGTCCAGGAGGGATGTATTGCCCTTCGAGTGCGTCTAACGTTCTTGGTATTTCGATCATGCATTCACGAAGATTCTCGGCGTACACTACCGCGAGCTTCAAGAAGTTTGTAAGTGGCGTCGCTTCTGGTATCGCATCATCTGAGGTATCATGTCTGCTTATAATAACCGTTGCGTTAGTCATTGGCGTTACACCATAACGGCCCTGCGCGAGTACTACACCCGAGATCGAGGAAGTCCCGGCTATGCTATCCTGATCATCAGTCATATTCAATATATCGTTTGCAGTTGTCTCATCGCCGAAAGTCAGCCAGACCTCGATTTCCTTTAGGTACTCTCTATCGCCCACACTGGTATTTATAGCGCCTATGAACCAGCAGCTCATTCCCGATATATACGTTAGCACGGATATAGTGTAATTCCCGGCAGCTAGGTTGGAGAACGTGTAATTGCCAGCCTCATCTGTGGTTGTTTTTGCCAATGAGGTCATAAACTCTGATGCGGACTCGGTAACATTTTCTGATCTATCCAACACCTTCTCTTGTGCCTCTTTCGGTGATGTCCCATTGATTATTACTGCCTCAAGAAGCATTCTCGTCTGGTTCACGGAGATGTTCATACTTTCGATATAATCCCGGAATTCATATCCGAGCAGTGATTTGGTCATATCAACAATGCTATCGTTAGAGAGCGGTTTTCCCATAATATGCAAGCCGTAGGGCATGTACTCTCTCTTTATCTCCAAGAGATAATCATGCATCTCATCAAGGAACTCATCAAAGGCAGTCTCATTGCCCGCAGCAATATCGTCCAAATCAACGCCCAGATCCTGATCGAGATTCAGATCACGGCACATCTCTAATATCTGCTCTTTATATTTGTTCCTGAGCGTGCCATTCTCCTCCCGTTCGTACAGCGGTATCGTCTGTTCGAGATTTGATAGATTACCGTATAGTCCTGCTGCAACGATCACCGGGGTTAGATGATCGATCATGACTGCATTGCCCCGTCTCTTCGCTATAACGCCTTCACCGATCCCTTCCACTTCGTAGTGGTACACTACCGGCATGTCCCGGATCAAAATCGCGGGCCAGCAATCATCTACCGATAACCCAACACCCTTTCCCGGCAGCCATTCCTGAGTTCCATGCCTGCCGACAGACACGATTGCATCTACACCATAGTCATTATTCAGCCAGTAATAGAATGCGATATATTGATGCGTGGGAGGCACTGATTTATCGTGATACAGAGCAGTCATATTCTGCGTTCCTGCACGCGATGGCTGTGGCGCGATCAGAATGTTACCGAGCGAAATCGTTGGTATCATGAGGTACTTACCCGATTCATTTTCATAGACCATGATCTCACCGGGTGGCGGACCCCAGCGCTCGATTACCCCAATCCGCTTCTGCTCCGGAAGTTCATTGAACAAAGCTAAATATTCATCTTCCGGTACAAGCGCTACGTCACAGTTCTCTGCTACGTGTTTTATCTGATCTGGCACCCAGATCCCGATATTTCTACCCTGTTTCAGCACTAAATCGTCAAGTAGGGCTCATAGTCAACCTT
>QENH01000191.1 GCA_003336485.1 Candidatus Methanophagales archaeon
AGATGTGCTCGCTTTAAAGGAACGGAACCTTTAGAATTTATTGATATGAAAGTTTTCGATGGGAACATAATTGATCAAAGGGAAGACGCTTTAGAATTTGTTAAGGAGCATATCGAGCTCCATGCAAAAATTGTAGGGACAGAAAGAGTAGAGAAGTGGGAATATCCAATTGAGGCAATAAGAGAGGCAATCACTAACGCAATTTGCCATAGGGATTATGAAACTAAAAGCAATGTTCAAGTCAGGATTTTTGATGATAGAATTGAAGTGTGGGGTTGTGGTTTCTTACCCGAACCGTTAACGGTAGAAGACTTAAAAAGGGAACATAGATCAATTCTAAGGAATCCTTTGATAGGGAAGTGTTTTTTCTTAATTAAATTCATTGAAGAATGGGGAACAGGAACGAACAGGATTATCTATGAATGTTTAGATTATGGATTACCAGAGCCGTTATTTGAGGAAGTTAGTGGAAGCATAGTGGTTACTTTAAAGAAATATAAAATTTCTGATGAAGATTTAGAGAAGCTCAACGAAAGACAAAAAAAAGTCGTGGAATACATGAAAAAGCGTAGAACTGTATCTCGGACTCAATATTCAAAATTAACAAACTGTTCTGAAAGGACAGCCTCTAGAGACCTTGAAGGATTATTGAGACACAATATAATTGTAAGAAAAGGGAGCGGGAAAAAGTCCTATTATGTGTTGGTATAGAATGGCACGCAAATGGCACGCAAATGGCACGCAAGAAAGACAATAAATCATTTAGGCTCAAGCCTTGTAGTTAGTAAGGATTTTTTCTAATGCCCTTTTATACTGTTTCTTTTCAATATTTAGTCCCTTTCAACCTAGAAACCTCTTTCATATTCGCCGATGGGCCAAATGTTTCTTGGCCGTACAAGTTTACTATAGCCTCAAATCTTTCTTTCGATTAGATTCCCCCAGGAAATGCACAATTAGGACAGACATACCCAAGCTTAACTTCCCCTTCGCAGCTCACTTCTCGCCACTTATTCATTTCTGCCAGTACGCTAGGAGATACATGTGCATCTGTCGTCTCGATCCACTTGCCACAGATCATGCACTCTATCCCGCATCTTTGCCTTCTCGCTAATCGCAGCAATAAATCATCCCATGTCTCAGCCCTCTTTTTTGTCTTTAGCTCTTCCACGGTCGCCCACTTCAGTGTCAATGTCCTCTTTTCTTCCTCAGCCATTTTTCAGCATCAAGTATTATACTGGTTTTGTAGTATATGAAGTTTTGTCGTTGCACCGTAAGATTTCGGAGTTGTTGCAGATCCGCCAGGCGTTAGGCGCTACTCACGCGAGCCTGTGCTTGAGGCCTCAACTTAGCAAAGATCATGGCCCGCTTAAAGCGAATTTATGTCGTTTTACTCAATATAACCAAGTTTATTTTAGAGAGATAAAACGCCCTAAATCCATTTTAATCGCCAGGGGGCACATCCCCCTGGACCTCCCTGACATCATACAGGAAGGGGTTATAATAGCGCTTCGCGCTCTTTCGCTATTCAAAAACGCGATTGAAAATCGCACATAAAGTTTAGGTTGAACTACCGACTAAAACTTACACCAAAAAGAGAAAGGAACGAGACAGAGAAAAGGAAAGGGGGAATAAAGATTCCCGGATTACCCAAAAGGATAAAGGGGGCACCGCCTTCTTCCATAGCTATACAAATGTGTAATCATACAAAAAGGCAAACAGGTGAGCTGATCCAGCTCAGAAATTACACAAAAGGGTAATTTTGGTAGTTCACAAAAACAATCATATGTATAGTTTTGCATAAAGTATTTAGATAAGTTAAAACCGAAAAACATATATATAGTATAATACTATATTAGTAGTAGGGAAGAACAATAAAGCGACAGCGAAATGAGCGCCTTTGTGGCTAAGGGCGTGATGTAGGGAGCGAAGAAGACAACGGGACGAAAATCAGTTACTGCCTTAATGTTATGATTGCAAGCATGTGATAAGTACGAGACAGAAAACAAAGGGAGGAAACAATCAGACAGAGAAACGCGAAGTTTTTGGGTAGCCGCCTGGAAAAGATGGTTTTATTTTTTAACCTGCAGGGCAGTATCACCCTTGGAAGGTTACCAAATAGTATAAAGAAAATTGGAGGAAAAAAAGAATGTTTGGACGCATACTTAGTTCCTCCGTGTACACATATGTATGCGGAGTATATAAAGGTAGTGGCGAAACGCTTGGCAACATCGCCGCACAGGCTCGAATATTCGAGTCAGATATGAACGCCTGGTATGAAGAATTAGATAGAATAGAAGCGGAGGATCTGATAAATGACCGATGATTTAACGGATAAAGACCCTTTCGCAGATGCTGAAGAAGTAAACGAGGAAAATTTAATTAGTCCCGCAATGGTAAAAAAAGTAACCTATCATATCCATAAGCTTGCAGAGCAGAAAGGGAAGGAATACAAAGACATCCAAAAAAAATGTAGGAGCATCTTTCAATATACCAACCTTGCAAAAGTGAGCAAGGAGCAGGGGCACGCAATAATAAACAAATTGATCGAATTGACGGGCGGAGAAGAGGAAAAGCCACAACTTCCGACAAAACCGGACGATGGACTTAAAAACAAAGGCGCAAGAGTAACCGATGATGGGACCAAGTCCAAAAAGATAGAGGAACCAAAGAGCGAAGAAAAAGAGATTGTTGCGCCAGACGATGACACCGTAACCGGGACCATGAGGGAAGCAATACGGGCGGCTGTTGACATCACCATTAAAGAAGTTGTAGATAAAGATGTGCCAGTGCAAGGCCTCGGGGGGTTCGTCCTGGAAATTGGGAAAGTCATTTTTGATGCGAAAATGGAAGAGGGGGCGAGCGAATAAATGGCAACTAACGGCATGATACCGCATATAGTGAAGAAAGAACAGGCGGGACTTATTGAACTTCGACAAGGGCGGGTTGCCCTTTCTTTCGCGTATAAGGTCGCCGGCAACCTTTGGAATGTTGTTTCCCATGATTGCCTTTCTTTCTTCTCAGAAACAAGAAGCGAGGACCTGGAAAATTATCTCTTTGAAGCAGCGAGCGCAGAATTAGGAGGCGGGTAAAATGGCAACCAACCGATTTAAAGGGGAATATGTACCGACACAAAGCGAAGCGCAGGGGATTCTAGCGCCTATGAGCTGGAGGCGATGGCAATGAAAAACGAAGAAGTCAAAGCAGCTATAAAAAGAGTTATTCAAACCTTGCGGACCGGGGACATCGAAAAAATTGCATACGCTGTCTTTAAAGCTGAAACGGGCCGCCCTTCTGATTCCTGGAGTTTCTTAAACAGGCTTATGATGTTTTGTTCCGAAACTGGAGATGCACGAGGAATCCGGCAATGGAACCGGGTCGGGCGACGTCTAAAAAAGGACACAAAGGCGCTTTATATTCGAGTCCCTGCTATGGTGAAAACCGGGGCAAAACGCACGAATGAGAAAGGCGAAGAGGAGGAGCATACGAGGCGAGTTTACAAAAACATCCCGGTTTACAGAGTCGAGGATACACACGGGGCACCGCTCGAAGAGGATAAATTTAAGCTCGAAATTCCCGCGAACCTTGCGCAAGTTGCGGAGGGGCTCGGACTTGAGATCAAAGCGAAACGATACACCGGGAACGAGTTCGGTTATTTCAGCGCATCAAGAAAAGAAATTGCTTTGATGTCGCCGGACCTAAAGATTTTTCTTCACGAGCTCGCCCATGGCGCCGATAACAAAATGCATGGTAGGCTCAAAGGGGGACAGCAACCAGATCAGGAGATCGTAGCAGAGTTGGCGGCGGAGGTTGTCGGGTATTTGTTGGGCCAAAAGCTCAACGGCAAAGGCCGCAACTACATCGAGAGTTATAGTGGCGGGTCCTGGAAGCCTGTTTTCGCGCTCCTGGACCGGGTACAAAAAGTAGTATCATATATCGTAGATAAGGCGCAGATTAAGGAGGGGGCGGCACCCCCTCATATTTCTGCACATGTCGGGATCTCGGGAGGAGTTCCGGCAACAGCATAAAAAAGGAGGCGAGCAAAGAATGAGCGAAAGGAAAAGCTATATCGTGTATCCCTATGGCGCACATAGCTGGGAAGAGATTGCGGAGACCGTCGAACTCCTCAAATACGAAGGGGCAAACCCGAAAATCGTGAAACATAACGGGTTCTGGAACGTAGAGGCCGAAAGCAAGGCGGTAAAACCAACATTTGGGCCACAGAGACCACCAAATGATTTTAGGATTTTTAAAGGCACGCCTACAGAGTTTTTTCAAAAGGCAGCAAATGACCTGAAAAAACAGGAAAGAGGGGGAAGGCCAGATGAATAAAGCAACAGGGGCACCCGCCCCCCCTTTCCTTAACAAGATCTGGAGCGATAAGAAAGCTATCGAATGCGCCGCCATCCTGGATGCAGGCCACCCTACCCATGCACAGCGGTTATGGCTTGTCGGATTCCTGAAATTTGCGGGCTATTCCATGGCCGATGTCCTGGACCTCATCCGCGAACATTGCGAATGGCGCGACTACAACGACCAGATAACACGCTACCAAGTCGGAACCGTATTCCGGCAGCGGCCCCAACTGACCCAAAGCCAGATAACCCGGAAAGTGAGGAAGTGGGATCTCTCACCTGTTGAGGTCCTACGCATCCGACGACAACGAGCCATCAACCTCTCAAAGCTGCTTCGTGAAGAGAGTAGAGGCCATGAGTTCCCGCATCCTGAAAGACTCATATGTGCTGACTTCAACCCGTCGGCTTCGTTCCTGCAGAAGTAGGACGGGGGCCATCTTTTTTTCATTTTTTAAAATCGTCCCAATATCTCCAAACTTTATTTTGATATTCTGTGAAGATCTCCGCCGTGAGGTCTCGTTTTGACGTAGAATATCAATTTACCATCCTCGCTTCACTCGCCCAAGCCTAATGATGTGAAGTTTGAGGTCTGACCCGCCCACCCCGATTATAGCAATAATGATTGTTTTCCAGGGGAGTGCCTCCCCAAGATACAATTACTATTGCTACTCGTCACATCATTACCTCTTCATCTTTCTCATCCAGTTCCTTTGTCTTCACTTACGACCATCACGCCTACGCTAATTTCTCCCTCTCTCTCGATGATTTACTATTATCTCTGTTTTCTTCGCTCCTACAACTTCTCCTTTTCTGATTTCACTGTTTCGTCAGTGTGAGAAAATAAGCCCCGGGAAAATAAAAGCGCGAAGCGGTTTTATGTCTCTCATTCCTCAGGCCATTAACTCCTTTTTGCTCATTCTGACCTCACACTCTCTACTATTTCTTATTCTTATCCTTATCCCTATTTTTATTCCTTTTCCTATTCACAAATTAAATCATTTTTTTCTGCACATGTAAAATAGCGATTTATGACGATTCTATCGAAGAATCCCCCTAAATCGCTCTTTTACCATCTGCGTTATTTCATCTCGCTACAGCACCGTCATTCGCTATGCGTTATGCGTTAATATTATACTGAAAAATAGCGATTTATGACGCCTCTATCGAAGAATACGCCCTAAATCGCTCTTTTCCCTTGTATTAACTTTTTAACGCTGATCCCCTCGCTCTATCCTCATCCTGCATATGATGTCAGGGAGGTCCAGGGGGATGTGCCCCCTGGCGATTAAAACGGATTTAGGACGTTTTAGCTCTCTAAAATAAACTTGGTGATATTGAGTAAAACGGCATAAATTCGCTTTAAGCGGGTCGTGATCTTTCATAGAGTTGAGGCCTCTACAAGGTTGGGGTGAAAGAGTTAATGCATCTACGAGGTTAGAGCAATTCGATGTTTACTCTAATTAGTTGTTCGTTCACTTTGTTGAATAAGCATAGTTTTTTTTCGGAGCTCGAGTCAGGACCTTTTTGAGACAAAAGCTTTTATGTGATCATCATGATGGTTTTTACAGATAGGCAAGTTGCATGTTAAACACGGACGCTTGGCGGATTGAAATAATTTTTGAAATTTGATAGATACTACTTGTCTGTCTTTTCCATAAGCAAGCACGGAGGGGCCGCCGACGATAGGCGGCTCCACTTCCCCTATTTCAAAGGATATATATTCTTGCTGACTTACATCCTTAACATTTCATGCGCTCCAGTTCCATCTCGGAACTTCGTTCCCAAATTCCACCTCCGCTTACAATTTGGGGGCCGCAAGACTCAACACTCGCTCCGCGGCGCTGCACTCCCTTTTGAGACTTGCTTTCTTCTTACAACTCGTCAATACCAACTACTTCGAGAAATATAGAAATATCAAAGATCCTGAGATAGAATATTAGCACGTATAGCGCTTTACTTAATTCAACTTGAAAATCGGCTACGCCGACTCTTCGAGCCCTTCGGGTTTTCAAATTAAATTAAGTACGCTTCATATTTCATGCGGATAAATACAACCCGAAATCAAACCTTCCGCAAGCTCCAGGTTTGATCAAGCCCTTCGGGTTCGGATTGCATTTATCCTTCGTTGCTTAGTTAAAATGTAGACAAAAATCCAAGATAAATAAGAGAGTTATTAAGAAAGGGAAAATTTAAAGAATTTGTGATGAGTTTGATAAAAGAGGTTTCAAGTCATGGCGCAGGTTAAGCTATGCCCAAAACGCGCCTTTGAGTTTATACACATGTGTATTTCTCGCTGCTGCTTCTTCGACTTCCCCCTGGTAATCTCTGCTGCCTTTGAATTTGAAGATAAATTGCATAGCTTTGCATATTAACCCACCACACTAGGAATATCACAACCGCCAGCCCGCATACTATCGCCAATAAGCCAATAAAAAAAAATCAGAAAACTTTATATAGTGTAACTTATCTAAACATAAATCACAAAAAAGATAAAGGGGTATAACTATGACAAAGAAGCAGATAATAATAGGGGCAGTAATAGTAATAGTTCTGGCTGCTTTTGCATGTGCTTGTTTAGATAAGCAGCCAACGGAACCGGAGGAGATTGAAATTGGTGCTGTTTTGCCACTGACGGGAGATTTTGCCATATACGGAGAGAAGATGCAAAATGGCATTGACCTTGCAGTACAAGAAATAAATGAGAAAGGTGGCATAAACAGTAAGAACCTTGTTGTAATCTACGAAGATGATCAAGGAGATCCAAAAACCTCTGTAGCTGCTTTTCGGAAGATAATAGCAGTAGAGAATGTTTCAGTTGTAATCGGCGGAGCTATTAGCTCAACCGCGCTACCAACAGCCCCCATCGCCGATAAAGAGAGTGTGGTACTATTTTCACCAGCGGCTACTTCTCCTAAGCTTACCGGCATCAGTAAATATTTCTTCAGAAACTGGCCTTCCGATACCTATGAAGGAACTATAATGGGCGAATTTACCGCTGACGAGTTGAAACTTCATAATGTAGCTGTTTTATATGTAAATAATGACTGGGGCGTAGGCATTTCGCAAGTATTCGAAAAAACATTCCGAGAAAAAGGTGGCACAATAGTTGCGGAAGAAGCCTTTGACCCTGGGGCGAGTGACTTTCGAACTCAATTGACGAAAATCAAAGAATCCGATCCTCAGGCTATATACATAATCGGCTACCTTAAAGAACTATTGATCCTACTCAAACAGAAAGAGGAACTTGGGATAGAAACACAAATACTTAGCTCGTCAGGGTTCTATGATCCTCAGATACTTCAAGAAGTCGGCGAAGCCGCCGAAGGTACAATTTTCACCGTCCCAACCTACGATCCAGAAAGTCCAAATGAAGTTGAGAAAGCTTACGTTAGTACATACGAAGCCAAGTATGGTGTGACGCCTGACATTTGGTCAGCCCAAGCATATGATGCAATGAATATAATCGCATATGCCCTTAGGAATGGGGCTACTTCAGGTCCAGAAATACAGGTAGAACTTTTGAAAATAAAGGGGTTTGAAGGCGTTACTGGCTTAACGTCTTTCGATGAAAAGGGAGAAGTTCAGAAGCCTCTTAGATTCCTGATGGTCAAGAACGGGGAGTTTATTACGTATCAAAAATAGTACAGGAACTCTTGAAAAATGCCTAAGATGGATCTTGGTCTCAGAAAAGATATTATAATAAGCCTTGTTATAGCGGGCGCAGTAGGTATTGTACTTGCGTTGTCCCAATATATGAGCAAAGGTGCTACGACTGATTTTTGGGAGTCAGATTTTTGGATAGCTATACCTTCAGTGATATTTTCGATATTTTTTTCTTTTTTTGCTGTTGAGTATGTATTCAGTATGCAGAGGCAAAAAAATGAAAGGGATGCCTTTCTAAAGCAGGTGGAGGAGAAAATAGAGATGAGAATGGGGAATATACTTGAGCATGCTGCTCTCTATACGGACAATAAGAAATTTGAGGATGCTATAGGGTTACTCCATACAGCAAGCGATAAGAGGATGTGGATTATTGCTAAATTTCTTTCTAAAAAATTAAATAATGATTTTTCCGCACTCAAAATTGAAATTGATGGGGCTTCATATTCAGAATTTTCGGGTAGTTTATATATGGAATCTAAAGAATCCGTTTATCTCACATCTCCTTTTACACCTAGGGAATGGATTGGACAATTAAATGTCTCGGACGAAAACCTGAAGGGAATAGGAAAGGGAAAACACATAGCTGTATCAATACCTTCTCATTTAAATGCATTGAAACATAGTCTAGCATCGACTAAGAGGCGACTCTTTATACTAAGTCCTAAGGAATGGGAAGAACTTCATAATAAAGATATGCTTAACTATTTGATAAAATTTAATGAGTTGAATAAGGAGATAGATACATATTTCGTCCAGAAGGAGGAATTAGAAAGGAAAAAGAGATTTAAGATAGATACTGATACATTTGACTATGCATTTTTTGATGAAAAACTACTCTTAAGATGGGAAAAGCCAAAACAAAGCGATGAAAAGACTCCTTTGTACTTAGAAACTGAAATAGACGAAAATAATATGCGAATTTTGGGACTTTTTAATTTTGGGGAATATGAGTCGTTTTATGAAAAAGGGGACATTATTGCGAATGAGCTTAAACAAAAATCTCAATGATTCTAAAAGAAGTATTTCAATTCCTGCTCAAAAGCAAGAGATACTTAATAGTATTAAAACAAAGAACGAAATTCCTCATAAGTTCGCTTATCTCGACATGGGCGCTGATGTTTGGGATGCAATATCAAAAGACCCTAACTATGATTTGGGAAAACGGGAACTATCTACTTTAAAAAAACTTATGAGATTGGTTTGTGCAAAAATGGAAAATGAGCGTTATAATGTTTTGCATATAGGACCAGGTAACGGAGTGGAGATTCCAATAATAGTGGATGGTTTAGGTGTTCACCTGATTATTAACTATGCTTTAACAGACATAAGTCCAGAACTATTAAAGATGGCAAGATCGTATGGAAATGAACATTCTAAAAATTTAAAGTTTTTATCTTTCATTCATGATGGGATTAAATTAAATATCTCGGAAATAGCTGAAAATATCCGTCGAAAAGGGTCAAATAAAAACTTGATTTTATTGATTGCAAATGGCGCAATCCTTTCCAATTCTCCCGTTTTAACCAACGTCCGAAGATCAATGATGCCTGAGGATAAACTTCTCATAACCCTTGAATCATATTCAACAGATCGTGAAAAAGAAATTCTTGAACAATATAAACTACCAGCAATTATAAACCTTTTTGCTAAATGTCTTTCACATATTGGAATTCATGACCCTGTTCCTGAACAATTTGAATTTCTATATAACCGCAAGGACTCAATGATAGAGGTATATTTCCTTGTAGAGAAATGGCTTAAATCACATTCCACTACAAACATCCAACTGAATACGCCTTGCCCTAATAAAATAAAAGTGTTTTCTTCACTTAGACCCACCGCATCTGAACTGCAAAAAATTTTGACTGCCCAGGGGTTTGAAATCCTTATATTCCATCATTATATGGAGGAAAAGTGTTGCGGTGTTCTATGTGGGGTGTAATACGGTTCATTTGCAATGGTGGCACCATTCTTGGCGATTATCTATCCAAAAAAAGTATGCCCCTTCTCAACATATAATTTTGATACCAACGAATACCTATCAGAAATATGATTTAAAGGGAGGTTATTTGTAAAGATCATGTTCCTTCAATTCGTTGTTAATGGAGTTATCGCCGGCAGCATCTATGCCCTTGTTGCTTTAGGTTTCACTATCATTTACCGCACAGTAAAATTCTTTCATTTTGCTCACGGTGTGGTCTATACTGCTGGAGCTTATTTCGCTTACACCCTTTTCACCTTTTTGCATCTCCATTTTGTGCTTTGTTTTCTTTTAGCTGCAGTATTCACGGCTATCCTGGGTATTGGAATGGACAAACTCGTTTATTATCCTCTTCGTATTCGCAAAGCATCTAATTTGGTCTTGCTCCTTGCATCCTTTGGTATATATATTTTCTTGCAAAACCTCATCGCGCTTATCTACGGAAACCAAGTCCTTGTCTTACGAACCGGACCGATTAAAGAAGGTTATAAATTTTTCACGGCTGTGATTACCCCTACACAATTAACGATATTGGTTGTTTCTATCCTCTTAATGTTTCTCCTCTGGTTCTTTATCCAAAAAACCAAACTCGGTAAGGCGATGAGAGCAGTAGCAGACGATCCTCTTGCTGCATCGGTTGTGGGAATAAATCCGGACAAAATCATACTCGCTTCCTTTGCCATTGGCTCTGCTCTGGCAGGTGTTGCAGGAGTCCTTGTCTCTCTCGAAACCAACCTTGAACCTACGATGGGTTTTTCAGCAATACTAAAAGGCATAATCGCTTGTATCATTGGAGGTATCGGCAGCATCCCCGGAGCTTTATTTGGCGGTTTTTTCCTGGGATTAGTAGAGAATTTAGGTATATGGAAAATACCTTCAATATGGAAGGACTTTATCTCTTTTGCTATCCTCATAATTTTTCTTTTGATAAGACCTTATGGTATATTCGGAACAAAACCAGAAAAGGAGGAGGTTTGATTAATGGTAATGGAATATCTCTTACACATTCTCGTTATTGCAGGTATATATATCATCCTGACGCTAAGCCTTAATCTTATCGTGGGCTATACCGGTCTGCCGGCTTTAGGCCATGCTGCATTTTTCGCAGTTGGCGCTTATATTTCAGCCCTACTCGCCTTAAACTTAGGGATTTCACCGTGGATAGGTCTGATAGTGGGTGCTTCTTTTGCCGCTTTGACAGGTGTTGTGATTGGCGCTTCTTCTTTACGTTTGAAAGGAGATTACTTTGCTTTGGTAACAATTGCATTCGCATTTATCGTCTATTACACGGCAAAGAATTGGGTATCGGTTACAAGAGGTCCAATGGGGCTTCCTGGCATTCCAGGGTTCAGTATTTTCGGCTTATCCCTTGACTCCACTTTCTCATACTTTATTCTCGTTTTCGTATTTGTTCTAATAACGATTTTTATTGTTAGAAGGATTGTTGATTCGCCTTTCGGAAGAGTATTAAAGTCTATTCGTGAAGATGAAATAGCAGCCGAGGCACTCGGGAAGGATACTACCAAACATAAACTACTTGCTTTTGTAATCGGTGCTTTTTTCGCGGGTATTGCCGGCAGCTTATATGCACACTACATCACATTTATTGACCCTTCCAGCTTTACGATCATGGAATCTATCCTTATCTTATTAATGGTGATTTTTGGTGGAATGGGCAGCATAAAAGGCTCTATTCTCGGCGCTATTATTCTGGTTGTTTTTCCGGAGCTTCTGAGATTCTTAGGAATGCCAAGTGCAATTGCCGCTCCAACAAGGCAAATGATATATGGTCTCGTACTAATCATTCTTATGATAAAAAGACCTCAAGGTTTAATGGGTAGGTTTAGGTTTGGGTGAGTGAGTGTTTCATGTCTTTGCTGGAAGTGAAAAATTTGACAAAGGAGTTCGACGGTCTTGTTGCTGTGGATAACTTTTCTTTTTCGATAGATAGAGGTAGTATAAACGCTCTAATAGGTCCTAATGGTTCAGGGAAGACGACTGTTTTCAATCTAATAACCGGCTTTTTACGTGCTCAAAAAGGAGAGGTCTATTTTAAAGATAAAATGATTGCGAATTTACACCCCTATCGAATAGCGCAACTAGGTATATCGCGGACTTTTCAGAACATACGGCTTTTCCCGCAATTAACAGTACTTGAAAATATGATGTTGGCGACAAAATACGAAAAGGGTGAGTCTCTATCAGCAGCGTTATTTCAGACCAAAACAATGAAGAAAGAAGACAAAGAGAACAGGAATAAGGCTTTGGAGCTCTTAACTCTTGTCGGTTTGCGTGATAAAAAGGACGAGCTTGCGGAGACTCTGTCTCACGGTCAGCGAAAACTTCTTGAGCTTGCACGCGCGTTGGCAACCGATTCCGACCTTATTTTACTGGATGAGCCAAATGCCGGCGTTTTCCCTGATATGAGGCTAAAAATAGTTGAAATGATTGAAAATCTGAGAGACGAGGGTAAAACAATCTTTTTTATCGAGCATGACATGAAATTTGTGATGAGCATTGCAGAGAATATTATTGTGATGAATTATGGGGAAAAAATCGCTGAGGGCTCACCTGCGGAAATAGTGAATAACGAGCATGTTATTGAAGCCTATTTGGGCAGGAGGGCAATAAAAAGTGCTCCTTGAAGTGCGGGATTTAACTGTTCATTACGGCGCTGTTAAAGCGCTGGATAATATCTCGCTTGAGGTAGCGGAAGGCGAGATTGTAGCTATGATCGGGCCAAACGGTGCCGGTAAGTCAACGGCATTAAATGCTATCTCCGGGCTAATAAAGTCCACATCTGGCGTGATTGATTTTCAGGGGCAAAGCATAAAAAACCTACCGAATTATGATTTGGTGAAAAAAGGGGTTACTTTGGTTCCTGAGAGGCGAAGAGTATTTACTTCAATGTCCGTCATAGAAAATTTAGAGATGGGTGCTTATATACGAAATGATAAAATGCTAATTACGGAAGATATAAAAGAAGTTTTCAAGCTTTTTCCTTCACTTAAAGAACGACAAAGTCAAAGAGCAGGCACGTTAAGTGGTGGCGAACAGCAGATGCTTGCAATGGGTAGGGCTTTGATGTTGAACCCGAAATTATTATTGCTGGATGAACCGTCTTTAGGGCTCTCACCTAATTATATTGATGCCGTTTTTGAACGGATAAGTGAGATCAATAAACACGGTACCACTATTTTAATGGTGGAACAAAATGCCCGGATGGCTTTGGAGTTCGCTGACAGAGGCTACGTTTTTAAAATCGGTAAAATCTTTTTAGAGGATAAAGCAGAGAATCTACTTAAGAATGAGGAGATTAAGAAGGCGTTCTTGGGTGAGAGATGAGAAGCACCACTGTTAAAGGGAAGTACGTTGCTTCTATCGTATCTTTTAGATCATCGTATGAAAACCTGTATGTCTTCCTGCATTTCGCTCTCCGGCTCGTCAAGCAATACAGACGTGACTTTCAGGTCGTAGATACCCAACAACCATGTCTGCAAGTCCGCTCATAGCCAGATGACCTGTTACCAGCTCTCCAAACGGTTCATGATACTGTATGTAGATTTGGTCAGCCATAAACAGGCTCCAGCCAGCCCATATATCTGTCCTCTTTTGCATTCACCATGTCAAAAAACTTCCCTTGTAGCACGCCTGTCACTTCGCCTCTTTTTCCTTTTCCTATCACTACATTATCTACCTCCAGTATTGGAGCTATTCTTGCTGCGGTTCCTGTAACAAAGGCTTCATCAGCATTTAATAGTTCTTCCTTCGTCATGAGCTTCTCTACCACTTCATAACCAATATCCTGTGCAAGCGCGATTACTGAATCCCTGGTCATGCCGGGTATAATAGAGGATTCCGCTTCTGGTGTGTACAACGTAGCATTTTTTACGGCAAATATATTCTCACCCAGATCTTGTGATGAATTATGAAAAAAAAATCGCTGTGTCTGGGCTAAAGATGGATGTAAATCTGTCAAACGGGACAGAGACCAAGCAATTCGAAGAGAATAAAACTCCTGGGCATGAGCTCTGATGCATCAGTATTTATTCCGGGTGTAGTGACTTATAAACTCACCATCTTCCCGTCTCAGCCACCACGTAGAAATATTCCCGTCCTTTCATAACCCGCTTTAGCTTTCCCTCATCCGCCAGCTCACGCAAATATACCTTTACACGGTCACGCACTCGCGACTTGTCTAATCTCCTCCCGCGCTCTTGTGTATTGCACCTTTCTACATATTTCACATAAATCTGTTCAAACGGCGTTAGCTGCTCTGACAAAACCTCTTGTAACACCTTTTCCAGGATACTCCGATGCTCTCGTTCAATTCTCTGTCTCTCTGCGTTTGGTACCTCCATCATACCAGCAGGATCACTTGCTACACTTGGCTGAGATACGACTATGCTCGGTTGCGAAATATCACCATGTTCATCCTGCTCATCCTCTTCATCCAACTCAGGGTCTATTAGGGGATCACGGTTAGTTACATCAAACTGAAAAGCAGATGACTGATGTGTCATCTCACTATTACCCGCCTTACAAGCAATTGATTCCGCCTTGCCGAATATTTTTTGCCAACTGCTGAACAGCGACCAAGCACCAAATACAAAAAGTAGCAAGAACAAAACATAAAATATCAGTTCGAACATTCTCTATACTACCTCCACGTAAACGTATCCTTCTTGTAAACAAATATTCGGATTGCGAAAATTGTGATTATCCCTATGAATCCTGACAATCCGGCAAGCTCAGGTAACGACATCCCTCTGAACAAGTAACGAACCGCTACAATGCTTAGTACCGCAATGAGCACAAATGGAAAAAGATTAACCGCCTGGTCGCGTATAGCACCACCGTAATCCTCACTCGCATCACTTGCCTTCGTAGCTCCTGAAGCTGCTAAGGCAGCCGTTTCTGCCCTCTCCTCGTTTTGCCGTGCAATCCTAACTATCTGCTGCTGTATCTCAAGCGGATTGCCTTTTGCGTTCTTTATTAGCCGTTGCTCATCGCTTAAAGTTAGCGAAACACCGCAAGCAACCTCTAAATTCCGTGCAAGCTCTTTACTTTCCTCTGCTGTCATCGGTTGCATCTCAACTTCCCGCAGCTCCCAGAAAAACCGCTTCATCTCCGGCCTATATATCTTCGATGAAAGATACTGGTCTGTACCGAGAGCAACGAACGTTATCCTTTGGTCTTTCCGGCTTAACTCTATTAGATAGTTGAATATAGAAGCAGCTTGAGGTGTAACCGTATGTATTTCATCAAGCACAATAACTATCCGCTTTCGCCCCTTACGCAAGAACTCTACAAACTTCTGACATAAAGGATACAGAAACTCGCGATTGAAACTTTTGTAATCCTTATGCTCCCTACCACCCTCTAACAGTTCCTCGATGCATAACATGAGTATTGCCTTCGGCGGTTTACAAAACGGGAAATACAACCACCCGTTCTTTGCCGCCAACTCTTGAATAGTGTAAGATTTCCCCATACCATGCTTTCCCTTCACGAGCACATGCTCACGCTTTGCCACTATATGCTCAATCCGTGCTTTAAACTCTTCTCTCATCTCGCTCTATCCCGGTACCGGATTCAAAACCTTGTAATGAACTTTACCAACCTCAATATACCCATTTATATTGAGATCCGTTAAAAGAACATGGTTCAGGCTTACTTTATTCTCACTGACCTTTATCACTTCAGGATATCGGTTCTCACGTGTGTAGAAATCACCATACAATTCACCGTCTACAATCACAATTGCATCGCTGTCCGCATACCCATCAAAAAGTGCATCTACAAATGTATTTTCCAAAATACGGTCTGATATTGTTACGTTTACATTCCCTTCACCACGCAACTTTAATTTCTCCGTGTTTGCCTTTCCCATCAGGTAGTAGCTATGATTAGTCCTTACAATTAAATTATTTCCATCTGAGCCCGTGCACAAACCTTCCACGTTCTTCGATGCTGGAATGTAATAGCCTGAAGCATAGCATACCTCATGTTCACCCTCACCATCGTATTTGCTTATGTACTGCTTCTGGACGCTCATGAATGAAGGCATTATCTTTGCTATAATCGATACCGAGCCGCCAATGTATGAGACCCCTGCAAACATCAATGCAAGCAGCATGAACAGCGCAAAGAAACCTATCTCATAGACTGACCCGGTCCTTATCAACATCCGCTCGGGCAAGAAGAAGAACGGCGTTGGATTTGGATACAACAAGGGCACTCCACTCACGGTCATCCCATCGCTCATCAAATGCGCAAAGATTCCCACGGGCACTGCAAGCCAGTACATCCAATCAAGGATAATCAGCGGTAGCGCTGCAACTGACATTATCATTACAAATCGCAAACAGTGCGTCACTGTCCTGTGTCCGTATTTCTTATTGAGCCATCTTGACACGGGGAAGAAGATCATGCCCAGTGCGGACTGTGGTTGGTCCACATCTGGAATCAAGGCTGCAAGAACCGCTACTGCCATGTGCGATAATGTAACCTCACCAAATAAGCCTGCGACTAAGCTATACATAAACAGTCCGAAGGCTCCGTGCGACATCCCCATCATAATATATAACTATATATAGATCTCTATATAACTCTATATGTGGGGTGTATCTCCACGAGAGCCCAATAAGTGGCTTGGTGCCGCTTTTACTCACAGGAAAACATTTGCTGCCCATTCATCTCTGCAAGTAATATAATATGCTTATACCCCCTAATAATTAAAATACATATGACCAGCGCGGAAAGATGGGGTTCAAGGGGGGGAAAACCAAATTTAGTACAAAAGCATAAACTTTCGATCATAAAAACTGATAGTCTGGCGTTAGTTTATGCTATCATTGTGGCGCTATTGATTTTCATTCCATCTGTTTCTGCCAGTAATGAAATTGAAATGACGCATCGGGTCCAGGTCATGGACCATGGCGATATAATTGTGGTGTACGTTACAACTTCGCAGATGTCAGAAATCACGCTCGAGCGATTCGAACCGGTTAAGGTAGCATACGAAAACATCCGCTTTAGCAAAGCGAATTACAACGTGATGGGTTTGAATTGCGTGGTCGGCAGGCATGCAACTTTCCGTTTGCAGCCAATATCGCGGGATAAGGATGTTGTTATTCCTATTACGCTAAAAAGCGGTAATCAGTCAAGGGCATTTACTTATACTATTCTGGCGGAAGAAGCAGTGCCAACAACGCCTGCGGTTGCAATACCACCACCGGCGACTGAGTCTGAGCCAACGTCACAACCGGACAACAGCGACTTATTAATGGTTGTGTTAGGGGCTACGGGTGTTCTTGGGGTGGCAATAATCGGGAATTCAATATTTCAAATAAAGCGTCCTAACTCACGAGAAAAATAGAAAAGCTTTTATATAGATGAGTTGTATATATGACTTAAGTCATAGGCTCTCGTGAGTACCGGCCCCATACGCAATAAAAGGTAAATAAGATATGAAAGCACATGTAATCGAAAAGATCCTCAATTGGCTTTTCCTTTTAATAGGCATTTTACTAACAGGTTCTGCTGGTGTATTATCATATGGACAATTTTCATTCCTGCTTTTGTTTATTATTATTATTTTAGGTATTTCCTTTTTGATAATAGCAGTATGGCGGATCATCGGTGCTGTTAGGATAAAATATACACCGTCAGAAGGCGAAAACTGGAAAATAGGAATGGAAATGATTGAAAAAATGAATTCAGATTGGAGGGGGTACGATATCTCATCGTATAAAAATAGGAAAGACTTTGAAGATGTTTTTTTGGAAAAAGCTACCTCATGCAGATTCAATAGAATAATTGCTTGTGATCCAAAAAAAGACGTAAGCACAAAAGATTGGATAGAGACAATTTTAGATCCTGCAAAAGACACAGATAATCGTTACAAAAATTTCAGAAGAGCCATAAAGGATGATAAAATGAAAATTTTACATTTGCCTCATCAGGTATATGCCGATTTTTTTATAATCGAAAATGAAAAAAGGCATAAGGGTGAGGTTATTTTTGGTTTTCCGAAAACTTTAGCGGATCACACTTATCAAGCAGGTATGTATATTAAAAAAAATGAGATTGCAGTAGACTTTAACAAATTTTTTACCGATACAATCTTTAAATTATGTGAGCAACATTTACGAGATGAGGAAAATAAAGATGTTGATCGGTGTGAAATTTGCAAAAAATTTGATCACAAAAGAGACTTTACATCATTACTACCTAAAGAGGAAAAGGAAAAATGAATAAAAACGAGTTTATACGAGGTATTGTAGGACGTTATGGAAAATATTGTGATGGTTTCGCTTTAAGTAATTGGGCATATGTCACAGCAGTCACGGTACACACAAACATAGTGGATCATCATCTTTCGTTATCAAAATTAGTAGATCCATCAAAACTCTATCAAATAAATGCTTTCGATTTGGCCGAAGTATCAGGACCATATATGGGGCAAATTAATATGATTACAGTATCCTCTTTTTCAGGGCCTAATGGTTTTATTTGGGGATATGACTTAGCAAAAAATGAAGATTTAGATGCTTTTAAAAAAGAACCACTTCTCACACTAACCAACAATCGGGATGATAAAAATAAAATACTTGTATATTCTGCCTCTCCATTAATAGCAGCGTCTTATGAACTATTTGGAACTGAAAAGGAAAAACATTTCCCATTGTATCCCGGTTCTCACGTACCATGCGTAAATTCGTTTTATCATAGTATGCCAAAAGATAAATATGTATTTAGTGCTATTGGAATTGGGATTGTCGAAGATAGAACCAAAAACACAGATTTATTTATGCAATACGCAGACGGCATAAAAGAAAGTATAAATGAAGATGAAGCAAAAGTAGAGATTATTAAAGCTTTAGCAGAAAGTGTTATTGAAGTTGGAAGAAATCAAAGACTAAAATACAAAGAGATATATGTCGAAGTAGAAATTAAAAAAATACCCAATAATAAATACGCTTGTGCATTTACCGCTATCCCTTACCTTTTGTTGGCAAAAGATGCTATTCCTAACCAAAAAGTAGAAATTTTATCTACGTTGTCATTATCTAAATGGAAGGACCTAGTACAAGATAGATTTTTGAAGTATAGTAAATAACGTCTCAAGAATAATATGACTTCCGTATGTAACTCTTCGCTCCGAGGCTTTCTAATGGGTTCGGACAACAGCGGACATGCAGCTGCGTTTCGCTTTGCTCAAAACCCTTCCCTCTGGAGTGTGCTCCGTAGGTCTGCAATACTTTATACGTAAAACACTTGAAATAAGAGATCAACAAAATAAAACAAATACCCATTCTACGGCTCGTGGATGCCCCTCAATTCAGGAGGGGGTCTCACAATTCAAAATCCCAGTTAAAAAAATCAGATAAGGTTTTATAACCAAAAATAAGCATTCATTTTCGCAAGATATCTAATTATGGGACAAGCTCTTCATTGTGGGGTCGTGTCTATGCCTCGTATTCTAATCTGTCTGATGGTTAAAATTCCTCCTGTGGCTGTGTTTACCCGTGTCGGTGCAGAAGTCAAGGGCAGGGTGTCTCTCGCGAGGGGAATCTGAAGAGCTTGAAGCAGTCTTCAGCCCGAAGCGAAAGCGAACCAGTGGTGGGATATGCTAAGTGACGACCCTCCGCCCACTTGGGGAAGTTCGATGCCTCTATGGGGACGGACTTACCGTATGTAATCGCGGCCTCATAAACGGGAGATTCCCATAGAGGGCTAGCAGGTCTGCTTAGGGTCTGGATAAAGACGAAATGGTGGTTATGCGACCGAGGGAGGTCTCGTATCGTCCTCAAAAGAGGTAAGGAAGGTATAACCTAGATGGGAAAGCCGGAATGATGCGATGCGAGAAGTCGGACAGATTCGTATTAGCGATGATGTCGGTGCCAGTGAATGGCTGGTAACAGCCTGGAGGATAAAACGCCGACTATGCAAAGGGATCCTACTTTGGCGAAACGGAAGAACAGGTGAGATAGATGCACAAATCAAGTAGGAAATCGGCGAAAGTAAGCTCAAGAGAAAGACGCTACGCTTATGCGTCCTCACTTCTCACCTTAAATATGTAAAAATTCCTCTCGCCCGTCGCCTTTAGCTGCATAGGCACCGTAATCTGAACGGTATCCCCTGGGTGCACAGTCATATTCGCCAAGGTCGCAACAGTTTTACCATCGAAATCAGAATCGGGTACCCAGCCCTTTTCAGCGTCCCAGTTATATCGCGTCCCTTCTAAGTAGATTGTCTTATGTATATCCACTGCATTTGGATTCGTAATACTGATAGTGTATTCGTTCCAGCCGCTTGCGTTTACGTGGTCTTTCTGATGCTCAAGATGTAGCTCAACGGGACTACCTTCGCTACCACCGATTACAACCGAATTCGAGTACACCGGATTGCGATGTAAGCCAAGAACAGGTGAAGACTCAGGATCAGCAGGTGACACGGAATCAGCAGGTTGTAGTGACGCATCGGAGGTAAGTGCAGCAATCCCTGCAACAGCCAGCGCCAAGCATAAGATACCAACAACAATCCCTACTTTTGGATTCTCTTTTCTCATTTTCACTCCCCCAATTATATATAGTTCTACATATAACTATATAAATGGAAGTATCAGCGACCATAATCATCCTCTAACGCAGCGAACGCGAAGAATACTTGTTTTTTCCTTGCTACCAAGCTCACCAGTGCCACGGTGGACACAATAAGCGTGTGTCTCATTAGTTGGTGTGGATGTCCAATACTCATCGGCATATCGCCCTCTATCGGAACAACTGCCAATTAACGAATTTGCAAATTCCATCAACGTATCTTTATCCGGTAGAATCCAATCACTAAATCCGCCATATTCAAGATTGTCACAGTAGTCACAAGCAGGATAGTCAGACCCTTTCTGTATGCATGAATGAGTAACGTTTACCCATGGAGGACCCCACGAGTAAGAAAATAAAGTTGTGGCAGTCCAGTATTTCCCATGTTCGCAATCTACATAAACCAGGTCTCCTTCCCGGTTATAGACCCCAAAACCTTCGCTACAATTACAAGGTAGTGGGCAATCTGTATCATTCAAGTCAACCCAGCCGTCAGCATCGTTGTCTAATCCATCCGCGCATCCGCCAGGTACATCTGATTCGTTGTCAAATATTGGAGCTGGTGGTACCATTACAATCACAGATTCGTAAGCCGATACATCTGATTTATTCCATTCATCTACAGAAATCAACTGCGGAATACCTTGATAAAACCCTTTTTCCGCGTTTCTTTCAGGTTTAACAGGCACCGTGAACTGGACGGCTGCATGTGGAGCGACTACAACATAATCTAATGTTATAGCTGTTTTCTCCGTTCCCTGCGTCCAAGCGCCATCGCCCCACATAAACGGCGTGTAATTGAGTCCAATTTTTGTAATTACGGCAACGTCACGCGGATTTGTAACGGTGAGGGTGTTTTCGATCCAGTCATGTTCCTCTGAGCTCTGCTCAAGGTCAATTCTAATTGGTGCGTTTTTTACAACGGAATCCGAGTATGCAGGGTTGCGATTTATAGGCGGAGATTGAGCTCCACCAAACCCTAAGCTATTAAGGCTATCCGCCAGCAGAAGCTGAGGTGAGATGCCCGCATAGGTTAAAGCACCAGCCGAGCATATTAGGAGGCATATAGCACCTACAACAATTCCCAGCTTTAGTTTTCGGGTCATTGGTCCTAAATATATCTTCCAAGGATAAAAAGGTGTCATTTTGCGACCAAAAACCTTTTCTTAGAAAGAAAAGCTTTAGCAAAAGAATAGTTTGGCAGCATCTTGTAAAATTCTTTGTCTTTGTGAGCGCCAATGATGAGGGGAACGAAGGTTTGGCTGTCCCGTCCGAAGAATTAGTGAACAAGAATAACTATGAGCTAAGAACTCGAACTTTTACAAATATTTCTACCAGTATACTTGGGCCAAGGATGAAAAAATTTTTGAGGTGCTGCTAAAAGCGAGAACCTGAAAAATTTAACGCTTGTTGACGTCACGAGTGTATCTGAAGTTTCCCGAATGGGGAATTTTGGCGAAGGTGCAAGGAACCGTAGCAGATACACTCTACTATCCAAAGTCCAGCACACACAAATTTATCAACTTGGAACCCTATCCCTTTCTGAATTATTTAAAGGTATGATTTCTGCGATCTTTTTGCATAGGTTTTCCGTATCAGTTTGCTTGTTACCTACAATTCTAACTGTACAATCAGCTTTCTGACAATGCCTCAGCCGCCACTGATAATAATCATATCAGCTCCTTCTATCCCCTCAAATCCAATATCCACATCCACAAACGACATACCCAACTTTTCTGCTGCAAGTTTCCCCAAAGTAGTTTTGCCAACTCCTGCTACACCCACAAGAACAATATTCCTTTTTGCTTTCCCAGAATGGTATTCCGCTGTCTGTGTCATTATATCTTCCTCCTGGTCCTATTATAGATATGCGAGTGCTGGATTTGTATATCGTTCCAAGCGTATCTGAAGTCCGGTGAAGCAGGATTTTGGCGGAGTGCCGAAGGCACGTAGCCAGATACGCTTTGTTAAATGATGTTGCTGGCGACTAGAATTCTAACTCTTAATAGCATCGTCTTTCTCAGATTCTATCATCTCGATTACCACCAGGTCAATTGCATTTTCTTTTAAAAATTCTTTTGCTCTCTTTATAGCTTGATCGTAAAAATATATCATTTTATCCCTATCTCCTTTTTTCTTATACACTCTTGCTAAACCCCAAAAGCCATCATGATGTTCTGGCTGAGATTGAATTAATCTTTTGAAAAAGTCCTCTGCTTCTGTTAATTCATACCTTTCAATATCTGAAGAAAAAGAATGAAATTCATCCCTCTCCTCATGGGGTTTAATATCACTGTATTCTTTTTTTATTTCATCCAGAAACACACAACATTTTTCGTACAATTTTCCACTTCCACAATAACACAACCTTTTATTTTTCATTTTTCTCAACACCTCACTTTACTATTATCGTCGCTATTTCACTTGTCGTTTCTGGTATATCTGAAGTTTTTGCAAAGGCAAAAGTTTTGGCGAACGAAGTGATCCGGATATACCATGTTATGCGAGTGCGATAGCACCGAAGGGAGCGGAGAGTCCCCTTTTTGACTATTTTCTATCATGTTCTTTTAATTCTTCGATGTATTTCTTTGCAAGATTATATATTGCAGCGCTTTCCCATGTTCTTCCTTCTGAAATTCGATTCAAGGCATCTTGAGCTTCGGTAATTGTGATTAAATTTTCCAAAACCAGCCGAGCTAATAGATATATTGATAGATGTATCTCAACATCCCCAGAAACTTTTTTCAAATCTGGTAAACTTCGAAAATCATCTGTTATTAGTATAGTTATAGAATTTTCTTGAGCAAGTATTAGAGCTTCCGCCTCTCCTACATCAATGCGAGAATACCCTGAAACGAGTTCATCAATCTTCTCAATATGTTTCACTTCTGCAACTTCAATATCTCCATTTGAAATTATACGGATCGTTTCTTGAGCAGCTTTTCCATGGATATCATTGGATTGGGAAATTTCATTCAATTCATTGTTCACTTTTTGAGGAATCAAAATCCTAGAAGTCTCCAAACATTTTGAAAGTACGCCTCCAACCCCAAGAGAGATTAGAGCACTTGTATCTCCAACTACTATAGTTTCAGGAACTTTGTTTCGAGTCTTTTTTTGCACGTTCAATACTCTCCTTTAGGGTTTCTTTGCCTATTTTTATTTGTTGTGCAATATCAAAACCAACAATACGAGCGAAATCATCAAAACCTAGCTCCCCTTCAAGGAATTGTTTTGTTACCATCTCCTTTATTTGGCGGATTTCTATCTCGTGTTTTACATATGTAACGAGTGCATCACGAACAACATCTGATCGTCTTTTAAATTCTGCTTTAGCGATTTGGTCTAGTTCCTTTAGGAGCCGGGAATCGACTCTCATGCTTATTTGTTCAAGAGACATGTTGTCACCTAATGAAATGTATTGACTTACATCTATTTATATTTTTCTATTAGTGTACCAAAAAGGGGATTTCGCATAACTTCGTCATATCTGCAGTATTGCATATATTCCTCCAATTTGGTGTTATATCCGCAATATTGCGTATATACATCCCTCTGGATGAACCTTATCGTGTATGAGGTATTGTATTTACTTAAATGGAATGGCTCAGTGCATCGTGTACCCTAAAAGGCTCAGTGCATAGGTACCTTCATATTCCAATTTTAGGCTCAGTGCATCGTATACCTTTTATTATAAACTCGACAGAAAGATCGAATTTTTGTGATTGTGTACGGTCTCTCCAATATCATAGCCAAATTTATTAATCTCTCTCACCTTCAAATTTTCGTCTTTATAACAGACTATGAGCGTTTGTTTCCACGTTTCAATGGTTGCCCAGACATATTCGCCGGTATATCCCTTGCCTACCTTGAAATACTCATTGAGTACGCTAATATTACCCAAGGAATCAACCTCACGGATAAAATGGATTTCCCCTGTGACCAAGGGTAAGCGGTCCACATCGATTGTAAAATCTTTTGGCAGTATGCGTTTAGGATCGACCGACTTCAGATCCTCATTTCTCAACTTCCAAGCATTAAATTTGTTTTCGGTTTCAAAGAAAATCTTTGACTTTTTCCGTATATCTTTCAGATCAATAAATAGTTCCTTTTGCCAGAAGCGTTTATCAAAACCTTTATTGAATTCCTCTATCGTTCCGTTCATCCAGGGCTTTGACGGTGCGATGAACACCACTTCGATCCCTATACATAAAGCCAATCTCACGAAGCGACTGAATGACTTAGGATGCTTGTAGTCGCCTGCAAAACACATACCGTTGTCTACCTGTAAGTATTTGGGTATCGGAGACTGTTTCCAGTAATCCAGGAGAAATCCCATTACATTATCCATGCTTTTTTCGTTATACTGCTGTCCTGCAACTTGTCGCCCAACAACATCTTTGAGGTGTAGCGAGTTGATCGGTCCATAACCCTTGATATGCCTCGGACCAACGTAATCTATCTGATGCAGCTCATCGATGCGTTTTGGTTTGAGTATGGTATGTCTGCCTTTGGAATGGACTCGTTTGTAGCGTTCCCGTTTGTTCACCTTCAATTTATTCCGCTTTATGATTCGTTTGATAGTGGAAATAGAAGGGATCTCCGATGTTTTGTAACCCAGCCCATCCATATGGAACTGGATAGCCTCTGCACCCACACAGGAATATTTTGTAGAATCTTCAGTACCGTCCATTAGTGATTTTCTGCTCTTTACAACAATCTGCTCAATCCGTTCACTGGTTTTATGAGGTATAACTCTGGCTCTTTCTGGCAGGTCCTTATACCATCCTTTGCGTCTAGTTTTATATCTACCCAACCATTTGTTGAACCAACCCTTTGATCGCTCCAAACTTTTGTATATATCAACCTTTCGCTCGCCTTCAAGATACCGCTGAATTGCTTTAATTCGTTCTTCCTCTTCTGGTGTATGTTCCATGATAGTTCACCAAGGAAATATCATAGAAGCAGCAGGTATCAGTATTTGTAAAAAAACTGTCTCAAAACTAGCATGCCTAGCTTAAATCACAATAGCATGGCGGCGATATTAAAACTCGCTTATCGTTGTGATGCATTCTATAACTTTGTATCATTTAGGGTATACGATGGTGTGAACCTTTCTATAGCATTTGTGGTATACGATGGTGTGAACCATCCATATTTAAAATGAAAAGGTATACGATGGTGTGAGCCTTTCCACTTAAATAAATTCATGTTGTCCACTCATAAGAATAAAATTCAGAAGGCGGAATATTAATACCCTCTGCATATCCTTCTTTCAGTAATTTCTCATTTAGATTTCTTTCATCAACATAAACAACCGCTAATATCTGGTAGTGGGGATCATACTGCTCTATATCGTCTACATCAATATTAACTACTTCACCTAAGCAGCTTGTTGCACGCAGCGGTAACTTATGCAACTTATTTATATACCTTAAAACTATCACTTATTAACTATTAATTAATAAGGAAGAGGTGACAGGTGCATATGGGCGAAGAAGAGAAAAAGAAAGGTTTTGCGATGGTTTCCTTTGAAATCCCACCAAAACTAAGCGAAGACCTTCGGCGATTACTCGACGCGGGCTATTACGCTTCTCGGTCAGAAGCGATACGAGACATGCTACGAAAAGGGATTGATGAAATTGGGAGAAGGGAGGAGGAGCAAAAAGAATGACTCAAGCAAAAAAGACGGTTGTAGATTTAGACGATTCCTCTACAAAAGACACGGAGGAAACCAAAGAGCTTAAAGATTCCATTGAGGAAAAGAAAACAGAAGCTGAAGCGAAGGAGGAGCTCAGCGAGGAAGAAGAGATCGAACGGGATAAGAAAATTCTGGAAGCTTTGGGGTTTATAAAAAAGGAGAACGGCGAGAAGATACAGTATAAACTCAACGAGGGCGATATAATTATCGGATGTTCATTCACCCCACATTATCCAAAAGGGATAGTCTGGGCAAAAAAGAACGGTACCGATGCTTTGTTCCCTGATGAAGAAGTAAAAGACCTGCCTGTTATAAAACGGTTCTACAACATAAGAGAAGGAAAAGAGCAAATGCCTGAACTCAAAATCGCCCAATCGCAGCAACAGTTTCTTTTACAATTGCCTGGGAAAGAAAAACAGACCTTAATCAAAGATTTGCACTATTATGAGCGCGATGGTAAAATGATCCTTGGTAAAGAGGGCGAATTAAAACTCGCCGCTCAGGCAGAGAATAGGGTAAATACCGAAATATTACTGGAGGAAATCGAGCCTTCAAAGTCCGCTCCTTCTTCTATCTATATCAGAATGCGTGGCTGGGTGAAGAAAGATGACGAAATAATTTGGGAATCCGTTGAAGAAAATAATTGGGATTACGGGCTGGAAACCGAGCGATATCTCATAAAACAACTTGGAAAAGGTAAAATTACTGAGAATGACGTTGTAAGAGAAGAGGATGGTTGTATTCACCCTGAACCAGAGCTATGGATCAAAATCAGGTCTTACCTCGCGGATAAACAAAAATATGCACTACGAACGATAATAGGTGAGACAAAAAGGCGACTTTGGGGTGAATTCCTAGGTATCACGCAGAGCACTGAGGCGGAGCTTAGAATAGAGCGTGAAGAGTTTGAAAATATCGCACAGAAAAATAAGGCAGAATAGACGCTGCTGGTAAAAGTTTGGAGAGGGTATAGGTGATGGAGTCTTTGACAATATCATCTTACACTCATTTCGTCAATCGTTACCTTTAAGTACCGGTAACTTTCTCGCCTACCTTTCTATCGGTTCGTTCCAAAAAAGTTTTCATATAGTCTATTACTCTTGTGTCCTCTTTTATCAACTCAAAGAATTGCATCATCACTTGCATATTTTTCTCCTCTTGCTCTATCACTGTGCTCAAACCCAACGCCATCCCACATCTATGACAAAACTTAGACGTTGGTGCATTTTCCGTGCCGCATCGCACGCAGTTTTTCTTCACTAACTTTGTTCTCTCTTTCGCTTCTTCTATTTCCTCTCCTTGTAGCTTCAGCAGTGCTGCATCAACATCCCTACCGCTGAGATGCACATAGATTGATGGCATCTTTGAGCCTTGCACCCAACCAAGATACTGATCCATTTGCGCTTCTGTGAGATGCTTTGATAGGTGTGTTGAACGGCTGTGCCTGAAATTATGTGGGTTAACCTTCTTTTTTATAGCTGCTTTTTCTGCTACTCGTTGCAGAAGAGCTCGGAATGCAGAATAATTCATCGCTTCTCCTTTGCCTACCGTGCCCACGCCGATCCAAAGGGGTGCTTTGGGATTGTCTCTACCAGGATGAATATCTAACCATGAAGCGAGATATACTGCTGAGAAAATCAGTCTCACTCTTCTCATACCTGTCTTTCCACTTACTATCGCTACTGCACCATAATTATCAAATGATATATCGCTTATCTTCAGATTGCCTATTTCTGAGATTCGACAGCCTGATTCATATAACCCTGCAAGAAACGCTTTGTCACGTGGATGCTCGGCAACTTCTATCAATTTCATTACTTCGTCTTCTGTTAGTAACTCATCCGGTAACTTATTCCCGCCCCTGTATGTTGTCCTTATCCACGATACCTCGTTGTCCTTCCCGAGAAAAACTAAGAGTTTCTTTAAAGCTAACTTATAGTCATGTTTCGTCCAGTCGCCAATTTTATCTTCCAGCTCTATTTTGCTGACAATTTCTACAACCTCTCCTTTCTTCATATCTTCAAAATTCAATGTACCACAGTATCTTTCTGCGATCAACCGCAATGTCCGGAGGTACTTATCTAATCTTGCCTCCTTCAATCCGTCAGCAGAGCATTGTAATATAAAAGCTCGAATTGCATCTTTGTTCTTTTCCGATAGGTTTGATTCTTCAAGTGCCCCTCTTGCTTTCTCCAGCCGCTTCTTGAAATCATGTATCATAATAAGTTATATGGAAAAACGAGGCTTTAAAGTTAACGTACAAAGCCGCTGGTGGGATTTGAACCCACGACCTGCTGATTACGAATCAGCCGCTCTACCCCTAAGCCACAGCGGCATTTAGAATTAACACTATAAGTTTATTAAAGTTTTTATAATTATGGGCAGCGGAAGTAAAAGCTATAGGCGGTAGGTAAGTAACGTAAGCACGCAGTAATGGCACTGCCACCTTTAAATAGGGTTAAATACATTAGATAAATCACGTGACCAATATGAAAAAAGAAGAGCTAGTGCATCTGCACATGTTATTGGCTCAATTGAAGCGATATTGTGAGGATGGCGAGTTAGGCTGGGATTTTGAGAAGTACAATGGGCTAGGTATTACACCATTCCAGGTACATAGGAGCAAAGAAGAGCACAAGCAGGCCATTTTTGTTCTCGGAACTGAGCTTGCCTCGATGACCGCGAAAAACCATTTTTCGGAGACCTGATAGGCAAATCCGGCAGGGTAAAGACGCTATAAAAACGTGGTCTTTTTTTCTTAACAAGATATGGTTAATTTTGCACCACGGTAGTAGCAAAAAGTGCCATTATGGACATACCTTGTATTAAGATCCGAGAAGTGGATGTTATTTGAAAACGGCTTGAAATGCTGCTACTATATCCGCCCCTTCGATGAAAATGATGTCCCGTTCTGAAGCGAAAGCTTTCGCATCAGTTTTATGAAGTGCGCCGCCTGTCTCGTTGTCTAGCATCTCGCATATTACCATTGCAGGAGAGATGCCTGCAAGCAACGCTAATGCCACTGAAAGTTCCGTCTGACCTCTTCTTTCGTCTAGCAATCTATCAGCAGCCCGTAATATAGAAACATGTCCAGGAGTTCGAAATTCAGTGTGGAAATTGTATGTGCTGCCATTTCCATCTAATACTTTATCCACTGCTTCGCCTATCTTCCTTAGCGTCAATGCCCTGTCTATATCAGTTATACCTGTAAATGTATCACGATGATTCACCCATAGCGAGAAAGAAGACCGTTTATCATAAGAAAGGTCGCCCTTTCCTTCCACTAATCTTCTTAGAATGGCGAAATTATCATTCACGTTTATCAAAATATCGCTCAAGAGTGGAAGACCCAACCGCTCTGCTGCAATAGGATGAATAGCAATGCAGATAAGACCGCCGGCAGTATTTCTAAAATACGCGACTTCGTTTGGTGTAACAGAAGCGGCAGGTATTACAAAGTCCGTCTCGCCCTCCCTATCTTCTGCATCGTATATCAATACAAGTTTACCCTGTTTCACCTGCTCTATGCCCAGTTTTACAGACTCTGGAATGTTTATGTCGCCCATATTTAGACTAGCACCCTCATTCTTAGCTCATCGCCGTCCTTCAGACTAAGTTCACCACGCAGATAAAGAGGCGAAATTATCTCCAGAATATCCTCTGGATAATGTGTACGGTCAGGAATAATAACAGCACTTTTAACCCCTTCTGCTCTGTCATCTAAGATCTTACACGGGAAACATTTGGCACCGCCGAAGGTCCTATTTTCTGATTCAAAACAGGCCATCTCTATGCCTATCCGCCCTTCCAGCTTCTTCCTTGCCACAATACAGAGCAGGTCCAGGCTGAGATTCAAGGTGCCTGGGAAGGGCGCAAACCCCAATTTCGATTCGAATTGCTTTTTGTAGCCATTAAGTGTCGTATAATATCGCCCTTCTCCAAGTCCTGAGATCAACCGTCCACCAATCTCCACCTCGATTTGCGGCGTGGAAAAAAATAGTTCCTGGTATTCATAACATTCTCTCTTTAACAGCTCTACGCCATGTTTTGTTATTATTATCCATTGGCCATCCGCGGTTATTCTTCTATGCACGAGCCCCTCTCTTTCAAGCTCTTGGAGTCGCCTTGCTGCAGTTTGCAAGCTAGATTTAATGGCTTCTGCGAAATTACCCGCGGATAATTTGACGGGTTGCTCTATAGCACCAAACAAAGCAAGTTTTCTTAACGATAGTATTATGTCCCCACTCATCTTCCTTCCGCCCCCGTCATTTTTGAGATATGTCTCATAAATAGTGGGCAGACTATATAAATGTTTGTGGTTCATGACCTTTTTAAGTACAGGCCTGCAAATAACCCGAAGAATAGCCCCGATAAATGCGCCGTGTGCGCAATTGCATCTCCTGATCCGATACTAACGAAATCATATATGGCGAAGAAAATAACTACAATCCATATATCTAGCGGAAGAGGGATAGGGAAAATATAGACCTTCATCTTCGGCATAAGCACCGCAAGCGTCGCCATTATACCACATATTGCACCACTTGCACCCACTACGGGAATCAATGGATTTGCAGTTGTCAAACTCCAACCGATGCCCGCAAAAATACCGGCTAGGAAGAAGATAAGCAGAAATTTCACACTCCCTATCTTCCGCTCTAACGTAGGTGCGAAGAAGAAGAATACGAGCATGTTGACAAGGAAATGCATGAGACTTCCGTGAAGGAAGATATGAGTCACCAAAGTCCAGGGTCTTTCTTGTAAAAAAGCGGGAACGAGCATCAAGTGCTCGGTATAGCCAGGGATCAATAATTGTAATACATAAGAGACAGATATGAGAACTAAAAGTAAGTACGAACAGTTACCGGATAAGATACCAGGGTGATTAGTATCATCATTTCTTTCTCCGCTTCTAGGGTCAGCATCGACTTCAATTGCTGGTGCCGCCTTTTCTTCTCTTTTATAATCGTCAAGTCCAACGCACCAGTGCATATCTGGAGAGAGATGATCCTTGCAGAGGGTATCGCCACAATACTTGCACCGATACGATGCGGGTTTGCCACAGACAGTGCATCTGTGCTTTGTTCGTACCATATATCTGAAAGGGAAGGTCACACATTTAAAGTTAGGCTGGAGTCATGTTACTAAATGAGTCTCGCACCGGAATAGGCTATTTTGCTTTCTTTTACTTCTCCAAACGCACTCAATGCTTCACTATCGCCAATAACAAATACCGTGTCTCCTAACATCGCCACACTGGCTACCTTGCCCTCTGCCGCTACAGCAGCTATCGCATCGCGGCATTTATCACTTATTATCTCGATTTGGAGCGAAAAATTCCGTGATACGAGCATGAATTGTTCTATTGTTGGCATTCGCATCAACTCTTTCAGTGCTTCCCGGCCATACTCGTTTATTCTTCTCTTTATTTCCGCATCTCCTTCTTCTAATATCGCCTTTGTCAGTTTTTTACCAAGCACGACATAACTTATTTTCTCTCCCCTTTGCGGTATGCCATCAATCACACCTATCCCGGGGGGACCGGCTTTTTTCCTTATTACTATGCCACCATAGGCCTCTGCAATTACATCCCCCAAGCCCGTGTTGTTTTTCACTTCGGCACGGTGTGCTACTTGCACTATTTCGTTCAACGTCATGTTAAGCGATAACAGTTCGTTTAAGGCGATGGCTGTGCTGAGGGCACCGGCGCCACTTGCGCCGAATCCAGATTCGATAGGCACTTCAAAGTCCGTAGATACTATTATCTTTGACTCGCCCGCCAAATTATCGAGAACATATTTGGTGGTATCTGCATCTTCTTCTATACCGTTTATCTTTATCTTTACCTGGTTAGAGAGTGAAACGTCAGTTACGCAACCGGAGTCTAAGACAAGGCCACAGCCAACAGAGCCTTTATACACGGGATTTTTATTATCACAGATCACGAAGAAGCCGGTGATATGAGAAGGTGAATATGCCTTTACAAATCCGTTCTTAAATGCATTATCAAAAGATCCGCGATTTTTCATTTCGTACATCCACTATGATGTATCTTATAAGGAAATAAATTATTGACACAGATTATAATGATCAACATTATCAAACTTAAATTTAGTTTAGTGAGTCCGTGTAAGTCAGTCGAAATCCGTGTCTTTAATAGTGGTAGTTATGCCACATACACCTAAATAAAGCTTTACCAGAAACATTTCTTATAGTTATTATAGGACTAGGATATTATGGCGGCGAGAATTTGTAGGGAAGAGCGGAGATGCAACTCAGAGGTGTTAGAAACGGTGATAGAAATAGCAGTGGGGCTAGTACGACAGAGTGTAGACCAGATGAGGCGGTTGGGAGCACTATTTGTGGTGGGCGATGAAGAAGAAGTATTAAATAAATCAAGGCCTCTGATCTTAGACCCCGTTGCTAATTACCCAAAGGATGTAAAGGACATAAGAGATGCAAACATCCAGGGAACATTGAAAGAACTAGCGAAACTGGACGGCGCTTTTGTCATCAGCAGCGATGGCTATGTCCTTTCCGCAGCACGGCATATAGAATCCAGAAATGTAGACCTCCCATTGGGTTTTGGCAGTAGGCACATGGCTGCAGCCTCTATCTCAAAAGAAACAGATGCCGTTGCTGTAGTGGTCTCAGAGAGTGAGAACGTGGTGAGAGTTTTTAATGATGGTGAGTTGGTTGGTGAGATAATGTCTGGGGTATGGGATCTGAAGAAGATAAAGCCGCATATAAAAGGTGATTATGAGAAGATAGTGAATAAGGATTTGAATTTGACGATGATTGTGAAAACAAATTAACTCATTTCTATTTACGGCTGAGATCACGGAGAGCGCGGGGAAGAGATAAAGATTTATCTCATTTTGCTTTATTATACTTAACTAGTATGTCCACAAATCAAACGCCGAAATACATATCGCATCCACTTTTGAAAGAGGGAGTAGTAGAGCGGAGGAGATACCAAATATCTATTGCGAGAGAGGCAAGGAAGGACTCGTTAATGGTTGTTTTGCCTACCGGCTTGGGCAAGACGACAATAGCCCTATTTGTTCTAATCAACCGGTTGGCAAAAGGTAAAGTACTGTTCCTGGCTCCGACAAGACCGCTAGTAGAGCAGCATACGGCGTTTTTAAATGATGTGTTGAATATTGATCATTCAGTTATACAAATGCTAACAGGCAATGTATTGGCAGATAAGCGCGCGAAATTATGGGCTGATGCAAAAGTAGTTGTATCAACACCGCAGATAATAGAAAACGATTTGCTGAGCAATAGAATAAACCTCAGTGCCGTTTCTTTGATAATATTCGATGAATGTCATCGTGCAGTGGGGAACTATTCGTACGTGTACATAGCGGAGAAGTATGCGGAACAAGCGCTAGAGCCATTAGTATTGGGAATGACCGCATCTCCGGGCAGTGATAGGGAGAAGATAATGGGAATTTGCATTTCTTTAGGCGTAAAGAAGGTAGAAAGCAGGACAGAATACGACACAGATGTAGCCCCCTATATACACAGAAAGGACATAGAATGGCGCACCTTAGACGTTCCCATAGCGATAAAGAAACAGAAGCGGATATTAGATGCCGTATTAGATGAGCGAATAGACGAATTACAAAAATTGGGTTATGTAAGGAAGAGAAGGGGCAAGGATGTAACAAAGAAAGAGCTTTTGGAGTTAAGGCAGCTATTAACAGAGCAATTGGCGAGTCAGAAACATGCGGACATATACAAGGCGCTGTCGCTGCAAGCCGAGGTGTTGAAGATAAAGCATGCGATTGATTTGATAGAGACACAGGGCATTTTCGCAGTGAACCGCTATTTTGGGCGGTTGAAGAACGAAGCACTTTCACGGGATGGTAGTAAGGCTGCGAAGAGGTTGTTAAAGGATGACCGATTTGTGACTGCGATGAGCATGGTGGCCTCATACGAAGGCGAGCATCCAAAGCTGAACGCAGTGATACAGATACTGCGAGAAGAGTTTCGTGTTAATCCAAACACAAGGATAATAGTTTTTACCAATTATCGTGATACTGCGGAGATGATCATATCCGGTTTGCATGACCAGAACTCAGAAAAAGATGGGATAAGGGCTGTTAAGTTCATAGGGCAGGCGACAAAGGCAGAGGATAAAGGCTTGAAGCAAAAGGAGCAGGTGGAGATAATAACTAAATTCAAAGCGGGCGATTATAACGTCTTAGTTGCTACTTCTGTTGCTGAGGAGGGACTTGACATCCCGGCAACCGACCTCGTACTCTTCTACGAGCCCATCCCTTCTGCGATACGGAGTATCCAACGTAAAGGGCGGACTGCGAGGAAGAAAGTAGGAAAGGTTATAGTGCTTATAGCAAAAGGTACGAAGGACGAAGCTTATTACTGGCTAAGCAGGAGCAAGGAGCGCGAGATGCGGAAACGGATAAGCGAGATGCGGATGATCGAGATAGAACCAGAAAATGTAGTGACAAAAACAGAATCAAGAGAGATAAATGTAGAATCTCCGGTGACAGAAACAGGCCAAAACAAAACGGAAATTGTGGGAGACGAGGATCAGAGCAGAATAACAGATTTTGAAGACGAGTTGAAATTAACCATCTTTGTGGATCCGAGAGAGACGAGGTCCGGGATAGCGCGGTTTTTGGAGAAAGCGGGAGTGGACCTGAAATTGCAGAATTTGGAGATTGGCGACTACATTGTTTCTGATAAGGTATGCATAGAGCGTAAAACGGTAACGGATTTCCTGGATACACTGATAAATAAGCGGCGGAATTTGTTCGACCAGATTCATCGGATGAAGAACGAGTACGAGAAGCCCTTGCTCGTCATCGAGGGCGACTCAATCTATGGGCAGAGGAATGTGCATCCGAATGTGGTGCGGGCAGTAATGGCGTCCATAGCACTTGATTATTCCGTGCCTATAATACAAACGCGGGATGCAGCAGACACGGCATCGTTAATATATGTCATAGCAAAACGGGAGCAAATGCCGAACAAGACGGAGGTGAATCCTCATGGTAAGAAACCCACGGCATCATTGAAAGCGCAGCAAGAATATTTCGTGTCTGCATTATCCAATATTGGGATCATGACGACGAGGAAATTATTGGCTAAATTTAAGACTATTGAACGTATTATGGCAGCCTCGAAGGAGGAATTGATGGAGGTTGAGAACGTAGGCGATAAAACAGCGGAACATATAAAAAAGGTCTTTAGTACTGAGTATGACGGGTGAATGGCGAATCATTTTATACACACAGTTCCAAGATTGTTATCGAGCGAAAGAAAACAGAAAATGTGGAGCAAAAAAACACTTTTAACGTTATTAAAAGCATCAAACATATACGGCGGTCTCCTTAGCCTTATCACAGTAACTACTTATCTTTTGCTCGTGTTTTCTTTTCCCGGCACTTTTAGCTATTTGCCAATACAAGCGATTCTTTTGCCTTTCGGAATCATTTCGGTTACTGTGTTTTCCTATCTGCACCTGAGTTACTACGGGAAAGCATCAGACGGGGTTGTATGTCCTATGTCGATAGGTGTATTCATATCTTTGATGTGTCTAAGTCCGGGATTGATTATTACTGCCCAGTTCACAATACCAGTTTTGCGTTACGGCGATATTCTAGCTCTACGGGAGCCATTATTCTGTATTCCATTTATTCTGGGAACTATTGGCATAGTCCTGGGCGCCATCTCCATGTTTGCCATATTGAGGATTAACAGGATAAGGAAGCTGCCAGGTGAATTGAGGCTAAAACCAGAGATGTGGAAGACAAAAGGATGGTGGCTCAGCATAGCGATTTTAACACTGGGCGTTATTATCGCCGGCGCTTCGGTAATGTCAGGTCCCGAAGGGAAAACGGAAGTTGCCTATGAAGTTAGGCTTGACACAGGCACGTCGGAAGAAGAAACAACATTCTTTCTGCCCGTTCCCATAGACGAATCAATTGGCGAAGTTGCAGATGTTATGAACGAGTTAAATGTGGTTGATGGGACAGCGGATTGGGAAATCGTGGATACTGCGCATGGGACGGCATTAGAAGTGCGTACAAAAGCGAAATGCGTTTTGTCATCGGAGAAAGAATGTGGGTATAAGGGCTGGGCGGAAGGGGAGGAGTGGTTGTACAGCTACAATTTCAGTATGCTCCAGAGAATAAACAGAACTGACCCTGAAGTATGGGTCTTTGCCACAACTGCAGATGCGACCTTACGCATGAGATTATCGCTGGATGATGGAATGAACAATCACTTAAGATATATTAGTGTTGGCTCAACTCCTACTGATCCGGACACGTATGAAGTTCCTTTAAATGAGGGCTGGCAAACGGTTAAATTGGCACGGAGCTTGCTGTGCTATGACTGAACAGGACTCCCACACAATTCGTAGCGATCGCAAGTTTTAGAGCTGCAAACAAATTATTGAGTCTGATTAATTAACACTGATTAATACCGGAAAAAATTGAATCTGCGTCCTAACACAAATTTATAGGTGGAAGTTATACTACATACTAAAAATTAGAGCCACAATCAGGAGTGTATTGATATAAAAATGCAAAATATAAGGAGGTATCAGTACCAGATACTCAAGCTGCAATGACTGGTTGGAATAACGCCAATAAAATAGGGGATGTCTCACAGCAACATAAAATCCAGATAATTTCAAAAACGAGCCCTAACTATCCAAAAGGACTTTTACTGATTTCTGATCCGCCCCGGTTATTACATGTTTTAGGAAACAGTGATGCCATAAACAAGGATTGTATTGCAATTGTTGGCACACGAAAACCAACAGAATATGGTATTGTCGCAGCAAAAAGGTTGGGTGCACTTTTCGCAGAAAACGGTTATGTTGTGGTTAGTGGTTTAGCAGATGGCATCGATGCTGCGGCACATCAGGGTGCGTTAGAAGCAAATGGACTAACCGTAGCGGTTTTAGCTCAGGGGCTGAATACTGTCTACCCTAGTAAAAACAATGTACTTGCGGATACGATACTAAAAACCAATGGTGCGCTTATTTCGGAATATCCGTGCGGTACAAAGACGAATCGTAGTCATTTCGTAGCTCGTGGTAGAATACAAAGCGGTTTATCGCTGGGCGTATTTGTTGTTGAAACGGGCGTGAAGGGCGGTACTATGCACACTGTGAGATATAGCAAAGAGCAAAAACGCATCCTCATTCTTTTGCAACATCCTCCTGATCTAATTGGGCATCCGAAGACGCTTGGTAACGCACAATTGCTCGCCGAAGGAAATGCGATAGCCTTTGGAAGCGAGGATGACATAGATCTAGTAATGATAGAAATGGGCCAAATAAAAAAGAAGTTATTATTAGCGTGTAAAGCAAAAAAGAAAGAGCCCCGTACTTACATCCAGAAAACACTTGACCGGTGGATATGATGGGGATAGAATAGAATAGAATAGACCTGTATGGCGCCTCTGGAACAGCCAACCAAATCATACGAATACGCCGTTATTGCGGTTAGATGTGTCGTTATTCAGGTGATGAGCATGTACAGCTCAGCCGCTATTGCACCCATATTAGACATTAGAATTTTGTAGCTACTCCTATTTGACAGGCTAAAAACAATAAATTGAGTTATTAATTAATTAATAAGGCGGGGATAGGTCTGCTTTCAGAGGCTCTTTTTATGCATGCCACATATAAGACTATACCTTATGGTGGAACAACAGGTTCTCCTTGGTAGAATGTCTGATTTAAAAATTGAAAAGCGTATATACTCAAAAATTCATGGGTTATTATGAAAAAACGGTTTGGACTGATTTTCTTTATAGCTATGTTTTTGGTGGCCATTGCAATTCGCGTATGCGTTATTCCCAATCCTGCCGATATTGAAAAGAGAGAAGAACCATAAATGAAAACAATCGGCATCATTGGCGGGATAAGCTGGGAGTCATCAATCGAATATTACCGGTTAATTAACGAGATGGTCGGAGACGAGCTTGGTGGATTGCATTCCGCAAAGATCCTTATGTATTCGATTGATTTTTGGGATTTTTCAAAGCAGGAACGGCTGGCAGGTCATGGGGACTGGGAACCCCTGAGAAAAACGATGATTGATGCCGCAGAAAGACTTGAACGTGGAGGCGCGGATTTTATCGTAATAGCCTCCAATACTATGCACTCGACTGCTGATGGCATTGAGGCGAATGTTAAAATCCCTGTTTTCCACATCGCCGACGCAACAGGTGAAAAAGTGAAGAGGCGCGGAATAAAAATTGTAGCACTACTGGGCACTAGATACACTATGGAGGAGAACTTTTACCGAGACCGCCTGGAGAACAAATACGGGCTTAAAGTAATCATGCCCAATAAAACCGAGAGGGTATATATCAATGCGGTTATCTTTGATGAATTATGCGCTGGAAAGATCAACGAGAAATCAAAAGAGCGATTCATCCGGATCATTGATCGTCTCGTGAAGGGGGAGGGTGCAGAAGGAGTCATACTGGGATGCACTGAGATACCTTTGTTGATCAATCATGAAGATGTAGACGTGCCGGTTTTTGATACGATGTTGCTACACGCAGAAGCGGCGGTAAAATATGCCCTGAATAGGAACTAATCCATCACATATGATGCTTGATTGTACAGCACCCGGTTTTCTGGACACAAGTCTCCGACGTCAATTCATTTTTCGCCCTGGCGGCAATAGAAATTACCCTGTGACTCAACGGTGACTCATAAATCAACTGCAAGTGGGGGCGAGAAAAAGAGAAAGAAGCTTATGATTTAACAGAAAAAGGGCGGTTTAATGGATCATATAACTCTTACAATGAGTTCACAGCCATAGCATTGGCAACCGCATCCGCACTTCTAATGTGATATTATACGCCTTCTCCAAGTCCAGTGCCAACTATTACTCCGATACCGGGCTTTGAATTAATTAGCGTATTGGCTGCGATATGTTTGGTTAGACGAATGGGATGAACACATACTTCACTTTTCGCCACATTCATCATTTATCCTGATAAAATCAGGTTTGGTTCCAACACCCACACCTTTTGGGATATTGTAATGTATGTTTTCGGGCACCTGAGAACTCATGCTTCTCTTGTACTATAAAAAGAATGTTATTCCCGCGTATTCCGATCTAACCGCGGGAATACTATATATTGTCGTTTACGCTACCGCTATATTACCTAGCCACATGAAGTCGTCACTGCCCGCGGCATGAATTTTATCGCTTATTAGCGCTACAATTTGCTCCTGTGTCATGTTTGAGACATCAGTCACGCCTAGTTCCTGACCGTCTCCGTCAAGATCTAAGATGTTGTCTAGGAACATATAGTCAGAATCGCCGTACGCTTTATCTTTTCCGGGGTTGAGTACGATAATCGTGTAATTACCGTTATCTGCGTCGCTATCTACTTTTAGCTTTTTGTAATAGTTATAAAAGCAGTTCGTAGAATTGCAATATGTAGGTACGGTGTATATCGTACTGCCATACAAACCGTCCATCCCTGTACCATTCCCACCTTCTGGCGATAATAGCACTATCTCAACGTAATCTGAGGATGCATTACCCCAAACCTCGAAACTGTCGCCAGGAGCGACAGTCGTATTTGTAATGTACGCATCCAAATGCGTTTTTAGCACTAATATCGCGGCTGATCCGTCGGCAGTTGTTGTTGGCGGCTCTTCGTCAGGTCTTTTAGCGCAATCTAGCCACGCCTTTAGCGTTACTAACCCTGGTACGGTCATACAGACATCGGTTGTTATTACCTCTTTGCAGAATGTGCCGTCAGCTTCTATCACAAGATCCTGCAGCCGGGCATACAGAACGTCAGCGATAAAGAGATCAACATAGGTGCCCGTATTCGCTATACCCTTTATAGGCAGCTTCTCGCCTATTACTACTGTAGATGGCAAATCAAACACCACCCCTTTCTCGGAAACGGTTATGTCTACCTTATAATAGTCGCCAGCACGTGGTCCACCTTCAACTCGCTCACTGATATGTCTGTAAAGTATTGGTTATTAATCGTGTCTGCCTTTATTCGTCCATCAGGGCCAATTATGACTAGATCAACCCTGTCCTGCTCATATAGATTGATTCCTCCAGTATATACCTTAAGATCCGTTCCCGCTGCAATAGACTCTACTCTCCTTGTACCTACTTTTAGCTCCACTGGCATGTCCGGCATTTCAACGGAAAGCTGTGCTGCACCCAGTTTCGTTGCTGGATCATAGTTCACATAAAAGGCACCAGACGTTTGCAAATTCACGTTGTATATTCTGTTTTGTGCATCTGTCTGATATACGTTCTCCCTATCACCACTTACTATCCGAGCTACTATTACATCATCGCCGTAGCCCTTAAATTCCAAATTTTGGTCGATCAGCACTTTTTGTGTTCTTGCACCTTCGATAATGTTGAAGTTACCTCCATTGCTCTTAGCAACAGCCATCGGCATTGCCACTGCAAGAACAGAAACAACCATAATCGCAGCCATTAAAATACATAGTATCGCTTTGCCTTTCATCTTTGTTCCCATTTTTTCTTTTTCTCCTACTTTTGCGTGGTTTATTAGCAGGATAGGTATAAAAGCTTTTCGATATATGTATAATTCTTAGCTGTTTGGGACATTAACACACATCTTAAAACAGGTTATTGCCTATCCTATCTCTCTGCATCAGAAGTTCAGCTCGTTTTGCTATCTGTCACCATAAATCACATAGCGGGTATTCGTCTAAGATATTTATACACTTAGTATTTCTGTAGATAAAAGAAGTTGCTGGAGGCTGTTTGGACTTAAAATCGCAGGATTGTCGGCTTCTGCACAATCCAAGCCGTAGGCGGATGTTTTTGATTGTCCTTTTTCAAAAAGGTTGCGGGTAAACAGCACAGGATGGATTTTACCCCTCTTGCTGATTAGGCTACGAGGCACAGGCCACACAGAGAATAAAATCAGAGACATCCCTGTTGTTTCATTTCCACCTCATCAATAGATGTGCCACAGCTAATAATCCTGCGATTGCGAATACCGTTTCGAATCACGGTTCGCCCTCTTGCTCTTCCAATTTACTTCGAGCAAGTTCTCGATTGCTATAAGCATAAGCATGATTTGGATCTAGTTCTATTACTTTGTCGAAACATTCTATTGCTTTTTCGTATTCACCAGATATCGCAAAACCAATACATTTATTATTCCACTCTTCCGCTGTTTCCGCACTAACCACCTGTGCAAAAAAGCAAAATCCAATCAACACTACCATAACTATTAGAACTGCGTTGGTTTTCATTTTCGTCATTTCTATATTTAATTGTTCCTCCTAGGGGTATAAAAGGGTTTCTATTATTTTCACATGAAGTATTTTTTATTGACCTTGGATAAATAAGCATAATAAAACGAACCCGGTATATATTTAGTATTTGGATAAGAATGACCAAAAACAAAAGGCTATTATTAGGTATCGCTTTTATGCTTCTCTTTACAGCCATAGCATTAGCAACCGTATCCGCCACCTCAGACGTAATATTATACGCCTTCGATTCAGAACCCCGCGGGACGCGATAACGTCAACGAATGAGTCGCTATTCACAACCCCACCAACAAAAGCGTGGACATCGGGAACTAGACTTTAGAAACCACTAATGGCTCAACAGTAAGTGTATGGATAGCCGAAGGCACTACCCTCTATCAGGGAGCCAATAATACTATTAGCCCTTCATATCGCTGGATTGACAATAACAACGAATCATTAATCCTGCGAGAGGCAGTTGGCGAAGAAGTAGATAGAACCCCTGTGCTAAGCGATACTGAGAACGATAACAGATATTGGATGCGTAATAACTCTGAGTGGACTTTTGGCGTTACAAAATTGGAGAAGGGAAAGCTATGGTGCGGATACGTCAAGAACGTAGTTGATGGCGATACGGTTGACGTCCGTTTCAACATTTACGGTATCCAGTGGGTAAGATTAGTGGGGCTTGATACGCCAGAGCTAGGCGAAGAAGGATATGAAGAAGCGAAGGAGTTTCTGAATTCCGCCTTCTGAGTTCGACTCTCGTGAGTGGGTGGCGGATTATACGCATTCACCTACGCAAACGCTCGACTTTGAATTTATATTCGCTATTATTGGTGTGGTGGCAGTGGTATGTTTAATTAGACAAAGGGGATATGGTAAGGGATAGTACCATGTTCAAAGCTGTTTCGTATCCAAGAACTAGCATCGGTATTGATCGCGATGGTTATAGTGGTTGTGGTGGCTTGGAAAAGAGTATTGAGAAGAGCGAAAAGCCGGTTTTCCAATTCTTGCTTTCTCTGAATGTGCTAGTCCCACCACTCCGGTAAATGAACTCAAGGTTATCCCTTTTGCGCAAGGTATAAACGCACTGTTTTGAGAATCAGTGTTTTTCGGTCATGGGTATCCTTAGAATTACTACTTTAAGTGGCGGTCCAACAATTACCCACGATTCAATAGATAATAGACATGTTGCAAATTTAATAGTTTAGGTGATATTATGTTGCTTCCGTCAGTCTTGTTCAACGGCACATCAGATGATAATTCCATAGCCCACATGACTCATGACATAAAGAATGGACAATATAGCGGTAGTTCTCGGGAACATTCAATATCCCGTCCAGCACGCCAGCCTCGACCGAAAAACATGTTCTTGAGAACTTATCCACGCCACTAAGAAGCTTTTGAATTATTCTACCTGTATCTTACCGAGCGGCATTACCTTGCCCATAGTGTAAAAAAAAAAGCTGTTCGTTTATTTGAGACCCTATCCGCGATTATGTGCCTCCTGCTGCCCGCAAATAGATTCACAATTTCATGATTCTTTACCCTACAACTCTTCTATATACGCCTTTATCCGCTGTGTTTCCATAGTAGCCTAATGACTAAGACAGTTTTATATAAATATGTCTCAATGACTGAGAAAAATTTTACCTGCCATCTTTGTCCCTCGCTTTTTACCGCAAATCAGAAATCCCAGACGTAATTCTTTAGCTAACTACAAGATCATAGTTTTATTTACTTTTATCATGATATAGACAAGTATAATGAGCGAAATAAAGAAGATAGGAATAATAACAAGTGGCGGCGATTGCGGCGGATTAAATGCAGTAATCAAAGGTGTCAGTTCAATGGCGAACTATTATGACCTGGAAAATGTAGTCATACCCAATGGCTATGCCGGGCTCTACAATCTAATTGATTTTGAGGCAGAAGACCTAATCAGTTTAGATTATATGCGCGCTGGTTTGTTCCATTCGAATATAGCAGGCTCAGAAGCAGGGCATTCTCGTGTGAAAATATCCAAACTAAAAGATGCGCACAAATATGAGCGTATTAAGCAAGGATTAGATAAGCATGCTATAGATGCATTAGTAGTAAGTGGCGGAGACGACACAGGCGCTGTTGCTCTGGACTTAGTAAATAAGGGCATTGCAATAAACCATGTCCCGAAGACAATGGATTTGGATCTCCAGTCATATAGCGTCGGCGGTGACTCCACAATAAACGCCATCTCGAAAATGGCTGCAAATCTCAGAACCACTGCAAGAAGCCATAACCGGATAATGATACTAGAAGTATATGGCCGCTATACGGGCCATGCCGCATTCAGAGGCGGTATTGCAGCCGATGCAGACTGTATAATCATACCGGAAGTTGCCCCCGATTTCGATGTCATTTACGCAGATATGTTCGCTAATTATACCGCGCGAATATTATCGTCAGACGTAAAAGCCGGCAGTTACTTGATCGTCGTTTCTGAAGCGTTAAAAGGTAACAAGCCCGAAGATGAGGTTGACGAGCGCGGATTTTTAGTAGATAAGACAAGAGCAGCCGATGCATTTGGGCACTATCCGCTTGCGGGTTCCGGAAAGACAATAGAATCGGAACTGAAGAAACGAATGAAAGATGATGTAAAGATGAAAGAGTTCATGGAGCAGGTGCACATGTATGTTCCGGACCAATATGAGATCCCAGAAATCAGGATTATCCGACCAACACATCTGGTTCGGTGCGGTGATTCGTCCGGTTATGACGCTAATTTCGGTAAAGAATGCGGTGCTGGTGCAGTTATACTATTGCTGCAAAATGTTACCGGTGCTACTGTTACAGGCGTAACAAATGGCGTTATCGAATATATGGACATCGCAAAAGCGATAAAAGAGAATCCCGTTAATCTTGATCAGATCGCATTGCACGAAGCGCTCGGGATTTGTTTCGGCCGCAAGAGCATAAAAACGAGTTTCGGGAAGAACGTGAAACTAGAAAAGATAAACAGGTATTTGTAGTCGAGGAAAAAAAATATTGACACGGATTAACGCTGATTAACGCAGAAAAAATCAAATCAGAGAAAAAGCACTCGTCCTTAATTATGTATTCACATCATCTCCTTTCTGATCCATGCATCGAAAAAAACATCTGCGATATAGTAGGTGCCAATCCCCTTTTCAATAATCTCTTTCTTCATTAGCAGATTAATAGAAGTCTGAACTGATGAAGCTGCACCCAGGTCATTATCGCGTATAAAATCCTTGGAGAATATATTCTCACCACCAGAAGCGGCAATTGCGACAAGTATTCGCTTCTGATGCCGGGGTAGAGTATTCCAGAGGGTAACATAAACTGCGGATTGACCGTAAAGTATTCTATTCATGACCGGAGTAATATCATCAGATGAGACCTTTCTATTGTCCTTACAGTTATGCCATAACTCATGGCATAAAAATTGAACATTATACGGATAGTTCTCGGTAACATCCAAAATTTCGTCCAATACTCCTTCTGCGACCGAAAATCCTGTTCTTGTGAACTTACCCTCCAGGAAGATTTTAAATTCCTCGCGCGGTATTTTATCGAGCGGCATTACCTTACCCATATTGTAAAACGCTCTTTGTTTATTGGTGACCATATCAGAGATTATGTGCCGTCTGCTGCCCGCAAATAGATAGCCCACTCGGTCATGATGCTGAAAACATGCTCGCATACCCTTCTCTATCGCTTCTCCATTCAAATTCGCTATTTCCTGAAATTCATCAAACACAACGATAAAATTCTTGTTCCTCTTCTTGGCTATTCGTTGTGGTGCCTCATAGACTTCGTCGAACAGTTTACCCGCACTTTTTTCCTTCACTTCATAATCTAGTTCTAACGAGGGGCTACCGTCTGAGTTGATAACCACTTTGGGATGGATATTAGGGAAGAACTCCCGGACGAATCGGTTAAATCGTTCAATTTTTGTTTCTACTGCTCTTAATACGACCTCGGTATACAGCTCCAGCAAACCTTTAAATGAAGATACTTTAAAAAGGTCTATGTATGCTGTATAGAACCCTTCCTTCTGTAATTTGTCAAGCGCATTCATGATTAAGGACGTTTTACCGTATCTCCTGGGTGAGATAAGGAAAATAGTCTGACCTGCTTTCAGGTCCATTATGAGTTCTTGCAGCTCTAGTTCCCTATCTGCAAAATCTTCGCCCGTTACCACTTCCCCATACCTGAATGGGTTTGCCATTTTTTGCTCTTTCATTTGCATCACAAAATTATGTATATATACATAACGCAGATATACATAAAAAGTCATTTACATTCGATTTGCACCCTATATTTTGCACTTTGCACTTTGCATTTTGCATTCCCTTTCACGTCTTCTCCCTCTTCTCCCTCTTCTCCCGAATATCCGCAGCCTCGGCCCTCAACTTTTTGAAGTATTCGGTCTCGGTAATAGTAGAAACCGCTTTCTCTGTCTTCTCGCGGTCTACTTTAATCTCAAGCAGCTTTACTTTACGCTCCAAATTCTTTGAGTATTTCTCCAACCGCACAATCTCAAGTTCTCGTATCTTCGTCTCCTTCTCCACGAGTTCATTCACATACTTCTTCAGGTCAGAAGCCATTTTATTGAGCGAACGAGCAAGATCTTCGAGTTCGTCCCCCGTCTTCACATCGACCCTATGATCAAAGTCACCGCAACCAATGACTTTAGAGCCTTTTGAGAGTTCCTTGATTGGATTTGTTATCATCCGCGAAAGCAAAAAGGAACAGCTAGCGACAACTAAAATCATTGCGATTAAGATACAAATAAGGGTTTTCTGGGTGGTATCTACTTTCTTAGTGATATATTCGCCGGTATCTTGTGTGGCCGCGACTAATTTGCTCTTCGTGGCTAGTGTTGGCGCAGTTATCTCATCAACCGGCATCACAATACCCACGCTCCAAGTAGTACAATTAAGGGGTGCATATGCGATATATTTCTCGCCATCCTCAAATCGGCATTTCGCACTGCCCATATTGCCTGCGATCATATCCTCTGCTATCGCTCTCAATTCGCTATTATCACTGCTGAGTAAATTCTCAGTTTCAAAAGATTCATCCCATTTCTTGTCGCCCACTGACAATCCCGGACGGGCGACGAAATTACCTTTGTCGTCAATCAAAAACGCATACCCTAATTTACCGATTTGTGCATTTATAATGTCATCATTCATTGCTTTTAGTGTTACATCTGCACCAACCACGCCTAAGAGTTCACCGCCCGGACCATAGACGGGCTTGGAACAGGTAACCATTAATTCATGTGTAGAAGCGCCAATGTATAGACCACTCCACCCGATTTTGCCTGTTTCTACTGCGCTTTTGTACCACCCGCGCTTTCTTGGGTCATAAGAGGGATGATACCCCGTACCCCAGGGGTATCGCCGATGTATACCTGATTCTGTCGCAATATAGATCAGGTCTATATTACTTTATAATTTCAGATAGTTTCTTTTCATATCTAAAGACTTACCAACTCAAATTATTTGATGGCTTTTAGTATGTTTCCAGAACTATTGGTCATCAATCCACCGATAAAAATTGTAAATCTGCTCAAAAAATCAATCGCCTGATTAAATCAGCATACAGAAAAAACAAATCGTGCAAAGTACTCAGTAAATTCCTTCAAGATGCTTAGTGAGATAGAGAAATGGCATCCAGAATATCCCTCTTCTCTCTCATCTTCTCAACAAAGCTATTTATGCTTTCGATATGTTCATAATATTTTTCTTTTGTCTTTTTCACGTTAAACTCTAGCTCAAATCCATCATCTCTGCGATTTTTACTGGCTCTTTCAGTGCATCCCGTTTCGCTTTCTCCCGCTTCCCGCGCTCGGTCTTCGGCCGATATTCTTTTGGAGATGCCAAAATAACCTCAACGTATTCTTCCTCCGGGATCTCGCTCACCTGCTCTGCCACCTTCGT
>QENH01000190.1 GCA_003336485.1 Candidatus Methanophagales archaeon
TACTCCTAGCGTAATTTGCATAAGCTTTTTGTCATCCATGGCGGTTAAATAAAACAGAGGGTAAATAAAGTTACCCACACAATCTTGTAGAGATCCGATTCTTTTTGGTATGGACGGAGGGTAAAGACTAAGTAAGAATGCGTGTTCTAAACCACACAACTTTGAGAATTTTAGAATAAGGGAGAATAACTTGGTGGATTTTTTGCTATTCTATTGCTTCCCTCTTGCACCAGAATGAAATCTAAGAGGGAGAATATTATTTTTATCATTGCATTTCTCTTTACCTCTACTATCTTCTATGTCTCACCTTTCAATCTTCTCCTCAATCTCCTCTCTTTTTTTTGCACATCTCATCCTTGACACCTCAACTATCTTATCCTTATTTCCTTGCCTCTCAAACTTATAAAAAGGCGGCAAGGTCAGAGCAGAGAATGATTTTGATGCTTTGCCATCTATGGCGAGCCTAAGATAGATATTGTGCCGTTCAAGGTTTATCAAATCTTGTCTTTCAAACTCAGGATAGAATTCCTTTTCCAAGAATTCAGCATCATCTGGACCAACCTTAAAGGCAATGATAGTTCCAGCATTACCAAAAATAGCTTTTCTTAGTTTTTCTTCTTTTTGAAAATTCTCTCCTAATTGCCCTAAATATTGATGAGCTATAATTAAACAGAGCCTGTATTTCCGGCTTTCAGAGAGTATCTCGCTAAAACTATCACCCGTAGTTGAAACAAAGCTTTGAAACTCATCAATAAAGCAAAAGAAATCTTTTCTTTCTTTTTCTGGAATATCTATCCTGCTTAAAGCGCTTAATTGAAGTTTAGTAACAATTAAAGACCCGAGCAAAGCAGCATTGTCTTCTCCTATCCTTCCTTTGGCAAGATTAACCAGAATAATCTTTTGATTGTCTATAACCCTTCTAAAATCTATTTTTGAATTAACCTGACCAACAATATTGCGAATTAAAGGAGTAGATAGAAAAGCTCCCAGCTTATTCTGAATAGGGGCTAATGCTTCTCCTTTGAACTGATACAGATATTTTGAGAATTTATTTTTAAAAAATGACCTGACTATTGGGTCCTTTATTTTTTCAATTACTTTCTTTCTGTATCTCCAATCAGAAAGCATCCTGTATATGCCAAGCAATGTTTTATTGCCAGGATAATCAAGAAGAGCTAAAATGGTATTCCTTAAAATATGCTCTTGTCTATGCTGCCAGTATTCAGCATAGAGCTTTCTAAAAACAGAAATCAATCCAGAGACAACAAGATGTTTTTTATCAGGCTCTACTCTTTCCAAGATATTCAAAGCAATTGGATAATCAATATCAGCAGGATTAAAATAGATGACATCGTTTATTCTCCAGGATGGGATGTAATCCAAAAGGCTTTCTATCATATCACCATGTGGATCAATTAAGCAGATGCCAGAACCATTGTAAATATCATTTAAAGCCATATTTAAAATCAGGGATGTCTTTCCCATCCCTGATTTACCAATGATATATGTATGGAGCCGTCTGTCTTCCTTTTTAATCCCGAAAACCTTTCCCTCTCCTCTGAAATTTGTTTTAGCAAAAATATTTATATTAGACATAGACTTTGTATACAATTAATGAAAATAGAGAATCAAACTAGACACAAACTTCAGGAGGCAGAATATTTTCTCTCTAAGATGAAGCAGACACTTGAGGCTGATAATGTCTTTTACTACAATCTTAGCGCCTTCTTGGCCGCTGCTCGAACTATCACATTATATATGCAAAAGCAATACAAAACTGGCAAAAGTAAGAAAGACCGAAAAGATTTTGACGAATGGTATTGTCCGAAACAGCTAAAAATGATAGACGATCCAGAACTAAAGTATCTTAACAAAGCAAGAGCAGAGGCTATTCACACAGGGACTATAGAGACCGGAGCGACTCGTACAAAGACGTCTAGCATAGGTCTCGCAGTCGGAAAGGATACACCGGAAGCGGAGCAAGTCAAGGAAGCTGAATCTACACCATCTGCACAAAGCAGTCCAAAAACTGTTAGGCGTTTCTTTCCGGAGTGCAAAGAGTATTTATTTAGCTGGAATGATATTCCCGGAAACGATGGCAAGAGTCTTAGAATTTTTTTAAAAAAGGATCTAAAGATAAATTGGATAAGAAAAGCAACAATTGAAAAAGCTAATGACAACAAAACTATAAAGGTTACAGATGGAAAAATTTTGATTACTCTTAAACTTAACAAGGAAGATAACAAGGTAACTCTTGAAATCCAAGGTGAGGAGACTTACGAATACCCTTTGAAAGAAGTGTCATGTGAGCTAAAAGTATACTCTAAAGGCATGGACGTGATAGAATTTGGAGAAAAACAGTTAGCCAAGTTGAGTAAAGTAGTTGAAGACTGCGAAAAGCGCTTTCCATGATTTTTTCATCCTCTGGTATGTAGTTATCTATATTAGACTTGTTGCGATATAAAATCCCATGAAATGCTGCCTTCTAAGGCGTCCATTGCTCCGCGCATATTGCTCCTTTTTACGGATATCCGTTCTCCGGGCTTTTCCAAATTATTCCGCAACAAGTCTATTAGTTTTAGGGATTTTAACGACCTTTCTGTATTTAATTAAACTTGCCTCATCCATCAAACTGAATATCTCATAGTATTTCAGCAAATCCCTAATTGCCATGCAGAAATGCCTTTTGCCTTTCTCCACGGTTCCAATTAGCTCAAACAAATGCCGGGGATTTGAAACCTTTGTTGTTAAATACCTGTCAAGGTATTTAACCATATCATCTGTATGTCCGATTGAACACCTCTCTTTCATCCATATGATAAAATTTTTCCTGTCCTTAGAATAGTCTATACGCTTTTCTAACACCTCTCGATCCCACGACCTGGGTTCAAATCCCCGGCGGAGCATGATTATATTATATCAAAATTCATCCAACCTTTTGTTCCGCTTTTTGCCTTTGTGCTCAGAACACAGACCCGGATCTATTATGTGTATCACAGAGATGCCATGCAATTTGAGCACATCTGCAATAAATCGGCGATGACAACTGGAGACTAAACGTTCTGCACACATGATCGCTACTCGTTTCGATGTTGCAAGTGTTTCAACGTAGTCTAATCCCATTCCAAATTCGCTGGTCTTCATATATTTCGTATATCCTCCTTTTCTGTAGCCGCCGAGCTCTGTAACGTGGTGGTAGTCTATACCACACTGATTCAAGCTCGATTTTAGGTTCTCCTGCTTGAAATGCTTGTGCCTTGACGTAGGGAATCGTCTCACATCTACTATTGCTTCTATCCGATATGCCGCGAGTAAGTTTAGGAATTCATCTATGCTACGGTTACTTGTTCCAATAGTCCATATTTCCAATTCAGACATTTTCGAGCAACTGCAAAAATTTTGAGCGTTTACGACCTCAACTATGCTTCTTCTTCCGCTTCACACGATCAAAAACGCCCCGTTGTTCCATTATCGCCCTTGTCTCTCCTGTTATAACTAGCTCGGCATCCTTTAGATCTATCGTGTTTTTACAACCCGTTAAGAACATTGCGACCTTTAATTCCTCGCTAAATTCTCTTATTTTCGCTATTACCTTGTCTACGCCACTTTTTATGCTGGCGCTTTCCATTGCGGGTTTCAAAAACGGCAAAGCCGCACTACACATATCGGAACCTAAAGCAATGGCCTTTGCAATATCAAGCCCATTTCTTATTCCACCTGTGGCGATTATAGGGATAGTAAAAGGAAGCGCACTAGACTCCACAATGCTTTCTACCGTGGAGATGCCCCAGTTCCAACCGAAGAGATTGCCTAAATGTGCTCCAAGATCATCCCCTTCTGCGTTCGCACGGTATATCTCAGCAGCAGCTAAACTCGTTCCGCCTAAGCCGCCTACATCTATCGCAGATACGCCTGACCCGTGTATCATCTTCGCCATTGTATAACTAATCCCGGCACCCGTCTCCTTTACAATCACGGGCTTCTTTATCGCCTCGCATACCTCGGTTATCGCAGCTAAGCAACCGCTTGCATCTACGTTTCCCTCCGGTTGAATAGCTTCCTGTAAAAAGTTGAGGTGTATTGCAATAGCATCTGCACCTATCATCTCTATCACTCGCTCGACACCCTCTACCCCATATTCCTTCAATTGAGGTGCTCCTAAGTTCGCATAGATGAACGACTCGGGTGCAACGTCACGAACCACGCGGAAAGAATCTTCCTGTTCGGTACCTTCCAATGCCGCTCGTTGAGAGCCCACGCCTATACCAACGCCAAGCGTTTCCGCAACTTCTGCAAGGACTCTATTTACCTTCCTCGTATCCGGATGTCCGCCGGTCATCGAAGCAATCATTATCGGATATTGAAACGAAAAGCCTAAAAATTCCGTCTTTAACTCTATCGCATCCTTATCTAGCTCGGGTAATGCAACATGAACAAGCTTAACGTCTGCAAAACACTCTCTTGCTACTTCTACTTCCTTTTCCGCACATATCTGAAGTTGTTCTATCTTCCTTCTTGAGGTTTTGTTCATTACTACCCTTCCAATGACAATGTCATATTATTTGTATGAACTAATAGGTAATAGATAATATATTATCTAATGAATCTAACCGAATTATCAGAGGCAACTGCAAAAGTTTCTATAGTGACTTTCGGCTGCACTGCAAATACCGGCGACACAATGGAAATGCGGGCGATACTAAGAGATGCCGGTCATGAGATAGTAGAAGAAAGTGAAGCGGATGTTGTCATAGTGAATACATGCACAGTAACGAAAAGAACAGAGTTAAATGTGATAAGGCGACTGAAGGCGTTAAAAGAGCGTGGTAAAACGGTAGTTGTGGCGGGTTGCATGGCGGCGGCACAGCCAGAACTGGTAAAAAGCATTTTTGGTGATGATGTAGCTATGGTGACGCCCCGAGATATTCGAGTTAGTGACGAGCAAAGGCTTGAGTTCGATGGTGTTATTGCGGTGATTACAATAGCACAGGGTTGCGTAGGCAAATGCTCTTATTGTATTGTGAAACAAGCGCGTGGCGAGCTGAAAAGCTACAAGCCGGAAAAGATATGCGGGGCTGTTAAGAGCGCAGTGGAATGCGGTGCGAACGAGATAAGGCTCACATCGCAGGATTCTAGTGCATATGGGTGGGACAGTTCAAATATAAAACTACCTGCGTTGTTAGAACAAATAACAGCCTTGGAAGGTGATTTTAGGATAAGAGTGGGTATGATGAATCCATTCACGCTTATGCCTATCCTGGACGAACTCCTTGAGGCGTTTGATAGCGAAAAAATATTCAAATTCTTTCACGTGCCTGTGCAATCGGGCTCTGGCCGGGTACTGACAGAGATGCGAAGGAATTACAAAGTCGCTGATTTCGTTGAGATTGTAGCAGGCATAAGGGCGCGATTCAGAGATAGCACAATATCCACAGATTTTATCATTGGCTTTCCAACCGAGACGGAAGCGGATTTCCTCGCGTCACTGAATTTAATGGAGGAACTAAAGCCGGAAAAAGTGAACATAACTCGGTTCTCATCAAGACCCGGAACAGAAGCATCAAAGTTAACGGACTTGTTGGAACGGGAGAAGAAGCGAAGGTCGAGAATATTCTCTACCGTTTATCACAATATTGTACTCGCAAAGAACAAGGCATTAGAAGGGGTAGAACTACCGGTTTTAGTAACGGAGCCGGGGAAAAAGGGAGGCGTAATGGCTCGTGACTCGGCGTATAGGGCGATAGTAGTAAACGATGATTTGCCGCTCGGAGCAAGTTATAACGTACGGGTAACGGAGGCGAAGAGCACTTATTTAGTGGCTGATATTTTACAACAACAAATCTCGTTCAGAACTTCACCATCTGTGCATGCGGCACACCATCCACAAAGATCACATTAGCATCTGCGATAAAATTATTGTCTACTGCGCATTTAATCGCCCTTTTACCTACTAGATTCGCTATTGTTGCGAGCTTCAAAGAAGCTATCACTTCTCTTTCGGTCACTTCTTCACCTTTATAAAAACCTTCCGTGATTTCTAGTTTCAACTCGCCATCAACAAAACATTTACCTACTAATTCCGTATCGCACACAGCCACCATTAGCCCTGAGTCGAGATTATGTTCCTTAATATACATCTCTTTTTGCTTGCTCACTCTAAAATAATAAAATAAAAGATAAGTTATTATAAAAATAGTATAGTAGTATAAAGACAAAGATAATAGCCAAATGGGTAGCAGCTAAATGTACTTGCATATCTGGTATACTGTATTTGGTTATATCCAATAAAAGGGCTCGTAGCTTAGCCTGGTTGGAGCGCTCGGCTGATAACCGAGAGGTCTGGAGTTCAAATCTCCGCGGGCCCATAAATGAAACTTTCTTAATTAAGAAGAAAGTTGTATCAAAGAAGGAAAACATTAAAAGTAAAAAAAACGGGGAAGCGAAATGGGAATTGAGACACGCGTGATCGTAATCTCGCCTGATTCTGAGATAACACCGGAACAATTGAAGAGTAGGCTTTTGGCTTTGATTAGCGAAGATAAAAGCATGGCCAGCTCAGACGTCATAGTAAAAGAGACCTGTTTTGGCGCTTTAATAGAAGGAGAAGGGCAGAAACTAAGAGTGATTGTGGAAGCGGTAAGGGTAATAGATACTAACGGTATCTTCTCTAAAGTTCGCGGGTTTCCTATTGGCGATCCAAGGATATGTAGAGCGACGAGAAAAGGTGGACCCAGACCGGGCTTTCACCAGTTAGAACTTGAATCCCGGCTGTTGCCTGCGGTAAGAAAAGCATTGGATAAGATATAATGAAAGCAAGCAAATAGAATCAATACAAATGGAGATAAGATAACAAACATGTTGAATGTAGGTGAAGCATTGATTGGGGATGGGAAAGAAATTGCGCATATTGATTTGATGATCGGGGACAAAAACGGACCGGTAGGTGTGGCATTCACAAACGCCTTGAGCCAGATGTCCGCAGGGCACACACCGCTATTTGCAGTGATAAGGCCGAATTTACCAGTTAAGCCGTCTACGGTAGTAGTGCCGAAGGTTACGGTGCGGAACATGAACGAGGCGGAGAAGGTATTTGGCCCTGCGCAGAGTGCAATAGCAAAAGCAGTTGCGGATTCCGTGGAGGAGGGCGTGATACCAGAGGATAAGGCAGAGGAACTAGTGGTGATCGTAAGTGTGTTCATGCATCCTCATGCAGATGATTATAATAAGATATATCGTTACAATTATGGCGCTACAAAGTTGGCGTTAAAACGTGCTATGGATGGGTTCCCGGATATAAAGAAAGTGCTATATGAGAAGGACCGGTCGCGGCATCCGTCTTTGGGTATGAAAGTGACAAAGTTATGGGACCCACCTTATCTTCAGGTCGCTCTGGACATCCCGAACTGGGGGCACATGGAGCGTGTGGTGAAGGAACTGCCGAGTAATGACCATCTTATCATAGAGGCGGGTACGCCATTGATAAAGCGATACGGAGTGGACATAGTGGCGAAGATAAAAGAGATAAAGCCCGATACATTCGTGATTGCGGATTTTAAAACGCTCGATACTGGCAACTTAGAGGTACGGATGGTTGCGGATGCAGGTGCAGATGCAGTAGTGATCTCGGGGTTAGCGCCACTTCAGACGATGGAGAAGGCGATAACGGAGGCAAGGAAGACCGGTATTTACTCGTCCCTGGATATGTTAAATGTTGAAAAACCGCTAGCGGTGCTTAAAGAATTAAGTGTACTGGAGATGATGCCGGACGTGGTCGAATTGCATCGTGCAATAGATGTAGAACAGGAAAAGCAGCATGCTTGGGGTGATATAGCGGAGATAAAGCGAATAGGGGGTAAGATGCTGGTGGCGGTTGCAGGTGGTATAAAGGAAGATACTGCACCGGAAGCGATAAATGGTGGTGCGGACATCATAATTGTAGGAAGAGGGATAACAAATACTAAGGACGTAGAGGGCGTGAGCAGAAGGTTCCTGCGGTTGTTGAAGGAGGAGATAGATCAATACCGTGTGATGACGGACTTCTAAATTAAATGTATGTAGTGCCCACAGACCTGTTGCAGAGCAGACATGCATGCATGCATGCATGCATGCAGCAGGAGTGGGCCTATTGTTTGCAATTTGCAATTAATAGCTCGAAATCCACAAGATTTGATACAGCGGGACTTGAGCACAAAGGGGTAATCAAGACACAATGGGCGACCTGCTTATTGATACGTTAGGCGGAACAGTTATGGCTGTAATAGGTGTAGTGCTAGTAAAAAGAGGCAAGAAATAAGACTGCTAAGGCTTTTGACAACTTAATAGATAGACTTATTGAGGTTAAAGTTAATCTCGAAACTCGTGGTGTGGATATTGATGAAATAAGTGGGTTTACACAGGTTGAGAATATAAAACGCGAATTCAAAAGAGCTATACAACAAATAGAGCGGAATGCCGAAGTGGCGGGAGTGGAAATCAACGCGGTAGCCACTGGGTGTGGTGGTCAAACAAAAACGGTAGTCGAAGAGGCTAATGCGCAGATCAATAAGAATTTAGAGAAGATAAAAGCGGGATCTTGCGACTGAACCGAACCAAAAGCGAGACTCAAAGAGGCTGCTGAAGTAACCAAGAAGGTAAGAAACCACGCGATTTCACGATCGTAAAAATCAGTCTAATCTCGTGGTTATAAAAAGGTGCTAAACAATTACTTTTACTTAATGGACTAACAACTAAATTAATATGACAGAATCACGATGGTCTTTTGTAGCTCATGCACTGAGAATAGCAATATTTTTTTTCCTAGTCATATCAATATCAAATGACGATTTGCAATGGACACTCGAATGTATTTCGGGTATTATAATATGTTCGGTGCCGATTTTACTCAAACGTATTTGGAACTTTAAACTGCCGGTGATTATAGACTTCTTGATCGTATTTGCATTGTTTTTGCATGTCGGCCTGGGCGGTGTATTTGACGTGTATTATGCCTTTCCTAATTTTGACATAATCACGCATTTTGTATCTGCGGTTCTTATCGCGTTCTTGGCATTAATCGCACTCTATCTATTGCATGAACACTGGGAGGGTCTGTTCATGCATACATATGCACTAGCGTTTGCTGTCGTTGTTATTACTATGGCGTCCGGAGTGGTATGGGAATTAGGGGAATGGGCATCGGATGCTCTTTTCGGGCTGGGGGCACAATGGAGCCTTCATGACACTATGACTGATTTACTTGTTGATACAATAGGTGGGATATTCATGGCACTAGTGGGTATAAAGCTAATAAAAACGGGTAGGCTGGAGGAGATGACAAAGGATATGAGTAAACATGTTGACATACTGATAAATCATAAGAAGTGATCTGGATGCAGGATACAGGGTGAAGGATGCAGAATACAGGAGGTACTCCTGTGTATATCGTTGAGGGGTTTGGCCGCCGCCGATACAAAAATGATTTTGCCCGATTTTTTACTTCGGCTTACTGTAACGAACAAAAACAGAAAGGCTTTTATACTGATTAATATAAAACACTCCATATCATAGTTAGTTGGGCTAAAAGGAAAGATGGGGAAGGGGAAGCATAAAGAAGCTAGTAATAGTAAAGAAACCGGACTAGGCGATAAGGTCATGGGCGAGAAGGTAGATCGGTTTGTTTTATCTCAGGAGTGCTGGGCAATAACACTGGAAGGCATTCTCGCCTTGCTCTTTGGTACTTTCGTTTTGATCATGCCGGGGATCACGATAGGGTGGTTACTCATCTTTTTCTGCGTATTCGTATTTGTGTGGGGCATATTAGAAGTGGTTGCATCTTTTCATGCAGATGAAGGGCGTCGCGGAATATTAATCGTTAAGGGCGTCTGCAGTATCGCAATTGCGATACTCGCTATCATGTGGCCGGGAATCAGTCTTGTTGTGCTGCTTTATTTGATCATGGCTTGGCTACTGATTAGAGGTATCTATAAGCTTGTATCAGCCTTCCGACTACCAGCGGGCGATAAAAGTAAATGGTTAGTATATGTGGACGGATTTTTATCACTAATCTTTGGCGTGCTGGGTATCGCCCTCCCAGGAATAAAAGGACTGGAGTTCATATGCCTTCTGATTGGGATTTACATGATCCTATTAGGCTTTACGCTTTTGGCGCTCGCTATCATGGTGCGGCAGGACAAGCAGGCGAAAGCACGCAGACGCAAACCAGGTAAGCACAAAGCGCGATAAGATAACATCTTTAAGCTTCATCTTCTGCCCATACATTAATATTCCGGTTCTGAATATCTTAGCAGAAAGTTTAATCACGATGATAACAGAGACCGTGAGTATCGCGAGGCTAGCAACGAGCTCGTAAGTGGGAACATCGACCAATGAAATCCGCATTAATGCCGTTACAGACGCGGTATATGGTACGTACGTCAGAACCTTTGCGATGATCGAATTTGGTGCATTGACGATGATCATGAGTAGCATCATCGGCAAGATAGCCAACATCGTAAATACCGTTGCGCCCTGTTGCGCATCCCTTACGGTACTTGCAGGCACTGCGACACAAGCCATCGAGCCTGCGAACAGGAGATAACCCAGAATGAAATATACAACTGCGAGAATTAAAATCCATGAGACAGAAATACCCTAAAATAGCGCTGATAATGGCGTTAACGCAATTGCTACCACTAACATGCAACACCAAATTACAACTTGCAGCAGTCCTGCGGAGCCGAACCCGATAATCTTACCTGTGAGCAGTTCGTCCGCGGTAAGAGAAGAGAGCAAAATCTCCATCGTTTTGCTTTCCTTTTCTATCACGATCCCCTGCATCAAATACCCGGAAGAGGTCATTATCGCGAGCATCAGAAGAATTGCGAGTACGTAAGGTATGAAAAAATCCTGCCCCTGTCTGCTCTTCGACCTCGCCCTTATTGTTCAGCGTAATACTCTTTTCTTTTGCGGGCTCTTTTATTCGCTCTTTTATCGTTTCGTCTATCTTTGATTCCTCCAAAAGACTGTCCCTCAAAAACGTCTCCATCAATCTGGTAGGCGGAGAACTAAATAGCCCTGCCTTTGAATATACCGTAACATTTCCCGTTTCACGGTAATTCTTGTGAAGAATGAAGAAGGCGTTTATCTCATCGTCCAAAAGAGCTCTCTTTGCATTCTCATAGTCCCCGAATTTGGTAAAACTCTCATTTGCGTGCAGCATTCCCACCTCATCAACGAACCCGATATTTCGCGGTGTTTCAAGTGCCATCTGCGGAATAAAACCCATTGCAATCACCATCGGTATAAGTATCAATAACGGTAAGATCAGGACGAAGATAAAACTTTTCGTCTTTACCGTTGACAGGAACTCATGTTTCGCGATGATCAAGAACTATCTTCGTGTCGAACCGTTTTGTCAGTTCCTTCACATCCAAAATTTTCCCGGTCATCATTTATCACAATAGTAAGAAAAGATAAAAAATAAAAGAAGGGGGATTTATTTATTCTTATCCGCCTATCTCTATCGTGTACTCAAAGCTCTGCGTATTCTTTGGTAATATCTCCAGTGTCCAGACACCACCAGTTGCATTTGTTACCTTGTATGTTTCGCTGTACTCTATGTGCGATACGTGATATGTCTCGTCGCTTGTCACATCTTCGGGCGGTAAATAATCGGAGCCTAAACTAACATCTACCGTTTTGACGGTTTTCGATGGTTCCGGTGTCATATCCTCGCCTTCAAGTCCTGCCAATGCCAATGAGACATTGAAAGAAGGCTCAACCATCTCTTCCGCTCCTGTGGCATATTTATCGTATCTTCGCTGGCTGGCAGAGATAACAACACTGAAATTCTGTCCCTGTTTCACCGTGAAATTTTGCTGGTATGCTGTTTTGGGCTGTTTCCACACTCCGAAACTAATATGCACTTCATAGTCCCTCCCAAATCGATCTGCCGCGGAGTCATCTATGTTCAGCTTGATGCAACCCTCGTACCCACCTTTTGCATCTGCGGGCACATCAACAGTCACATTTACCGTTGCTGTTGAGTTTGCATCCACCGCTGCAGGCGCATCTATCGTCAGCCACTCGTCGGGGATCGGGTTCTCGTAAGGCATAGACATGTACTCTTCCTCCTCTATTTCCGGACTTATAGAAATCGCTTCGTCTCCTTTGTTCTCAATATGTATTTTATACTCCTTTGTCTGTCCTGCTTCTAACATGCCATGTATATACCGTGGCTGTATCATAATCTTCTGTGGTTCCCAGACGTCTATAGAAAGAATTATGGCGTTTGGTTGTGGTAGGAATGGTAGTAGACACGGCGTTGAAATAGTATCATTTGTGAATACAATCTGTGTGATGTAATCCCCGATCTCCGCATCTTCTGGTATCTTCATCGTAACGGTGTATTCTTGCACCTCTTCTGATTCAATTTCCGCGCTGCTTGGTTCAAAGGTTATCCATTCTTCTTCTAAGAAGTACTCGCCATACAGCATCGGCTCTAAGCGAGGACTTGTAAATACCGACTCGTTTTCCTTGTTCTTTACCCTTATCGTTAACTCTTTCTCGCCACCCGGTTTTATCCGGAACCACTCATCTCTCGGCGAGATTTGCAAATTCGTGTAATCCTCATCTTCAGCGTTTTCTGCGGATGCATTTACTACGCTTTCATTACACAGCACTTCTATGCTTCCTCCGGACATCTCTTCCGGCACGGGCACTGCTGAATCAATAGCTGCAATAGCAGTGACAGAGAACACGCTCATAAGAAACGCTGCGAGCACAACAAGAGTTATTGTTTTTTTCATCTTTTCTTCTTTTTCACCTCCTTCTTTTTATATCTTTGAGTTCGCACCTTTTACGGCGGACTTATTTATCTATGTGCATGACCCTATATAAAGCTTTTCGATTTTTCGCATAGTCTGAAAATACACGGGTCGACGGGTGTAATATTGGGCAAGTGTGCCACATATCGCTGTGAGCCCATTAACTGCAGCTCACCTCGGAGATCACGGAGCGCGCTGAGAAGAGCTAAATGATTCTCTGGAAAAAGGAAAAAATGAAAAGCTTTTATATCGTAAAATTCGATGAATAATAGTAATATGCAAGACGAAACAAAAGAGAAAATAGTGGGTTATGCGTCTATTATTTTAGGTGCAATAGGGATAATTACTGTAGCTATATCTTTATTTGTATTATTTTTTTTAAAAGAAATTGAATTTGAACCCAGTAGCGAAATAGATCTTATTGGGTCTATCATCTCATATTTAATTACGTTAATTTCAATATATTTTGGATATATAGGATACAAAAAATTTAAATATGAGGAAAAATTCCCATTATATAATGCAAAGCTACTAATTTTTCTTGGAATTCTCAATGGTTTTGGTACTTTCGTATCCAATATACATCAGGGTTATTTAAATTTTGGATATACAGAAGCAGGATTTTCTATTGCAACATTTTTATTGTTGATCCATACTATTTCTATAATGTCCAATGGTTTATTTTTAATTATCAAGAAAGAAAATGAATTCAAAAAGAGGAGTGTGATCTCAATTATATTTTTCAATTGTATAACTTTAGGGATTTATAGTTTTGTGTGGTTTTATAAGCAAAAAGAAGTAGTGAGTAATCTCAAGACTGTTTACCAACCCAATAATAGTCTAATAAATATCTACTTAATTTTTGTGCTATTATATATGATGATTTACATTCCTTCACAATTTGCTTTAAGAATATTTGCCACGAATTTATCATTAGTTAATATTATTATTGCTACTTCTTCTTTTATAATCGCTTTTTCTTTCTTTGTTTTAGCAATAGTAATTTCATGTTTCTTCTGCCTCAAATATGTCTCCAATAACGCATTGAACATCTTACCATAATTTGGATAAGTGCAGGTTTTATCTTACTGTTTTTCGTATGTGCGTCAAGAACAAACTTCGCGTTTTTTCTTTAAAAAACGCTTATCTATTGCTATATCGGGTTCGTAAGCTTCTTTCAGTATCGGAATTGGAAAATATTGTATTCCCCCGACGGGTCTTCGTAAACATGTTCAAGCTGTTCACAGTATTCAAACTTCTTGAGACACTCCGGTGCGTTCTTCTGTTCTTCTTTTCCTACATACACGTAGCTCGCATCATATTTCCGTAGCACGGCAAAGGTATCTGAGATATTACCCTTGTAAGCACGTACTACATCTTCCTTACGCTCCCAAAAATCATGACCATGCCCATAAGCCCAATTCGTATAACCAAGCACCCGCAGTCTTCCACCGATCATGCTCACGGGAGCATGAATGGAGCTCCAGGTTAAGAATACTGATCGCTCTGGTGTGTTCTCTCGTACCCACAGTCCCGTCTCATATTCACTTGCAGAAGCGCAAGAAGAGCAGGTAGATACATTCCAGGTCACAACTAAAACGGAAGTGAAAATAGAGAATACGAGCAAGAGCGTAATTGTGGCGGTGACTAATAGCTTACGAAGTCTTGTACTTCTACTGCTAAACGTAATATCGGCGAGGAAACAGCCTCCTGCAAGTGATATTGGGATCCACGCATAGTGAAAGAACTTATACATATCCCAAACATTTGGTGTAAACGAGCACAAATTAGGGATTGCTAGCATCATGAACATCCAGGAATAGACAAAGAAACCGTGTGGCTGCACGGACTTCTTGTACATACTGCCGATAGCGAGTAAAAACGGCAACCCCAAATTTGCAAGATAAAACAAAAACGGTCCGTTTTTAACGAAATAGAAAGCCCAAGGTAGTTTCAAATCAATGAAACCGCTGCCCTGACCGATCCCCGCAAACATTTGAATTACATAGGGCGTGATAAGCGGCAGAAAGAATAGGAGGAAATAGAGTTCATAAATGCGGTTGTTCTGTGTGCGAACGCTCAAAATCTTCTTTAAGTAAATCAGAGCGAACAGAAGGAATGCGGAAATGCTTGCGACCATGTGAAAAGGGAACAACAGACCTGCTAACAAGCCGGCCAATGCTAGTTCTCGTTTACCGTCGCGCGTGCCTGTGCCCAAACCTGATCGTGAACCGCGATATAAGAAATACGCAGAAGTAGTGAGCGTTGGCAGTCCCAGAAGTTGAGGGCGCTGCTGTAACAGATTATCAAAAATCGGTGGTAGTGTGAAGAACGTTCCATATTCAAATGCATAATTTGTACTGTGTTCTAACTGTCCCGTGAATAGAGCGTAGAAGAAGAGCAAATACGAAAAACCGCCACCTAGCGTTCCGAGCAATACTGTATAAACGCCAGCTCGTTCATTCTTCAGATACGATGCGAAAACGTAGAGCGAGAGTGCGAACAGGAAAACAAAAAATGCGTTTGTAAATACGATTAAGCGCGGTAAGAACGCGCCACACGCTTTTTCTAATATCGCCGTGTGAAAATCAACGAAGTAATGATAGGTCATGTCAACGCCCGCGAAATAAGGCATCTGAGGCGGGAAGTTGCCGTTATTTATGCTTTCGATTATGCCATAGTGCATTGGCGTGTCTTGCCAGTTAGAACCGGTCAAAATGATGCGGCTATTATGCCAGACCCATACGGTTTTGCTGAGCACGAAATACGCGAAGAGCGCAATTCCTGTACTTAACAACACACCCTTCTGTGAGTGCAAATGTAAAACCCGCCTTGGGTGTTCCGGTTTAGTATTACGTAAGAGAAAGAGAAGCAGAAATGCGAATAAAACGGTAAATGCAATTTGAATCGTGTGTTGCGAATAGCCAATAGCAAGAGAGAGAAAGTAAATAAGGTGTGTAGAAATCATCACACTGAGAAGTATGTACAACAATAATTTCTCTTGCATGTTCATGGCTTTGAAGTAAAACTCGACTATTATGTAGCCAGGAACGAAAAGAGTGAATATGAGTGCGGAAACGAGTGCGGCATAGGGCGAGAAGAAAGATGCTATTAGCAACAGAAAAACAGGAAGTGCTATTTGTGCTATCTGCTTTAACTTTGAACTTATCATCTTGTATTGTGTCTTCTTTTAAGAAGTTTGCAAAGCAAAAAGATTTAACTCGACATTGTCCAATTAACCTCGGAGTTCGCAGAGAGCGCAGAGGATATGGCGTTTCGAGTATCGCATTCTTGGGATAACTATTATTCTTGTAGGTTTTTATTTTATTTTGGTTTAGTTTAGTTTAGTTTTGTGGGCCATAAATACGCAACCCTAGAAATACAAATCGGGATTCAAGAACGGGATCAAAGCAACCACTAAACCAGCCACATAATACGCTTTTCTGTCCATGACGCCGTTAGTGAAATGCCCAACAGCGCCCTGTCTCTCTTTTGTATTCTGTTCACCAATCAAAGTATCCATTACATCGCCGAGTTCGACACCACGTAAAAGCTCTTTGGTGATATGCGCGGGTAATTCAAAGAAAGGGGTGGTGCCATAACCTACTCGTTCGGTATTATCCCGGATACAGATCACGCCAAAAGTGAACCATCGGTCATATAATTTCTGTATCCCGCCTTCGATACCGACAAAGAACTTTGCACCGGAATTACGCGCTTCATTTGTCATGCTCAATTCAAGTGCTCTATTCCTTGCACCCGCAAAAGTTTCTGCATTGACTGGTTGAGCGGGGACGTTACTATTCACTCGGATGCCCGATACATCAACGGTATCGAAAAATTTGGAAAACGCCTCCGCTGTTGCTGCCACTTTCACTGGGTTCCGAGATCCGACTAGCACTTTCATTATTTACGTCACAATCGCGATTAACGCGATTTCTATACCCGCGTCCTTTGGCAGCCGCGCCACTTCTACCGCACAGCGTGCCGGCGAGATCGCCTTGAAATACTCTTCGTATACGTTGTTCATTCGATCGAAGTTGTCCATGTCCTCTATGAATACCGTGACACTGACCACGTCGGTGAAGTTCATACCAGCTCCCTTGAGCACGGCGCCGAGATTATCAAGCACCTGCCGCGTCTGCGTTTCTATTGTGCCTCGAACTAGCTCGCTTGTCTTTGGATCGATCGGGATCTGGCCCGAACAAAAGAGCATGTTCCCTACCCTTATAGCCTGACTATACGGGCCGATAGCCTTAGGCGCATCAGTCGTTGTAATGACCTCTTTGGCATGGTTTTCCTCTGAGCGCTCCAAAGAACCGGTTATCCCGGCTAGGGCGAACATCGGAAGCAGATATATGCGTGGTGTTCTTTTCTTCATTGTATGTATAATCATACAATGGAAATCTAAATATGTACATATATTTTATACAAAATTAATCGCAGGAACTTATTAAGTTTTTACGGGTTCATAGAATCAAAGTCAAGAAAGCATAAGATCCAACTAAAAATGATTATTGACACTGATTAACACTGATTAAAACAGAAAAATTAAATCCGTGTTAATCTGCGTTAATCTGTGTCTTAAAAAAATCATTGGAACCTGATACATACAGTTCTGGTAAATTGCTAGTTGTGAGTTCCCTAATCACCCCACCGGCAGCGCATATTTAGCTGCTATTTCTATGAACGCCTCACCCAAATACCGTATCTTGTTCCAGCCCATGCCATACGTATTGAGCTTCCAAACCCTTGTAGAACCTGCGAATTCGCCTACAATCCCTCTTCGTTTCAATTCGTCGCTGAGGAAGAACCCTCTTCGTTTATGCGTCTTCGCAATCGTGTCAAAGCTATCTCGCGTATCCACCTTAGATAGCGTATGCTTACGCGGGAATTCACCTGAAACTTTGTTCCCTTCTATGCGCAAGAATTCCCGTATGAAATAATTTGACTTCTTCACTTCCTCGTCCCAGCACTTCACACGTTCTTTTACCTTTGGGAAAGAAGCCATCATGGAGAGCACAGTCCCGCCCATCAGAGTGCAACCCAGCATCTCCGGCTCCTTGTTCTCGAACCGCCTGCCTGTAACATCTCCAACCATCTGACTGCTTCTGAACACTTTTGGCGCCCATGCGTCAGTAGTAGCGAGAATACCCGATGGTGCGACCGCAGCCATGCCTTTATGGCCCGAACCCACAATAAAATCAGCACCTATATCCTTTCCGTTCACTGGCACCATCCCCACGGAATAAGCGCCATTGTAAAGGAAAGGGATACCATATTCTTTCGCTATCTTACCAACGCCGTATACATCATGCTCGTTCCCGAAAAGGTAATCAAAATGCTCGATAATGATGAGCTTGGGCAGTTTTCCCGTGGCTTCCTTCACTCGCTCTATTTTATCCGCAACGGAATCGCCGGTAATTATATTCTCTTCCGTTGACGGGACTTCGTTAACTATGCCGCCCGCAATTTCCACCGCTAAGAATTCCGTATAATGCGCTAAATCAGAAACTAACACGAGGTCGCCCTTGTCAAGCAGGGCGGAAGCAACCGCCTGGAAACCGCGTCTCGCGCCTGGCACAACCCGTACTTCGTCCATGCCCACGAACTCCGCTAACTCTGCATGGAATTCCGCTACCGGCGGTTTTCTTATCTTATCTAGCCTGCCATTAGGGCATTTATCGCAGACCGAATAGCCATCGCCATATGCAATGAGTGCTTTTCGCGCTTCGGACGTTAATCGCCCGCCCGATTGGATAGGGTTTATGTTTATGTACTCCTCCTCTCTCGTCCTCACTTCTATTTTGTCCTCAATGTACTTGATTGGGTTGCCCTTGCCCGCTTTTAATTCTCTTATGATCGCGTCTACACGAGCGATGCCTGCTGTGAACTGCTCCTCTTCTCTTTCGTCAAGTCCGGTGGGTAACGCCTCTCGGAATATCTCGCGGATGTCTTCAAGAGCAAATTGCGCTTCGTATATCTTCCTTACCCGTATGTCCATTTTTATATTCTTCTTGTCAGAACGTTAAAATCATTTTCGGTTATTTTACGTGTCGCGTGTACGAACCAAGCCCATGACTTACCCTGGTCACGGTTCTTAAAGGCATCTAAGCGACTCCTTAAAGCGGCGTCTATAATAATCGGATCCTCCAGGTAGAGATGGACATCAGTTACTTGAAATACCCATTGTGATTGTTCCAAACTGTGCGGATACGTCTTGCGTTTTGGTCGTGAAGCAACCTGAGCATGAGCAACTACGCCCTTACCGGCAGAATAAAAACAGATGTAATCGCCAGTCTTTAGATGCCGCCGCCCCGGCGTTTTGTTTCCAAAAGCATATATATTCGCGGCACCAATAAGATCTTTGATACTTTCGTCTGCCGTACGCTCATCGTCACTTTTTACCGGCGTAAGCCAATATTGCCTTTCCTCTTGGCTACTTTCTTCTTCCTGGAATCCCCCTGCATCCTTCATCGTGTATACTAAAAAACCGTTTCTTAACCTCTTCCTGCTAACTCATCCTTTCTACTTCTTCTTAAATCCATAAGAGTTAATAATCAAAGTTAAAAACATGTATGCACCTATACCTTACTTTAATTCCATGTCGAAATAAATGACACCCCGTTACCGGGGCACCAAAAATGGCTGGGTCGTCTGCAAAAGCAGAATTCCGCAGCAATTTACGTTAGCACTTATCAGCCTAAATCCCTTATGGCTTCTCCGGCCACTCGAAACCATAAGTAACATCCCAAGATTTCTGTGAGTTCGGCCACGTATAAGCTCTTCCGTACCTGGGGTCAATATTCCAGTATCCAGCCGGCCAAATCGTTCTATCACGAGATCCCTCAAAAGTGTAATTCTCTTCCGCTTCCGCTATTTTCCTCTCTCTCGCCTCTCTCATCTCTTTCACCGCTTCCACCTCTCCTCTTTCTGCAACACGGTCCCAAATACTACCGTTCCAAAGATTAGTTCTGAAGACATCCTCAACTGAGCCGTCATATCCTCCACCGATTGTCACGCCTTTCGCACTCGCTACACCAGCACCCAGAGTAGCAACAAATAAAAGCGCTACTAATATTGCGCCCGCTTCTTTTCTTACCATTCTTTATATCACCCTATATCAACATAGAACAATGAGGTATATAAAACTTTCGGGATTTGGAATATGTGATCCCGTACGACCTCCAATAATCAATTTATTTACGTTATTACGTCTTATTCTAAATCCCTTATGGCCAGTCAAAACCCCAATCAACATCCCAGTATCCCGGCACGTCATACCACGAGAAAGTTCTTTTCCACGCTTCAGATGTAATATCCCAGTATCCAAATGGCCAGTCTGTGCCCCCTCCACCTAACCAATCGCGAGAAGCGTTTCCCAGTTCCACCCCTTTTGCCTTTTCTTCTTCTTCTACTTCTTCGATATCATCCCAAAGATCATTTGAGAAGAAATCGCCAAAGGTGGAACTGCCGATGTCCACGTATGAGACATCATGTCCACTCCCAAGTACGATAGCATTCGCTACACCCGCACCCAGAGTAGCAACAACTAAAAGTGCTACAAATATTACGCCCACTTCTTTTTTTACCATTCTTTATGCCTCCTCTTTGTCAATACATAGGACCGGCGCCTATATAAAGGTTTCAGGTTATTATAAGTCATTCCACACGACATTTAATGATTTTTTTTCTACCTCTCCGCTTCTTCAAAGAAGAACTCAGTACATAAAGGATCTTCTGCGAGATAATCGCCATAACGGATATATGCCCTCACACGACATCCGCCACAGAGGTCCTTATATTTGCACGCTGCGCATTTGCCCTTCACTGCACGATTTTTCAGTTCCACGAAGACTTTCGAGTTCTGTATCGCACGTAGACTCATCTCTCTGACATTCCCTGCTTTTACATCTAAGAGTGGACAAGGCACGACATCGCCGTTTGGTTTGATAGAAAGCATACCGATGGCCGCTCGACAGCCTGGTACCTCATGATAAAAAAAGTCGGGGACGAAATGGCCTTCTGCTTTCTTACGCTTCAATATCACCCAGTACTGCGATGCCTGCGTTGTGCATATTTCAAGCCCTCTTCGCTTGTTCTGCTCTTCATATAGCTGCATCAGGTTTTCGGTATACAAATCTCTTTCAAGCTCACTATCCGGCAGCATGCCCTTGCCCCTGCCCAGAGCGATATAATGGAAAAACCTGCACTGGCTCGCATCCAAATCCGCAGCTATGTCAATAATCTTTGCGGTCTCACCTTCGTTTTGCGTCATGATACAAGGATCAATAACTAACCCTAATCCTGCCTCTTTACATGCGCTCGCACCCTTTACCGCCTTTTCAAAGACGCCTTCTCCCCTTATGTAGTCATGTGTCTTTCGCGTGCCATCAATAGGGATTATGACTTCCTCTATGCCTGTGTTCTTCAACCTGGTGGCGACTTCTTCAGTGAGTAATACGCCATTTGATGCAAGTACGAGGTGTAAACCACGCTCTTTACCATATGCAATAATATCAAATAGGTCCTTCCTCATCAACGGTTCGCCGCCACCAAAGGTCACGCGCACGTTATCACCAAATGTGTCGACTATGTCGTCAATGAGCGCAAAGGATTCCGTTGTGCTGAGTTCATCTTCTAACCTCGTACCAGCATCATAGTAGCAGTGTTTGCAACTCAGATTACATTCCCTCGTGATGTTCCAGTTGATATTATATTTGGACATTTTATTGCTCACAACTATCCCACAAAGAACACACCGGGTCCTCTGCCAAATAATCGCCAGAAGTAGCATACGCCCTTGACCTGCATCCACCACAAATCGCCTTATGCGTGCAAGTAGCACAGTGTCCTGTCACTGCTCTCGCTCTCAAAGCCTTAAACATCTCGGAATCCCTTACAATATCCCAAAACCGATCTTCTCTTATATTCCCTGCCTTTACTGGTAAATATGCACATGGCGTTACATCGCCATTAGGGAATATGTGGAAACGAGTGATGCCTGCGGTACATCCTGTAAATCCATTTTCGCCTTCTACAAGGCCTTTATCTCTCAGATAAGCCCAGTATTGTGGATTGCATATCGGTTTGAGCCAAACCTTCGCGCCCGTCTGTTTTTTCGCTACAAAGTCAAAGAACGCCATGTTCTCTTCTGTGGATAAACAAGCCTCTGAAATGTTCTTACCGCGTCCCACAGCGATCAAATATATGAGATATATCCGCCACAGGTTTAGATCGTCAGCAAGCGCGATTATCTTTGTGAGTTCATTGTAATTGTCCCTCGTGACCATCGTGAAGAGTTGTACTGCAAGCCCTGCGTTTTTACACGCCTTTACACCTCGTGTAACGCCCTCAAAAGCGCCATCAACGCCTCTAAAATCGTCATGCACGTTTCCGATAGCATCAATGCTCATCGCAGCACGCTCCAAACCCGCGTCCTTTAGCCTTTTTGCTACAGTATCGGATATTAACGTCCCATTTGTTGCCATCACCACCTGCATGTCAAATGAGGATGCGTATTCTATGAGGTCATAGATGTCATCGCGCAGCAAAGGCTCGCCACCGGTGAATGCGAACTTAACATGTCCTAGTTTGGCGGCATCTTCGATGAGGGTAAAACCCTCTTCTGTTGTTAGCTCTTCCTGGTCTTCTTCGCTAATCGAGCAGTGTTTACAGCGCAGGTTACACCGCTTTGTGACTGCCCAGACGATCTCACCGGGCAGATAGCTAAAGCAGCCCGTTCCTACTGCATCGTTTGCAAATAGCGCGTCTTTGTGTTCTTCTATCCACGACTTCAATTCTTCTGCTGCCATGTTACTCATTTCAATTAGACATATACTAATATAAACATGTCCTTTTGTGTTTGTATCATATCAAAAATATACTATGTCCCGTGGGAATCATAATGCAAACATATTGTTTGGATATTGAACATTAAAGTTATATAAAATTGCACCCTATAACAGTATAGCAATTGGGATAACAACTAAGAAGAGGTAAGAGCCATGAGTGATAAAGACATCATCGAGCAAAGGATGCAAAAGCTTATTACAATGACAGCGGGATTTTGTGATGCCTATGTGGATGACGATTACAAGCAGTTATGCGAGAAACTGACACGAAAAATGTCACGCAAGCGGAATGTGCCTTTCCTTTCCGGTCGGATAGAGATCTGGGCTGCAGCAATAATCCATGCCCTGGGCAGCATCAACTTCCTCTTCGATCCAAATTTCAAGCCTTATCTCGGTGCTGCCGACATCTCCGATTACTTCGGTACCTCCAAAAGTACTGTCTCTCAGAAAGCAAAGGTGATCCGTGATATGTTCAAAATGGGATACTGGGATAATGAGTTTTCCACAACCCACATGCAGAAAAGCAATCCTGCTTCCAATCTAGTGATGGCTGGTGACATGATCTTGGACGTGCGATCGCTGCCGCCGGATATTCAGGAGGCCCTAATACGTCAAAAGAAGGATCGCAAAACGTGAAATTATATTTGTACCTGTGTCAGGTTATAGATTTCATGGGCTTGACTACAGACAACTCCATGTGTGTTCGGTTAAGAAACCCATCGCTCCATCAACCTCTCCCGCTTAACATCAGGATCGCATCATAGACCAAGATAAATGTCATATATTGGCTCGCCCGGTAAAATAATTGCTTTTATGCTATATAAAAAGTATCAATAGTTGGAATGGCAATCTCTTATCCAAACACGCATGAACGGTTATTATCCTCCAATATCTAAGCGATAATAACTCTCCAGACATTGAACTTTTTCAATGTTTTTATATACTATACTTACAGCTTCTTGCTTATTTTCAGCAAGAGATGTCACTTCCGCAATTCGAGGACCACAGGTATATATTCCATTGTCTGTTTTATCTACATCATTCCACCACAAATCACAATCCAAAGTGGCAGTAAGAGAAACCTGTAATTTGGGTGGTTTTACTGACAATGGATATGGATACCCGTAACCTGCAAGTGTAAGTGAACACCCCCATTTTTTGGGGTAATCCCAAGACGGCTTAATTTTTCTGCCACTTGCAACAGCAATGATAACCTCTGCCGGATTTTTAAGCATTTGTAAAATAAATGCATTGATCGTTACACCGATTCGCACATTGTATTCAATTACATACCATCTTTTGTTTTTTTTAACCGCACTTACAGATAGTATTCCACGAAAGTGTGTTTTTTCCAGCCACGGCTGAAGCGGCAATATAAATTCGCGCAGCAAGCCATATTTATCATTTATATCTTGTTCCACTAGACTGCCCAGTGGTGCGCCAGCAATAGGCCCCATATCTCCTGTAAATGCACGTTTATATTCCCAATGCGTCATAATGCTTTGAATATTTCCATTGCTAACAAAAGCGAAATGGGCAATCTCTACTGCACCAAGATATTCCTGTAAAAATACGCCTTCCGAAAAATCAACTCTATTCAACCACTCATAAGTATCTTCTACTGATTTACAAACAATGGCATGAATCGGACTTTTAGGAGAACAAATGGGATTTTTGATTACATATGGTCGCGGATCATTTTTAAGAATTTTTAAAGCCGCAGATTTATTTTTTGCTAAATATGTCTGAGGATAAGCGATGTTAAATTCTTCGCATAACGCACGGGCGAAATCACGATCACTTTCAATTTTTATTGCTTCTCCAACGGGTGAAAAAACAGGTGTTTTTAGCTCTGTCGCCCACGGTTCATTATGCCAATCAATGGACATGGGAATTATTACATCTGGTTTCCATTTTCGAATAATGGGAATAGGAGAAGGATGATCCTTTTGCATCCAAGTTTTTCCAACCGAAGATGCTCCAAAATTACCATTAGCTCGGGTAAGATAACAGCTTACTTCTGCTCCTTTATCACGAAGGATTTGCATGGTGGAATGTGCAAACGCACCATTGCCAGAAAGCATAATTCGTGGTTTCACATTATAAGATTGAATTCTCCTTTGATAAAGCCCATCGATAAAACCCATCAACAAAAAATTGTGATTTCCCGAAATACTTTCGCCAGGGATAGGTATCTCTCACAGGTCAGAAGATTAGCGAAGCCTCAGCTAAAAATCCGGGTGTTTTCTGCACAGGTAGTCCATATCCATAGTGCATTCGCACTAGTCCTGAGATTTACAGCATTTTCTATTTAGTGTAATACGGGACTAGGCGAAATTAATTCAGGAAAACACACATTTGAAGAACAATGAAAAAAAGGATAACTGCACGGACTTCACAGGAACATGGCATATTTATGAACTGGAAGCATGGGATGAGGACTATTTTAACATGGACGTGCAGGCTTATATCAGGTTAGATCCGAACAATCTCGGAGTTTTCCAATTCGGTTTTGTTTCAGGCGGTATAGATGGAAAACTTGTTGATTCCGCAGATGGAAAAAGGTTTGAATTTACATGGGATGGGAACGATGAATGCGATCCTGCCTGTGGTAGTGGTTGGATTAGAAAACTCGATAAAAACTCCTTAGAGGGCGAATTTAGAATCCACTTAGGGGACGATTCCACTTTTTTAGCAAGAAGAGCAAAGTAATAAATCTGATATTTCAAAGCTGTGAATGTGAGGTCCAAGGGATAAATGCGGTGAAGCCACCTGTTCTGTTCTCCAAATCACGTATCAGGAAAAGATACTCCACGAGCTCTGCGTTCGTTGGCCCCTACATGCCAGAACATCACAGTTGCCGTTGTTTCCTTACGAATCCTACCAGATATGATCTCCACACCCCCACCAGGCAGATAATCGCACCCGGCCGCATTTAACCGTTCTCGTTGGGAGTTTTTTAGATTCACTATACGCTGCTTCACTCTACACAATCAGTGCCCACCACAGTTACACCAGCTTCACCTTTTATTTGCGTTATAACACCCATCAATTCGTCCATCTTCGCTGTACTACTACATTCAGCACAGATAACGACCGAGCCTTCACCGCCATTGACACCGCCTGCACCTATGGGAAATGCAGCATCCGCGCCTAATATCTTCAGCGCCTCTACCTCCGTGATCACCTTGCCATGCACGGGCATCAAGCCCACGGACTTACCCACCGATTTGTAAAATCTACCCTTACCCACTCGTTTCCCAGCTTCTGTAATAGAATAGGGTATTGTTTTCTCAATGCCAACAGGAATGATAAAATTCACTCCCTGTGCCATGACAATACCAAGCGCGGCCCCAATCGTGCCGCCGGCAGGATGCGCCAGGAGTATCCCTGCAGTATTAGTGGCATCCAATGCATTTGCACCCTTTATAAACACGTCTTCCGACGATAACTCCTCAATAGCCTTTTCTATACCATCATCACTTATTTTACCGTCCTTTATAAGCACGTCACTTACCCTATACGCTTTTGGCACTACACAAGTACCGTCAGAAGTTATGACACCTGCTGCGTATCTCGACCTATCTATTTCCATTTCCGAGCCAGGTAAGGCATTTAAAATCTCCTCGGCCACATATGCGTTTGTGGTTCCCAGTGTTATTATAATGGTGCCGTGCTTCAACGCTCGTTGCACCTCTTCCAGATTCGTTACACCCTTTGCAATCAGTCGCTTTGACTCGGAAGGCGTAAGTGCTATCAAAATTTTTTCCGATGCCATATATCTATCATTCCCCTTTATGACTCGGATGATACTTCTTTATTATATGTTCGTCAATTCGTTTGAGTTCTCCTTCGGGCAACGTTGCTAGCAAGTCCCAACCAAGGTCTAACGTATCTTCTATACTTCTATCATCGTTTTTGCCCTGTGTGACAAACCGCTTCTCAAATTCATCGGCAAATTCCAGGTATTTCCTGTCCCTACTCGTCAGCGCTTCCTCTCCTACTACGGCAACCAAATCACGCATGTCCCGGCCTTCGGCATAACCGGCATAAAGCTGATTGGATACGCCCGAATGGTCATCCCTCGTCCTTTCTGGTCCTATACCTTCGTTCATCAATCTCGAAAGCGAAGGTAAAACATCCACTGGTGGGAATATGCCCCGCCTATGTAGGTCTCGAGAAAGCACGAACTGACCCTCCGTAATATATCCCGTAAGGTCCGGTATAGGATGTGTTATGTCATCATCCGGCATACTCAGTATGGGTATTTGTGTGATCGTACCATTTCGCCCTTTTATTCTGCCTGCACGCTCGTAATTCATTGAGAGGTCGGTGTACATGTATCCGGGATATCCCCTTCTTCCCGGTACTTCTTCTCGTGCCGCTGCTATTTCTCGTAGCGCCTCACAGTAGTTTGTCATATCCGTGAGAATAACGAGGATATGCATATCATATTCGTATGCGAGGAACTCAGCAGTTGTTAATGCCATTCTCGGCGTTATTATTCGCTCGATCGCAGGGTCATCGGCCAGATTGAGGAATGCTACTATACGCTCGATTGCGCCTGTGCGTTCGAAATCGTGCATGAAGAATGAAGCTTCCTCATGGGTGATGCCCATTGCGGCAAACACAACGGAGAACGGCTCTCCGGAGGCTAATACCTTTGCCTGTCTCGCTATTTGCGCTGCAAGAGCATTGTGCGGCATACCAGCACCGGAGAATATCGGTAACTTCTGCCCCCTTACCAGCGTGTTCATCCCGTCAATAGTGGAAATGCCAGTTTGAATGAATTCACGCGGATAATCTCGCGCTGTGGGGTTTATCGCCTCGCCAGTAATAGAAAGCCTATCTTCCGGTATCACCTCCGGTCCACCATCTATGGGTCTGCCAAGACCATCAAAAAAGCGACCCACCATATCTTGTGCAACACTTACCCGCATTATATCGCCGGTGAACCGTACCCTTGTCTTTGCCGTATCTATACCCGAAGTGCCCTCGAAGACCTGAATCACAGCGAGTCCTCTTCTCGCTTCTAACACCTGCCCCATCTTATCTTCGCCACTCGGTGTAACTATCTTTACCACCTCTCCATATGCAACACCCTCTACGCCTTCTACCACAATTAAAGGACCTGCTGCCTCTCTTATTGTTGTATATTCACGTGCCGATATATCTACCGCCATTTCTTTTCACCCCTTTTATTATGCTGATTCCGCCTCTTTCCTCTTTAAAGCTTCGAATTCATCTTTCATATCTTTCACCATCTTATCATATTGCTTCTCAAACTCTTCACTTGGCACATACTTCATCCTCGCCATGGCATCTTTTATCCCCATAGCCTCTATCTTCCCTATACTCACACCATAATCTATCACTTCACTTGCGAGGTCATACCATTGCAGAATGATTCTTGCCATTAGATACTGCTTCTCAAGAGAGCAGTAGGAGTCCACGTCATGGTAAGCGTTCTGTTGCAAGAAGTCCTCGCGAATCAAACGAGCTACTTCTAACGTGCCTCGTTCACGTGCCGGAAGTGCATCCGCGCCAACAAGCTGGACTATCTCTTGTAGCTCCGCCTCCTTCTGCAATATTGACATCATATCGTCTCTCTGTTCCGTAAAGTCAGGAGTTTCCGATTTGTTAAACCATTCGCTGAGGTGGCCTACGTAAAGGGAATAGCTCCGGAGCCAGCTTATAGCCGGAAAATGCCTTCTATCCGCTAAAGTGGAATCGAGAGCCCAGAAAACACCTGCTACTCGCAATGTATTCTGAGTTACTGGTTCTGAGAAATCGCCGCCTGGGGGTGATACCGCACCAACTACAGAGACAGAGCCTATTCGTTCTTCCGAATCCGAGCATAACGCTTTTACTCTACCTGCACGTTCGTAGAAATCGGATAATCTCGTGGCTAAATACGCCGGATAACCTTCCTCGCCCGGCATCTCCTCCAACCGGCCCGAAATCTCTCGCAGTGCTTCCGCCCATCTTGATGTCGAATCCGCCTGTATCGCTGTGTCATACCCCATATCACGATAATACTCAGCGAGTGTGATCCCGGTATAAATAGACGCTTCTCGTGCTGCAACGGGCATATTAGATGTGTTTGCAATAAGCGTAGATCGCTCCATCAAATTCTCACCGCTGTAAGGGTCAATAAGTTTAGGGAAATCCTCCAAAACCTCGGTCATCTCGTTCCCTCGCTCGCCACAACCGATATACACAATAATCTGCGCATCTGCCCATCTCGCCACCTGGTGTTGCATTACTGTCTTTCCTGTCCCGAACCCACCGGGGATAGCAGCAGTCCCGCCTTTCGCAAGCGGGAAGAAGGTGTCATTAATTCGCTGTCCCGTAAGCAGAGGCACTTCGAGGTCTAATTTATCTTTATATGGCCGCCCCTTCCTCACCGGCCATTTCTGCATCATCGTCAATTCCCGATCTTCAGCATCTGTTTGTAGCCTTGCTATACAGTCGTCAACCGTGAATTTGCCCGCTTTTAGCTCTAAGATTTTTCCGCTTAGCCCGGGCGGGACAAGGATCTTATGCGTTATTACTTTCGTTTCTTGAACAGAGCCTAAAAAATCGCCACCCACTACCTGTTTGCCTTCCTCTGCGGTAGGTGTAAAATCCCATTTCGTTGTCCGGTCCAGAGCATCCACATAGACACCCCTTTTTATATAATCTCCTACTTTCTTGCCTATCGCTTCTAAAGGTCTCTGTACACCATCATAGAAATTCTTTAAAATCCCGGGTCCCAATTCGACAGTTAAGGGCGATTTTGTCCTTATCACTGGTTCACCCGGCTTCAAACCCGTTGTATCTTCATACACCTGAACATATGCCTGGGCTCCATCCAATCTTATCGTTTCGCCCATCAATCCCTCGTCTCCTATCTTTACCACTTCATACATCTCGCATCCGCGCATATTATCTGCAACAACTAACGGGCCTGCGATCTTTGTTATTATGCCTTCTTCCTCCATCTTTTCTCCTCCGCTACATCAAATATCTTAATTATCTTATCCCCATTTTAAACTAGTGTTTACTTTAGTTTAGATTAGGTGCAAAAGTACCAAATACTATTTCTTAAGTGATCTAGAACAAGATATTATTTCACGTACAAAACGATGTAATTAAGGATCAGATACAGTTACCATACACTAAAGTATTTATATATACAATACAATCCATATGTGATACATAATGTTCGTCATTCAGGCATGCGAGGAGATCCCGTTTGTAAACCCTTGTCTGCTATATGATGTCCTGAAGAAGGATGCGGTAAGCGAAGATAGTGCGGCATACTTACTGGAGTCGCGAGAAGGCGATGATAAGATGGCGCGGTATTCTATTATCGGTTTCGATCCCGCGTTTAAATTCGCCATGAAGGACGGCGTTTTGACAAGCAAGTCGTACAATGCAGTAGTTGGCGAAGCGATGGCTAATGTAGTGGGCGAGGCTATAAATCCGCTTAGTTTGATAAAAGCGTTCCTTAACGAGCTAAAGATAGAGCGTGCGCAGAAAAGGGATCGTTTTATCGGCGGTTTTGTCGGTTACCTTTCGTACGATTTCATCAGATATCATCTGGATTTGGATGAAAGTACATTGGACTCTTTGGGTCAACCGGATTGCGAATTCCTGCTCACGAACAAGAATGTTATTGTAGACCATAGCGCGGAAAAAGCGTTCCTTATATCTAATGAATTTTGCGATACTCCAAACAAGGATATGGATTCCGATACGACTTCTGTGAACGTGGCGGAATTACTGAATGATGCAGAAGTGCCCGATAGTCCTGCCCCGATTTCGATCGTCGGCGATTTCCGGTCAAACATGGAAAAGGCCGATTATGAACGAAGTGTAAGAATTGCGAAGGAATACATTCGTGCTGGCGATATATTTCAAGTGGTGCTTTCTCAGCGACTGGAAGCCGACTTTGCTCCGGAAGGGCATTTTGAGTTTTACAAAATGTTAAGCGAAGTGAATCCGTCACCATACATGTATCTACTCGATTTCGGTGAGCGGAAGATAGTAGGCGCAAGTCCCGAAATGCTTGTTCGGGTCGCCAGATTGCCCCAAGCAGGCAAAGGTGGCAGGGAAGTGGAGAGTTTTCCGATAGCGGGTACAAGACGGCGTGGCATAACTGAAGAAGAAGATAAGCGTTTGGAGGTGGAGATGCTTAACGATGAGAAGGAGCGTGCCGAGCATTTGATGCTTGTGGATTTATCAAGAAACGACATCGGGAAAGTGTCCGAATTTGGCACCGTGAAACCAGTGCGATTCATGTATGCCGAGAAATATTCGCATGTGCAACATATAGTGACGGACGTGGTGGGCGAGTTGAGAACAGATAAGGACGAGTTCGATGCGTTAGAAGCGACGTTCCCGGCCGGTACTGTTTCGGGCGCCCCGAAAGTGCGTGCTATGGAGATAATAGATGAATTAGAGCCGACAAGAAGAGGTGTGTACGCAGGAGGTGTCGGATATTTCTCCTTTAATCGTTCCATTGATACCGCGATAACCATAAGAACTGCGGTATTTGAACGTGGTAAAGTATATATACAAGCAGGCGCAGGTATTGTTGCTGATTCTGATCCGGAACGCGAGTATAAAGAGACCTTGAGTAAGTGTGCGGCGTTATTAGAGTGTATCTCGGGAGGTGCGCGAGAAATATGAATGTCCTGATTGTGGATAATATTGATTCTTTTGTATATAACATCGTGCAATACGTTGGGATACTGGGTGCCAAACCGATAGTGGTGCAGAATAATGTAAATCTTGGTTATATAGCGGAAATTGTTAAGGCACATGAGATAGAGCATATAATAATCTCGCCGGGTCCAAAGACGCCAAGAGATGCTGGTGTCACAAATGAACTGATAAAGGAGTTTTGCAACGATGACAAGAAGATATTGGGCGTTTGTTTGGGGCATCAATGTATAGGTTATGTATTTGGCGCAAGGGTGCGGAATGCAAGAGAGCTAAGACATGGGAAGGCGAGTTTAGTGAAGCATAATGGCGCAAACGTGCTGAAAGGGCTGAAGAATCCGCTATCGGTCGTGCGATACCACTCCTTAGTACTTGACGATGTAAAAAACGGCAGTTTAGAAGTAACAGCAAGAAGTTTAGATGATGATGAGATAATGGCAATCCGGCATAAAGATAAGGACATCTTCGGCGTACAGTTCCATCCGGAATCTATATTGACAGAGGATGGGCTGAAATTGATAAAGAATTTTGTGGATATGTAGGTTTTTTTTTTTAATCGCCAAATTAAAGCGTAGCACATGCCTTTGAGCGTTCTAAACTGAGCCACATAAGCAACTTCGCCCGAAATTCATTTGCTTCTGCACTTGTTCGCTTCCTCGGTCTCGGTATATCAACAGTGAGGCACTTAGCAAGGCATCCCGGTCTCGCAGACATAACCGCAACTCTATCTGCAAGATATACCGCCTCATCAACGCTATGGGTCACGAACAAGACGGTTTTCTTTGTCCTCTTCCAAATCTCCAGCAGCTCTTCCTGAAGCAGGTTTCTCGTTTGCGCATCTACCGAGCCAAAAGGCTCATCCATCAATAAGATAGAAGGCTCAGTAGCAAGAGTTCTTGCAATTGCTACCCGCTGCTTCATGCCGCCTGAAAGTTCGTATGGGTAATGCTTTTCAAATCCTTTTAGACCTACGAGCGTGATATACTTTTCTGCAATCGCTTGTCTTTCCTTATCCGCCATACCGCCTATCTCCAGTCCGAATTCCACATTCTTCAAAACCGTTCGCCATGGAAATAGCGAGAATTCCTGGAATACCATGCCCCTATCCGGAGATGCGCATTTCACTTCTTTGCCATCTAAGACTATCTTGCCACTGGTTGGGCGGTCTAAACCCGCCACCATTCGTAGCAATGTCGTTTTGCCACAGCCCGAAGGACCGATAATACACAAAAACTCGGCTGGTTTTACTTCTAAGTTGATCCCGTCCAGAGCAGCCATTTCACCTTCTTCTGTGACATACGTCTTAGTTATGTGCTGAAGTTCGAGTTTGTGGTTCATATTATATCATTTCACTATCCCTCTTTTCCACTTAAATAGTTTATCCTCAACGAAATGTCTGAATAAGCGATCGATACAGAGTGCTAACAGCCCTAAAATAAGCATGTACGCTACCACATAGTCCATCTGATGCATCGGGAAAAAATCAGTGAATAGACGGAGGCCAAGTCCATAATTACTTACCCCAAACATCTCAGCCGCTACAACACACATCCAAGCAACGCCCATGCCTACACGAGTGCCAGTAGCAATAGAAGGGAGCGCATAAGGTATTGCGACATATCTTATCAACTTTCTATTTCCTATGCACCCTAACACTTTTCCTGTCTCCACTAATACCTTGGGCACATCTCTAAATCCTGTATAACTGGCAATTAAGATCGGGAAAAAAGCACCTATAAATATGATAAAGCCTGCTGCAAAGTGCGTTAGGTGGAACCATGCAATTGCAAGCGGTACCCACGCCAGCGGGGGAATCGGTCTTATTAATTCTATAATCGGATCTACCGCTTTGAATACTGTATCATACCAGCCCATAGCAATAGCTAGAGGCAATGCCACGGCAAACGCTAATACCATGCCAATAGCAAAGTGAAAGAGGCTGACCAGTATATCCAGCGGTATATCTTCCCGGAGCTCATAAAATGAAAAAATAACGGCTGTGAAACTAGGCAAGATTGTGGATTCTTTTACCACGTACACTGCTATAAACTGCCATAAAATGATGGCTATGATTAGTGGAACTAACCATAGCCAATTCTCTTTTGTCTGTAGTCTCATATTTTCCCTGTTACAGCCTCATAAAAGGAGGTATCAAAGATGTCGTCTTTTTCAAACAGTTCTACTCCCCGCCTTGCATATCTCACTCTGTTCAGGTCGTAGATCACAGCCGCATATTCGATCCCCGATTCCACTTCTAAATTCGGATCGGTAATCCAGTGCATATCTGATACGTTTATAGACTGCTTTATCGTTGATACATCTGCGCTCTGCCACTGTGCGAAAATCTCTGCCGCTTCGTCCGGATGCGCGATTTCGTATTCGGTAGCACGTATATGCGTCTTTATTATCTGCTCAAGTATCTCGGGGTGCTCTCTTATCATCTTGCCACTTGCAACCACGCAACAGCATGCATGATCTGGCCATATTGAACCGGACCATTCAACAATTACGCCGTTGCCTGCCACTTCGATTATTGTCGGTGCCGGACTGGGTAGGAATACTGCGTCTACTGCTTTAACACTGATAGCAGTAGTAGCTTCACTGGGTCCCATTGCTTTTAGTGTCACTTCCCCTTCGGGATCTATACCGTTATCCAAAAACCACTTTGAAAGGACAGTATGCTGAATCGAACCAGGAGGGAACGTTGCAATCGTCTTGCCCTTTAAAGAGGCAGGTCCTTCGTATTCTGCGGCTAGGTCCGGACGTATAACCAGTGCAGATCCCTGCGTCTGGGCGCCCGCAACTATCTTTGCATCTAAACCTTCGTACAGTGCGGCAATAGGCGGTGCAACACCCACATAAGCAACGTCAAGGTCTCCGGAAAGCATAGCAGTCATCTCAGGAGGGCCAGACGGGAACACTTTCATATCTACTGTATCTATACCAAACGTACTCAAATCCGCTTCCCACCAGCCTTTATCGGCTGCGATCATCGCTGCGATTTGATGTGTGCTTGGTTGATACCCGATAGTGATCGTAGTCATTTTTGCCGGGGTCTTTTCTTCTACACAGCCTACAAACAGCGCTGTAATTGCCACTATAACAATTATTATTAGACTCGATAAAACTCTCTTTTCCACGTTAATCACCCCCTAAAATTTTCCAGCAGATACTACAACAAATCATTTTTTTTATACCTTAAATGTTCTCTTTGTAAAATCAATATATAAATTTATGGTATTGTTAAAACTCTTTTTACTTGACATTGTCACTATAGATTTCATTTACCAAATGCATATTGTGCAATTACCGGTAGGTTATAGCAGCCCTAAATCTGCTCTTTAGCTCTTCTGCACGCAAATTTATGTTCGCAACCGCAGGGACATTGCCCGGTTTCACCATGACATGTAGGAATCTCGGCCCCGGACCATCGTATAAATGTTCCAATCTGTATAGCAGCTCTTCCTTTGTCTGTACCTTCTCTGTATTCTCTACGCCAGCACCCATTGCCGTCAGGTCCATATCCGCATAAGGTGTAGGTTGGTCTCCGGTACTGCCCCAGGTGCCATTGTCAAGACAAACAATAGTAAAGTTCGCCGGCTTCTTATCCGCTACTATCGGTAAAATGTTGCTCATTTGCAGGCTGCCATCTCCATCGAGCACGATCGTCTCTCGTTGGGTCTTCAATGCGACACCAAGACCTATAGGTGATGCTTGGCCCAGACTGCCGAGCATGTAAAAGTTCAAATCGCGGTCTTTAGCGGCATAAAGCTCCTTGCTTGGCACGCCTATGTTTGATATGACCGCTTCTTCTTTTAGATATTCTGCTATTATTTTGATTGCTTCGTATCGTCTCATTTCCGGCGCCCTAAACTCGGTTTTATAGTTCAAGTCGTAGCTTCGCGAACATTTTTGGTGCAGAACTTCATTTCTTGCTTCGCTTTCCCACGTCTTCGGTGAGATGAGTGCAATATGCGGTCGTTCATTCGCGAATGCGTCCTGAATGACATCTTCTATCAAGCCTATTGCCGTTGGTGCGTCGATTAGCGTATATTTCAGCCCTAAAGCATCCAAAAGTTTGGGCATTGCTTTTCCTAAGGGCTCCTGCGCCGCTATCTTCTCTTTATAAATGCCGCGCCAGCTCGCGATTATCGGTAATGGCAATTTGTAAGTGACGGTAAGCGACATAATGGCATTTATTGAATTTCCTAAGCCCGTGCTCTGGATGATCATAAGCGGCTTACCGTTTGCGATGTAAACGCCTGCCGATACGCCTACGCCGTTTTCTTCCCTGTTCATGCCCACATGGCAAAAGGCTCGTTCGGTTGCAACAAGCTGTAACAGTGTGCCGATTTTCTCACAGGGTAGTGTGGACACAACGTCTATTTTGTGCCTCTTTAATATTTCTATTACTTCTTGTTCGTTCTCATACATAAGTTTAGGTTAATTACAGAGGTGATAAATATCTTTTCCATTTTTATTTTTTCACACAGTGAGAATATTCTGTAAAAGGCTCTTTCTGTTGTCACGCCAATTTTTATAATAGTGGTTTTGTATTATCACTATGAAGAGGGTGGTACGATCGGGATTTGCGGTGGGATTTAGGCGTGATTAATGGCATAAAGTTTCTTGTTGGTCGTTAGGATACTCAATATCTCGCTTTTTCGTAACCTTTATATGGGAGGAAAGAGGAAATATATGTTAGCAGCTATAAACATAGGATAAAATGAACAGGGTTGATTTTAAAATTCCGGTGCTGCTTTTCAGTGCAGGTGCGGATGCGAAAGGCGATGAAAAAGAAGGAATTCGACCTTCGTCCATGTGCGGCGCTCGCGGGCTAGAGGCGATGACAAGAAGCATAGCCTCTACTCAAGTTGGAGGTAAAGGTTATGGCTGCTAAACAATTTCTTGCTTTACTCGAAGTTGATAAAATACAGAGCTATATCTTTGCCACTAACAAATTGAAAGAGATACGAGGGGCAAGCTATCTGCTTTCTGAAATAAATGAAGCAACGACTGCACAAGTACTCAAAGATTATTCTACTGCTAAAAAGAAGATTCTTAGCACTGGTGGTGTCACAAAGGTTATTTTTGATGACGAAAACGAGGCGTACAAGTTTCTTAAACAAATGGAAGGGATTTACCAAAGAGAGCTAATAACTGCTTCTGTCACCACTCATGTTGAACCGATAAGCAATGATTTTTACTCGGCAATTGGGAAAGGCGAGTTAGCGATTAGACGTAGGAAGGAAGACAAGGATTACATCTTTCAGATAAATACTTCGGGATATTATAAAATCTGCTCTTTTTGCGGACAATATCCCGCAAAGGAAAGCAAATCAACCCCAGAAGGAATACTTTGGCTTTGCGCTTCTTGTAAGCAAAAAAGAGCCAATAGTCGCTTTCTGCATATTCACGATAGTATTGCCAATAAGATAAAAGAGAATCAACCAATGGTCAATAAAGTTGAATTCCCTGAACAATTTGAAAAGATAGGAAAAGAATCACACATAGAAGGTTATATGGGTTATATCGTTGCGGACGGTAATCGTATGGGTGAAAAAATTAAATCAAAAGAGGTTAGCTCTGATACCAATCGTTATCATGACTTTTCTAAAAAAGTTAAAGAGTGTACAGATGAAGCATTGGTAGAGGCCGTTATTGAGTCAGTTCCAAAAATCAGAGAAAGGGATAACTCTCTGTCTCTGCCCGTTGTGGTGCTTATTTTAGGTGGCGATGATATGATATTAGTCACAACGGCTGAGTCCGCATTACCCCTTGCCGCCAAATTCTCACAAAAGTTTCAACAAAAGACAAAAGAAAAAAATCTCCCGGAAATTTCAATGTCTGTTGGTGTGGTTATATCCAAAGTCACCTTTCCCATATTTTCTTATACAATGCTTGGTGAGGAGCTTCTTAAGTCGGCCAAAAGATTGAGCCGTGAGATGAATAAGGACGGGAAAGAGGTAGGTGCAATTGATTTTATGGTGGTGACTTCGCCTTCTACCCAATCCTTGGAAGATGTAAGAAAAGACTCTTTTTACTATAAGAAAAAAGATACACTCGAAAGGTTTTTGTTGACCGCTCGCCCATATACCACTACTGGATCTAACTATGATTATAATTTAGATAAATTGCTAACTTTCACCAGACAATTTAAAAATTGTGATTTCCCTCGTACCAAGCTCAAAGCAATGGAGAGATACCTGCGGATGGGTAGAGAGAATAGCATACTCGAATTTTGCACTATGAGGTTAAGACTTGATAAAATCCATTGCAAGCTATTAGATGATTTCGTTAGCACTTTTAAACTACACGAGCAAATGCCCTGGCGTATTGAAAACGATAACGAGGGTAAATACTTCCTTACAAATTTGCTTGATTTAGTGGAGATTTATGAATTTGTACAAGGAGGGAAGCAGTGATACGGGTTAGATACAGGATCACATTTGAAACGGAATATCATATTGGTAATGGTTTTGCCAGGCCAGGAATAGTTGATAATACCATCATCAAGGATAATAAAGGCAGGCTTTATATACCGGGGCATACCATAAAAGGAATTATCCGTGATGCGGCAGAGGAACTTTTAGCACACTGGCGTACTGAATTGAATATATGTAATGGAACTTTTGATCCCGATAAGAAGTTGTGTGGTGTGAACTTTAACCTAAATAGCCCTTGTTTATTTTGTCGCCTTTTTGGTTCTGTATATACTTCATCTTATTTCAACTACACACCTGCTGTTTTTGATAAAGAATTTGAAGCATTTCTTGGATGTGATTTAGGAGAAGACTTCGTCTCGCCTGGAGAGTATCTTATACCTGATATGGTTCGGACAAGCACTCATAATAAGATTAGCCGTGCCACGGGAAGAGTTGAGAAAGATCATCTCTTTTCCTATGAATTAGGGGCGAACACTACCCCTTTCGAGGGGATGATAGAGCCTGTAAATCATGAAAGAGAAGTAGAAGAAGCCGAACTTGTAGTTTTAATTTCGGCACTTAGATTTATAAAGAGAATAGGCGGGAGACGAAGGAAAGGTTGGGGAAAGTGCGAAATTGAAATCGTTGAACCCTCTGATTGGGAAAAGCGAGTAAATGATTTAAAGGAGCTATTAGAAAATGGTAAGATTGGAGCTAACGATAAAAGTTGAAGAGCCTTTGATTTTGGCAAACAAACATGTAGGGGGTAACATAGTACAGACCCTTGATTATATTACGGGTAGTGCACTCCGTGGAGCGTTCGCGGCAAGATATCTCTCACTAAAAGGCTTATCAGAGAAAGATGAATTCAGACAATTCTTTTGGTCCAATGAAGTTAGATTTGGAAACCTTTATCCGGAATCTGAAGGGGATTTTGTATTTCCTCTTCCTATTTCTGCAAAGACATGTAAGGGATACAAAGGATTTAAAAATGACGATCCATCAAAAGAAATCCATGGTGTTTCTGACTATCTGCTTCAGGAGATACCAGAATCTTGCTCCTGCAATGCCCCATTAGAAAACTACCCCTGTTTTTATGAATTTTTTCCTAATAATTACAGCTACTGTAAGAAAGTGGAAGTGGGCAAGCGCTTTTCAGTTCACAGTGAAATAGACGATAAAACCAAGCGTTCTAAGGAAGGGATACTTTATACTCTGGAACATATCAATGAAGAAGAAAAATTCGTTGGCAATATAATCTTCTCGCAAGAAAGTCTTTATGAATCGTTTAAAAAATTATTCTTCAACAGTGGGACACCGATTTCATTTAAAATCGGTCAAGCACGCAGTCGAGGGATGGGAAAAGTAATTGAGACCACCCACTCTTTCAATAGCGATTCCTTTTTTGTAACGTCAAAGGGTACAGTCGAGGAAAGAGTAAAGGCTTTTAATGAGGGAAACTTGGATAACAATGAGATAACTTTTTCACTCACCCTCTTCTCTGATGCAATTATCTGCGATAAATTCTTGCGCTATTTGACAACTATACCTGAATGGCTTGTAGGAGAAGAGCTTAACATACTTTCGGGCAAAATAGAAAAAAATAATGCATTTACTGCTTACAGAATGCTCAGTGGATGGAATGCTGCCCTTGGTATTCCTAAAGAAAATGAAATAGTAATTAACAAGGGTTCATCTTTTCTCTATACCTTTAAAGGCAGTGGTGAAGAGAATAATCGAAAATTAATTCGCGGACTTGAAGAGCTTGAGAACAGAGGGATTGGTTTTAGGCGTAATGAGGGGTTTGGAGAGATAATCGTTTGTGACCCTGTACATCTCTATTTACGAGAACTTGGGGGAAAACCATGAAGAAGGAATATATTTATACAACTGTTCTGAAGAAGCAAGCGCTAGAAACTATTTTCAGGGAAGTGGAAGAGTTTATGAATGAGCATAGGGATAATTTGAAATGTATTACTCCTGCTCAATGGAATGCTCTGCTATCATTTTGTCTGAGAAAAAACGACATCGAGCAGATTAAAGAATATTTGAAAAGAAAAATGGAGCGTCGGGGCAATCCCTGGTATGGATCACCTGCCCCGAAGGTGGCACAATCGCTTATAAGTAAATTTGAACTTATAGAAAGGGAAGGATTAAAAGAAGCCACGGATAAGGCTTTACGAATCCTTGATGCAGCAACTCAAAAATGTTTTGAACAGAAATGGACCTCCCCGGAACTCTCTTCGGATATTCTTAATCAACTTAAATTACAGCAGATTCAAACTTTCGTAAGTGTATTGGTGAAGGAAATATATTTGAAGGAGGGAAAATGAAAAGATACATATACCAGGGAAAACTTATTCTTTGTCAGTCACTCCACATAGGTGGCGGTGAATACACCTTCAGGACCGATGCGGCAGTAGTGAGAAGAAGAGATGGCTCTTTTTACATCCCGGGTACGACCCTCGGAGGCGTTTTCCGAAGTGCTGTTGAGTCTCTTGCTACCTACATCGAGGGGTTATCTACGTGTGCCTTTAAGAAAAATTGTTTTGAGCAGAAGAAAAAGTCTGGGGAAGAATGCAGCACTTGTTCCCTTTTTGGCTTTGGTGCTAAGGCATCAAAGATAACCTTTGAGGATTCCGTCATATTACAAGGTATCACAGATATGGAGGAAGTTCGTGATGGGGTTGGAATACATCGAAAGACAGAAGCATCACGGGAAAAGGTAAAATTTGATTATGAGATTATCCCTGCGGGTTCGCAGTTTAGATTTGAAATCTTGATTGAGAATCCAACTACATCGGATAAATGGCTTGTAGCTCTTGGACTCAATGTTTTTTCTTTGGGATTTTGTAGTTTGGGTGGGAAAACAACATCAGGGTTGGGAAACTTCAAGCTTGTTCTGGATGATGCATATGAAATAGATTTAGCTAATCCGGAAATCCTCGTCAAACTTCTGAAAACTAATAAACCCGATTCGGCCTGGAAACGGCCCCCCAAACACTTGATTAATGATTGGTTAAAGGATTTAAATATAGATGAAAATGAAATAAAAACGGCACAAGAGCAATGGAAAATTCCCAATTTTTGCTTCATTAAGCTCAAACTGAGTATAGCTGATGCACTTCTGGTCAAAAGTGGTGACCCTTCTCTTTCAGGACCGGAAGAGTATAGTGCTCGATTTGTGACTACTACAAGGATAAAGGACGATGGTAGTTGTGAAGAAGTTCAGTTTTTACCAGGCAGTTTACTCAAAGGCATTTTCAGGAGCCGATGCGAGAAGATAATTCGAACTCTGGGTGTCAGAGCCTGTGACCCTCAAGAAGATTCAGATAGCGAGGTTATTGCTTGTGTCAATCAATTCAAAGATTTGGAGAAAAAAGGGGTTCCTCTTCCTCCACCCGAGGAGATATATAATAAAAACTCCTGCCCTGTTTGCAAGCTATTTGGTTCATCATATATGAAAGGAAGGATCAAAGTTATGGAAGCTTATCCCATTGCCCAGATACAACTCAAAAAGGTAGATAATGTTGCTATTGATCGCTTCACCGGCGGTGCGGTTGAAGGCAAAAAATTCAACGCAGAAATTGCAGTCGCGGGTAATTTCAATTGTGAAATTCAATTGAACAATTTTGAGCTCTGGCAACTTGGACTGCTTGCTTATCTCCTTAAAGACCTCTACCTGGAAGACTTGCACATAGGCTACGGAAGATATAAAGGTTATGGTAAAGTAAAAGGCGTAATAGAAGAGATAACAGTTCACTGCTTTCCAGAAACCGCTATTTATAAGTTGTTGTCTGATAATGGCTTTAGCGGAAGCGAAAATCCTCCCAGAGTAAAATTTGAGTTCAAAGACTTTTTAGATGGCAATGGAGAGTATAAAAGAGATGAAAAGTTGATGACGATTGTAGAAGAGCTGGCAGAAGAATTCAAAAATGTGGTGGAGGCGTCAAAAAATGGGTAAATTGAAAATATACTCTGGTAAGATTTACACAGGTTCCTTGCCAGATATAATTAAAGAAATGATTAATGAGGGGATTATCTTCAATTATTTGATTTTTGATCCAATAATTATCGAACAATATAACGAGACCTTTTTCAAAAGATTTAGTATCAATGAGATGGCTACATATAATCTGCCTGAGTCATACACAGGGCGTGTATTTGGTGAAGATACAGAAATTCGATGGCGACGAGATGAAAAAGAATTCATTGTAGTGATAATAAGTGAAAGCGATACGTTTTCCCCCGGCAATAAGTTTATCAGTTTGGAAGATATTGAAGACATCAGCAAATATGAAGCTAAATATAACGACAACATGTATTTCCTGTGGGGGGAACATCTGCAAGATAGAAAAGGAAAGTGGTATGAGGGCAGAATACCTCGCATCTTAGAATACCCTGTAGATGGCACCCCCGAGCATGTAAAACTTAGGGTCGTAGAATATCAGAAAGATGGACTTACACAATTTATCCGTTTTGTCAAACTGGAGGGTGCAAAATGAGCTTTGTAAATCCATATAATTTCGTTCGGCCCGGGAAGCCGGCAAAAAAGGAGCCACCTGTATGGCATCACAAATTTGAGGAACTTTCCGGGAAAATAGTCTGCACACTAAAAACTCGGACCCCCATGTTCATACCGGATGCAGAAGTTGAAGAAAAAGAAGTTGGAAAAGGCAAATATCACAAAAAAATGAACTTTTATCGTGTTAATGGTGAACTTCGTCTTCCTCCTACTTCACTGAAGGGAATGATAAGGTCTGTAGCGGAGGCGGCATCGAATTCCTGTTTTTCGCAGTTTGAAGGAGGAATATTAGGAAAACGAGAGCAGCCGGATAATTATGACCGTAGTCTTCTTCTTACTCCAGGTCGTATTTTGGAAATTCCTTCTGTAAATAAGTCTAGCCATGTAAAGGAGATGAAATCATATAAATTACCTCATAATATGTTCCCCCTGTATAAGGACAAATATGAAAAGAATGGCCATAAAGTTTTTATTAGAGTTGAAAATGACAAAGTAGTGAAAATAAGTAAAGAAGAAAGAGAGGAATGTAAAACCGTAGGCTACTTAAAAACAAGTGATGTTGGTATTCCCGGAAGAAGACGGAAGAGTAATGAGCAGGTTTTTGTTGAAAAAGCTAACGAACCTTTTATCCTCGAATATCCAATCTATCACGACTATATCGCATCTAACAAAAATAATAAACATGAACATACCAAGCGTCCAAAAGCCGGGGATACTATCTGGTTTAGAGCAAGAAATAGAAAAATTCAGGAATTTGGTTATGCTCAAATTTACCGTAAGCCGTTTGGATACTCAATTCAAAAGAGACTAGAAGACCTATCTCCCGATTTCTTACCTTGCCAGAGTGTTCATAACCTCTGCCCGGCATGTAGAATCTTCGGAACAGTTATTGAGAACACGCCTGAAGAAACAGAGTTTACGGCTTATGCAGGTAATCTAAGCTTCTCGGAGGGAAAGCTTTTGCCAAATCAACCTGTCAATATTCGCTCAGGCATTTTAAGAATACTTTCATCCCCCAAGCCCACCTCTTTCAATTTCTATTTGAGAGATCCTGAAAATCCTGCACAGGTGAGAAATTATGACGGGCAAGCTATTATTGACAACAAAGGTAAAATCGATCCTGAGAATGTTGGGAAAGTTGTACTAAGAGGACGGAAGTTCTACTGGCATCAGCCATATGACGAATCACTCAAAAAGTATTTTACCACAGAAGAAGAGTTGAAAGTGGCAAAACAGGCATTGCATATCACAAGCACTGTTGAATTACTCCTGCCCCCGGTGGAATTCGAGTTCAGTGTTGAATTCGATAATCTAAAACCAGAAGAAATAGGCATTTTGCTCTGGTCGCTAGAATTGGAAAAAGAAATGGCGCATAAACTGGGGATGGGAAAACCGTTAGGATTGGGAAGCGTTGAGATACGCATAACAAAATTTCAGATTATTAATAGGCGAAAAAGATACCAAGAAATATTTTATGATGACACGGATGACGGAAATAAGGATAAATATATATCTGCTTTTAAAGGGTGGCTGGAAAAATGGAATGATAATAAACCTTTCGATGAGATAGTCAACATTAGAGGTTTGAAGTCGATCATGAACCTTAAGAACCCTCCAGATAATGCAGTGCAATATCCATCCGGAGGATACCAATGGTTTATGAATCATAAAAACGAGCCACTTCTTAATATTTCGGATATAGAAGGTAGAAAGAAACAGACGAGATAAAGAGAAGAAGACTATGGAAAAACCTAATCTTATTATTCTTACGGTCGGAACATCCCTACTAATGGGGAATAAATGGAAATATAGGGATGTTAGGGGAGGAGTTCTAAAGAATTTACCAACTAAAACAGAAGAGTCAATAAAAGAGGAGCTTAATCAGGATGGTGGCCCTTTCAATAATTTTCTCGAAGAGTTATTAGGATTAAATCATGACAAGCAAATCAACAAGAGAGGGGCTGGATATAACTCAGAAAAAGACCCGGATAACCTGCCGGCAGAGCTGAGCAGCCTCTATCTTTTCTATTTCACACCAGAAAATATACCAGATCCAATACCTTCTAAAGAACCAACGGATAAAGTTGCACTTCTATATTCTCCAGATAACAAATGTATTTTCTGTGCTTATTGCATCAAGAGATACCTCACTACTAAATTTTCTGGGATGGTAGATAGTGAGGTCATAATGAAAAAAATAGATGGGCTTGATCCTAAAGACAAGAAGAGATTTGAGAAGGAGGGGATGCAGAACTTATTAGGAGAAATATCCCAACTAATAAACAATTATAAGGACACGCACAATATAATTCTAAATGTAACTGGAGGGTATAAAGGAGCTGTACCTTATCTTACTCTGTTGGGGATGTGCCATAAAGGTATTTATGTAATTTACCTTTTTGAGGAATCAAAGGCAAATATCACGCTTCCAAAGATGCCTGTTGCCTTTGATCTTTTCACCTGGCGAAACTATCGCGGCTTCGTAAGAGCCATGCCACATCTCGAAGCCGAGGATGCTAAATTGTTCCTCGATAAGATATTACCAGCACAAATAGGCGGTTTGTTTGAAAAAGAGAGATTAAAGAACGAATATCGTCTTACTACACTGGGCGAGACATTAGAGAAAAGATATAATGAAGAGAAAGAGGGTGAATTAACACCTTACGGGCGTGGTTACCTTCTCGTAGATAAGATTCACGACAAGCACAAACGGGAAGCATTACAAGACTGTATTAACCGCTGGCAGTACCTGTGGCTGGGTGACCTGATACCAGAAACGGTTGAACATGCCAGAGGCCATACACAGCGTGTATTAGAGCTTGCAGCGCAGATACTCTATCCGATCTTAAATAAAGATGAGAATTTCTTTGGCGATAACCCAGACCAGACAGACGATAATCTCATCGCACTTATAAGCGCCATCTGGCTTCATGATGTTGGGCATTCGGGGGATCATATAATGTGGAAGAATGATAATAATAAGAAGCCAAAAGAGTATAATATAAAGGGCTTTCCATCGCTTATCCGGGAACTCCATCATATGCTCAGTTGGGATCTTATAGACAAAGGTAGAAATAAGCTATTTAAGTCACGAGACAAAAATAATAAATGGGTTAGAGATCCTACGATTTTCAGCAATGATTTAATCGATAGTATCCGCATGCTTTGTCTCTATCACCGCGGGGGGATGCCAGTTTTACATAATACAGAAAAGAAGGCATATGTAGGCCTAAGAGTAATGAAATCGTTAGAAGAGCTACAAAGGGATCACTTTAATATCCCCTTATTGGCTGCTTTGCTCAGGATTGCCGATGGTGGCGATGTTCAGGAAGAAAGGACAATAAGCCCAAATTACAGAGCCATGCGGAACCTACAGACTGATAGAGAGCTAAAGACGTTAGAAAAGGAAGAAGGGGAATACCGTGAAAAAGTGGATGTGTCTCAATTGCCCGACTATCTCAGTTATCTCAAGGAAACAGTCAGGAAATATTTTGACGGCGAGTCCCTTAAACGGGATGAGCAATACGAAGAGATAACAAAAATAAGCGGGGACACAGAGATGATGGAAAAACTGGAGAAGCTAAAAAAAGAAAACTCCGATCATTGTAATGATGCGCTTCTCGATTATCTGACGATTAAATGTATTCAAAGGTATATCCAAGAGGCAGATTTAAACGATATTAGAGACACGAAGATTATTCTCCACAACTGGCTCACTGCTCTTGATCAATACGTATTCAAAAAGAGCACCGAGCCTCATTTCAATAAACACAGCGGCATAAGTGCTGTTATGTATCTGCCAGATAAATCAAAAGCGGAAAACAGTAAGAATGAATACCATTACAAAGTGCTGGCCATCCACAAAGAAGGGGAGGACGACGGAGAACGGGATAAGCTTATCGAAAATGTAAAAAAAGTCCTTACAGAAGAAATAAAAGCCGAATACGAAAAAGTCAAAAAGATACTAAATAAAAATCACATCTACTTCGATACATACTGGATGATAGAAGAAGGAAAGGATAAGATGGATCGGGTATGGTCGTGATGTCTTCTGATTTCTGCCTTGCTGACCAAAAACAATAACTTAGGATTAATCATGCCCACAGAAATCATAACCCGCAAAAACCTCGATTTAAACGCAATCGCTTCGTCCATTCAGCAAGTTCTTTTGGTAAAGCTTTTCTTTTGAAGAAAAGGTTTGTGATATTGCCGAAATGGGAGCAGAAAACTATAAATAAAATAGTGAATCCGGGGGAATGTGAGATGTTTTGTGCTGAACCCGGTTTCACGCTCGGAGAGTGCCCCAATTGCTTGCGATTATCTCTGCGAGTGGGAAATACCTGGGAGATTATCGCAAA
>QENH01000189.1 GCA_003336485.1 Candidatus Methanophagales archaeon
TATTGACCCAAATTCAACAAATACACTTACCTAACTATTGACCCTTTTTACTTACCGAACTATTGACCCCTTCCAGATAGGGAAATGAAGCCGCTGATTGCTATTGTGTTTGTACAGTAGTAAAAGCTGGTGCTTTTTATCTAAATCCCACGTTTTGATCTCCAAAAAGTTTTTTTAAATGTACATAAGGTATAACTTCTACATATTTGATTTAGGACGCAGATTTACACGGATTTGATTTCTTCTGCGTTAATCAGTGTTAATCTGTGTCAATAATCAATTTTAGTTAGATATTATGCTTTCTCGAATAGTAGTTTTTAGCTCAACTGTACGTATCAATTTATTTTTTCTTTCTAGAGGTAATCAAAGCAGCAATGATTGCCACTACTGCGGCAATTAGAGCTACCATAATGGCTATCGTCCAATCGCGATCCGGCGTGGGAGTCAATGTAGGGATTGGTGGGGTTGTTGATTGAGTAGGTGGAGCGGATGTTGGCGCTGACGTAGTTGGCGTTGGCATTGGCATAGTTGGCATTGGCGTAGTTGACATTGGCATAGTTGGCCTTGCAACTACCGCCTTGGACTTTTCTCCTTCACCTACTGAGTTTACAGCACTGATCTGGTAGTAATAGCTCTGATTGTTGGTCACATCGCTGTCAGTATAGTTTAGCACGTTACCTACTATCTTCAGCAGTGTCTCTCCTCCTGGTGTTGTAGCACGATAGATTTTGTATGCCGTTATGGGAGAGCCGCCATTACTGGACGGGGGATTCCAGCTCAGGTTTACATATCTATTACTTGGGGTTGCGTGGAGAGTTCGAGCAGGAGTTGGGTTTATTGGCATGAGTTTCGCATACTTGAGGTCTTTGTTCGTGTCATCATAGTAACTTATATGTGGAAGACCATTTGTGTCGAGCGCAATTGACGTGTACTTACCAACATAGGCATCAGAATCCACAGTCTCGATTCTCCATCCGGTCCCAGTCCATTTCGCATACTTAAGGTTATCTTTAGAGCAATCAAGATAACTTATATGCGGATAGCCATTGCTGTCGAGTGCAATTGACGTGAAACGGCCAACATAGCCATCAGAATCTACGGTCTCGATTCTCCATCCGGTCCCAGTCCATTTCGCATACTTGAGGGCTCTGTTAGCCTCATCAAGATAACTTATATGCGGATATTCATTGCTGTCGAGCGCGATTGACGTGTACTTACCAACATAGCCATCAGAATCTACGGTCTCGATTCTCCATCCGGTCCCAGTCCATTTCACATACTTGAGGACTCTGTTAGTCTCATCAAGATAACTTATATGCGGATAACTATTGTTGTCAAGCGCGATTGACGTGTCCATGTAAACATAATCTTTAGAATCTACGGTCTCGATTATCCATCCGGTTCCAGTCCCTTTCGCATACTTAAGGTCTCTGTTAGTGTCATCATAATAACCTATATTCGGATAACCATTGTTGTCAAGCGCGATTGACGTGTCCGTGCCAACATAACCATAAGGGTCTACCGCCTCAATGCTCCAAGTTTCGGCCCTCACTTTTTCCGGGATAACTGCCAGTATCCCTATAAGAACGCTTGTTAGTAAAATCCAGACAAAAAACATACTCATGACTTTTTCAATCTCATTTTTACGGGCGTGCACGTAGCGCTCTCTTTCTTCCAAGTCTTTTTGCATAGCTCTTAAAACCCCCCTTTCCAGGTTGCTAACAATAAACATTCCCCCTTTTAAGACGATTGATAAATTATTTGTCTTCATATCTCTTTTAATTTCAATTTTGGTTCGTGTCGCATATAAATGTATCGCAGGGTGCTGTCGCATTTTCCAGCGCGGTGATAAATTAATGGGTTTTTAGATTGTGCCAGCGACCGCAAATCTTAAATATGACAAAGAGTAATATATATTGTGATAAAAAATGAGTGAGGAAACATCAGGAATAATAAAAAATGTGTGGGACGAGCTTCGGAAGACAATTAAAGTTGAAACAGCAATCGGCAATCCAATAGAGATAGAAGATAAGACTTTGATCCCCATCTTTGGAGTTGGCTTTGGCGCCGGTGGTGGTGGCGGCAAGGGTAAAGAGAAGGAGGGGCAGGGCTATGGCGTTGGCGGTGGCGGTGGAATAACGCCGGTAGCGCTCGTCACGGTCTTCAAGGGCATACCAGGACCCGAAGGGGTGAATGTAATCTCGCTGAAATCGTCCGGCGCAATGGAGCGGATAGTCGGAGAAGCCATGCCGATGGTAATGGCTAAAATCAACGAGACGAAAGAGGATAAAGAGGGTAAAAAAGCAGAAGCAAAAAAATAATGCTTTTATGATGTCTATTTGGGGTGTTAGAGAAACACTCCTGCTACTTTTTTTATACAACACATACGATGGACCTGATACTGATCCTCGCAATTGTTTTGGCAATCCTAGTAGCGCTACTAGCTGCTGCGCTTCTAATACCGGCGGATATTTCGCTTAGGCCATTTAAGGAAGGTCCATTGGCACAACTATGTGTATCTTTTAGGCTCTTAAAAGGTATTTTTTCTGGTCGCCTGGACGTTAGCACAGCGAAGCGGGAATTACGATTTCGTGTCCTGGGTGTTACTATTCTGACAAAGGACCTTAAGAAGGCGGATTCCGCGAAAAAGGAGAAAAAAGAGAAAAAGAAGAAAAAGTCCACCGATTGGAAGGAGCTTGTATGGAACGCAAATGAGCTCTATGATGCAGGGACGGACTTGGTGAGAGCGCTCGCTAAAAACACATCTGTAAAGCGATTGAGTGGTAAGATTGAGGTGGGGCTATCCGATCCAGCCCATACTGGTATGCTGGTTGGTTTTCTATATGCCGGTAGTGGCATAGCGAAAGCAATCCTGCCGGAATCAGAACTTGAAATAGAACCCTCGTTTGACAAGGAGAGGATGGACGCAGATATAGAGACAGAGCTCCGCCTACCCTTATTCAAGGTCGTTATCCCGCTTATCCGGTTCTTACGCAGGGTAAGGAACTATCAGTAAACAGTTTGCCGATTTTGATAAAAATCAGTGGAAAATGTTAGATACAGTTCTGGCAAATTATTATTTCTGTGGTTCTGATTATGTGTATAGAGATGCGGAAATTTTTATTTGTTAATGCATCATAGTTTATGGTAACAAGGAACAAAAATAGGACTAGAAAAATGGAAGAGAAGAAAGGGTTCGGCGATTTGAATAGCGAAGTGATAGAGACGGGTAAATGTACACTCTGTGGTGGCTGTGTCGCTACGTGTAGTTTACTCGATTACGGCTATCTCAGTATAGATCTGACAAAAGAAAGGCCTGAGATGAGAGAAAGCCACATATGCCCGCCTAATTGCGGATATTGTTATTATCAATGTCCAAGGGTAGAGGCACCGGAATTAATGGAAGGGCTTGAAGAGATTTACGAGGTCGTTAGTAAAGATGAAGAGCTAAAAAATGCGTGTCAAGATGGCGGTGTTGTTACTTCGCTACTTGCTTATGCACTTGCCGATGCGGTGGCAGAGGGCTGTATAACAGTTGTAGATACTGGTGACTGGAAGCCGGAAGTGCAAGTAGCAATGGATAAAGCGAGCTTGATAAAGAGTGCCGGTAGCAAATACACACCTGCGGCAACTCTGACTGGCATACCCGTTGCTATTATGAACTACGGGCTGTGGTCGGTCGCGATGGTAGGGACGCCTTGCCAGATGGCAGGTTATGAGAAGATGCAGGTTGTAGGTCGGAGTAGCCACAATGCGCATAACTTCTCGTCTACTCTGCGATTAAGAATAGGGCTGTTTTGCCAGGGTGTGTATTCATATGAGAAGCTAATGAAGGACTTTCTTGAACGCAAGCATGGTATAGCGATAAATGAGATAACGAAATTGGACATTCGGGACGATATTTTCCATGTCTATTCCGGCGAGAAGGAGCTATTGAGTGTGGCTATTAACGAGATAGAGACATATAAGCGAGAAGGGTGCAAGATATGCAAAGATTTCAGCGGGCTGTTCTCTGATATAAGTGTCGGAAATGCCGGTTCGCCTGCGGGCACGTCAACAGTCATAGTCCGCACGGATTTCGGTAAAGAAGTATTGGAATACGCTTTGGAGCGCGGATTTATAGAAGCGAAGCCGATAGATAAATCGGGCGCAGATTTGGTACATCAATTGATGAAAGAGAAGAAGGAAGCTGCGGAGAAGGAGCGGGCGAAGAAGCAGGAGTAAAAAGGTAGTGTAATTGTAAGCGGGGACTCATAGAGTTAAAGGATGGCAGCCGGTATTATGAACAATGAATAAGAAACAAGGGCTATGTATCTTTGCAGTACTTGTAGTGGTGGCGATGTTGGCGGGATGCGTTGAGACAAAGGCACCTCTGCCAATTAATCTCGACGTCACTCCCGTTTACGGCTACAAAATAGTCAATACATACCATCACGACCGAAACGCATTCACAGAAGGGTTAGTCTTTGATGATGGTTTTCTGTATGAAGGAACGGGCATTTGCGGTGAATCAACGCTGTGCAAAGTCGAATTGGAAACCGGGGAAGTCCTGAAGACTTATCCCCTGCCTGATGAATTCTTTGGTGAGGGAGTGACCATTTGGGAAGATAAGCTGATTCAACTGACCTGGAAGTCGCAAATTGGCTTCGTCTACGATAAGGCAAACTTCCTCCTACTCCGGGAATTTGGCTATCCCACTGAAGGCTGGGGAATCACCCATGATGGAAAGCACCTGATCATGAGCGATGGAACCTCCGCGCTGTATTTTTTAAATCCTGATACATTCGAAGAAATCGGACAAATCGAAGTTCGTGACAAGGGCGTGCCTATTACCAACCTCAACGAACTTGAGTATATCCAAGGTGTGATTTACGCTAATGTTTGGCGGACTAACCACATTGCGATGATCTCACCGGAAACAGGCCAAGTTGTCGGGTGGATCGATCTAAAAGGGCTGTTAAGCGAACAGAATAGCTCAGAAGATGTTCTCAACGGTATTGCCTATGATGAAGAGCAAGATAGACTCTTTGTAACCGGGAAATGCTGGCCTACGCTGTTCGAGATCAAACAGAACTCTACATGATTGGAGAAGGAACTCTTGAGAATATTTGGGATACTGTTAGGGCTAAAGCATTATAGGCATGATACTCGCATCAAGAGAATTCTTCATGGATCTATGCTTAGAACGAAGTTTTCCGGGTTCCTCAATTTAAGCAAAACCGACATATGTCAGTCCTTTTTGTTTCTCTATTAGCTCTAAGTAATGCTCGATAGGATCTATAAGCGGATAAATGTCTTTATTAGAATCTAGGTTATAGGGTATATCGCCAATTCCATTGTCATTTGTATCGTTTCCGCTGTAATCGCTCCAGTAGTTGCCCATAAAGTTTATGCAGGTGTTGCCGTTATAGGTGTAGGTTATTTTTGATGTTGAGATAGATTTTGTTGTTGCATGAATACTGGTAAATGTAGATACCAAACTCGTCATCAACATGCCATGTCATAGCAGAGGCAACACCACTCATGCAAGCAAACAGAGCAAATGTAATCATCAAAACAAATATCTGTTTAATCCTCTTCATACTTTAACTTCCCCCCTTAACCATTCAATCTCATCCGCATTTCTTCAAGTTTAAAACATTATGGAATTTTATAAAAGAATAAACAAAAAGGGATAGTAGAGAGAAAAATGGAAATAGAAGAACTGTTAGATATCGCAACAACACTAAGAGATTCTATAAGGTCTTACATTGCAGAGACCGCAGACTATGGCGAGATAATTGTGAGAAGAGCGCAGGACGTAACGAGGAAGATAGACATGTTTGCAGAACGGGAATTGGAGCGTGAATTGGCGAGTCGCAACTACTGTGCACGGATAATATCCGAGGAATTGGGCGATCATGTATACCCAAAAGGCGGCAACCCGGAATTCACCCTTATCTTCGATCCTATTGACGGGTCCACAAACGCGATACTTGGTATCCCTTTCTTCTGCTCCTCTATCGCGTATTCGCCGAATGTTGACCACGTTACTTTTGATAACATAGAAGCGAGCGTTGTTGCAACCATTTACGGGAAGACTTATCACGCAGAGAGAGGCAGTAATGCATTTGTAGACGGTAAGAATCTCCCACGTGACTTTAAAGGTAAGACGAAACCAATTTTCTCCATCTATACCTACGGTGCCGAATCCATACCGGAATCGGTGATACAATTCCAAAAGAGCGCAAGAAACGTGATCTTTCGTGTGCTCGGCAGCATTGCAATCGAGATATGCATGGTTGCCGAGGGCGTTATAGATGCAGTACTGGATCTACGTGGCTTAATTAGCGGTTATGACATTGCTGGTGCCGCACTAATCCTAAAAGAAGCAGGTGGGATAGTTACAGATCGGGGTGGAGAAGAGCTGAGAAGCGAACTAGGGCAAATGCACAATATCGACCTCGTTGCTGCTCTAGAGCCAGAAATGCATAGGCAGATGCTTGCTGTTTTAGCGTCAAAATAGACCAAAATACCGTTTAAAGCATGCTTCCAATTAATTCAAACCATTCGTCCCTTGTTAGTTTAGCATCGCTTATTATCTTCCTGATCAATCCCTTCCCTATATCTTCACCGGGATGAACGGTGATTAGAGTAGTTCTCCCATCGGGATGGCGCATGAATAAATGGCTCCCTTTTTGTCTAATTTGCTTAAACCCGATTTTTTCAAGCGCTTTTATTACTTTTTTGGTGGGAAGTGGTTTGATTTTGTCCATTTTCAGATTACCGTACACACCATTTTATAAAGCTAAACTAGGGTATCTCATTTAAGAACACTAGACAGTGACTTTAATCTTCTGTATACCTACAAATTCTAAAGGTACCGCTTCTCCGATTCCGGATTCCACCTCTAAATAGAGCAGTATCGCTTCATTTACCCGTTCTCTCAACTCATCCAAAGTTTTAGCTTGTGTATGGCAGCCTTCCAGTTCTGGTACAGAAGCAACATAAAGTCCATCTTCATCCTGCTCGATAACTATAGTGAATTCTCTCTTCATCTTAATCCCTTTTATTATACTATATTTTTGATATTTATCAAATATGCATTATTTTTACATAACTCTTTTTACTCCAAAATTGAAACCTGAAGAACTATAAGAATTAATAAACAGAGGAAAGCCGAAAAATGCGGATAGCGATATTGAAGAAGGATAAATGCCAACCGCGGAAATGCGAATATGAATGCATGAAATACTGCCCGATGGTGCGCACAGGCGTGGAAACGGTAGTCCTGGGAGACGATAGCAAACCGATAATCTCAGAGGATTTGTGTGAAGGCTGTGGCATATGCATAAAAAAATGCCCCTTCGGTGCTATTTCTATTATCGGCTTGCCGGAAGAGCTAGAAGGTGAAGAGACACACAGATACGGCGAAAATGGGTTCGTTCTTTATGGCATGCCTATTCCAAAAGCAGGGACGATAACAGGGACATTGGGTGCGAATGGAACAGGGAAGAGCACAGCAATAAAGATATTAGCGGGTTTGCAGGTCCCGAACCTTGGCAAACTGGACTCAGAGGCGAGTTGGAATGCGATAATAAAGCGATATGCAGGGTCTGAGTTGCAGAATTACTTTGATAAAGTATCAAACGGTAAAATCAAGGTGGCATATAAGCCGCAATATGTAGATGCTATACCTAAATTATTCGATGGCACCGTTCATGAATTACTGGAGAGTACCGATGAGACGGGTGCGTCAAAGCAGCTTGTGGGTGCGTTTGAGCTCGACGAGGCGATGGACAAGGATATAAATGCGTTAAGTGGCGGCGAGTTGCAGCGGGTTGCGGTAATAGGCTGTATAACAAGGGATGCGGATTTTTACTTCTTTGATGAGATAACGCCATATCTGGATATTTATCAGAGAGTGCGAGTGGCGAAAGGGATAAAGGACATTTTAAAGGATAAAGCGGTGGTTGTGGTGGAGCACGACCTCGCCATCCTCGATATGCTTGCAGATTATGTGCACCTCATATACGGTGAACCGGGCGGGTATGGCGTTGTTACAATGCCACGGAGCACGAGTAGAGGAATAAACGAATATTTGAGTGGTTTCTTGCATGCTGAGAACGTTCGTATACGAGATAAGCCGATAGAATTCAGTGCTCATCCACCGCGGGAGGTACTAAAGAATAGAGAGGTCTCCACAGAATACGACGGCTTTGATAAGCGCTATGGTGAATCGGGCTTTGTGCTGGATGCAAAATCTGGCAGTATAGGGAAGGGCGAGGTATTGGGCATAGTAGGGCGAAACGCAATAGGTAAAAGCACATTCGTGAAGGTATTAGCGGGTGAGACGGAGCCGACAACAGGTAAAATAGCGGTCGATGTTACTGTCTCTTACAAGCCGCAGTACATAAAAGGTGAATTGGACATGACAGTAAAGGAGTTCATATATTCGCTTAAATTGGGTGAATCCGATAAAGTTGAGGTGTTAGACCCCTTGGGAATCCCAGAGCTAGAGAGCAAGAACATAAAAGAGCTTAGCGGTGGTGAACTGCAAGATGTTGCGATTGCCGCTTCTCTTTGTCATGACGCTTCATTATATATGCTGGATGAGCCGTCTGCGCATCTTGACGTGGAGCAGAAGGTGCGGCTGATTAGAACGATAAGACGGTATGCGGAGCGAAGGGGTGTGTCCATGCTGATTGTAGATCACGACATCTATCTGATAGATCTGTTAAGCGATAGGTTGATGGTTTTCGATGGTGAACCGGGTGTGCGAGGTGAGATAAAGGGTTGCTTTGGTATGCGAGAGGGTATGAACATATTTTTGAAGGATTTGGGTGTCTCTTTCAGGCGGGATGAAAACACGCTTCGACCTCGGATAAACAAGATCGGCTCGGCTAAGGATCGAGAACAGAAGGAGAAGGGAAAGTATTATTATCTGTAACCGTTTATTATTCCCATGAACGATTGGAACAGCATATATAATGAGCGAGGAATATTACAAAAAGAAGCATCTGAAACTGTAATCGAGGCGGTTAATTTCTTTAAACAAGAACTTGTGAGAACAGTTCTTGATTTAGGATGTGGAACAGGAAGGCATACGGCATATCTGCTCAAAGAGGGATTTCAGATTTATGGCTGCGATTCATCCGAAACCGCCTTAGAACTCGCGATGGATGCACTACCTACTGTTAACTTTGAAACGTGCAATATGACTTCCCTACCTTATGGCAATAGTTTTTTTGATGCCGTTATCTGTAACCACGTCATTCAGCATGGTACGATAGCGGAAATAAAAGCGGCAATATCCGAAATAGACCGTATATTAAGAAAAGGTGGACTCCTGTTCTTAGTGGCGGTTTCAACAAACCATCCTAAATATCTGACGGGAACGGAAATTGAACCGAACACGAGGATAAATACCGACAGTATAGATGGAAATCTGCCACACCATTTCTTTACCGAGAATGAACTGCGAGCTCTTTTTAGTACTCCATTTGAAATCGTGAATTTAGTCCATTTTGAAGCGCCTAGTGAGTTGGATCAGAATAAGGAAATGGCTGCGTGGAAGATGTATGCAAAGCGACTCTGAACGTTTTTCATATCTGTTCGGTTAAGTACGAGTCAACATAAATAAAATACAATACGCGGGGACATAGGTAAAATAGGCGATAGATGGGTTATTGTTGACTTCTGGGGTATTTACCCTAACATGGCAAAGTGGTATATAATATGATGACAACTTGCTTAATGCGCATCCGCAATTTCAATCGCCGCTTTTAGTTCTGCATAATCATCGTATTCCATATCAAATTCATGTAGCACACTCACCCATTCTCTGTTCTTTAACAGCCAGTTGTAGTCATCTCTCAACTGGCAATTCTTCAAAATGCTATACGCAAGATTAACCTCAGGCGTTCGCTCCTTGTCTCTGTATGCACCTCTGAGGATATTCTCCGCTTCTCGTTTAGCATCTGGAATCGACGCTGCATCTATATTCAAAACATCGTAAAACGTTTTATCTCCTGTGTATTTCTCCCAGTCTTCATGCTCATGTTTAATCTTTTCATACCTCTTCAGATCATCAAATCGTTCGAGCAATAGCAAATACAAATCGTCCTTACCCGTCCATAGCGCTCTTTTATCCTCTATCTCTTCCAATTCGTAATCATCAAGAGCTTCATTTATTATAAAATCGAGCATGTAATCGTATTCAAACCGCAACTGTGGGTTCTCCAGTATCTTACGAATCTCTAACTCCAGACTGCTCATGCGTTCTATTTCAGCACTTGATTTTACCGCCAGCACTTCAATATCCTCATCAACATCTAAAACATCATAAAAGATAGGTGCGCCGCGATGAAAGAGTTCAAGCCAGGCACCTCGTTTTTCTAGTATATACTCCCACGTAGCATACTCTTTCTCCTCTTTTAGCCAATCGTCATGATCGTCAATCATTTCACGCTTTATATTCGGTGTTAAACTCTGTGAAATCTTCAGGAAGAGCCGTAAAACAATATTATAAGTAGAACGCTTTTTCTCTGTACTCAACGCATCGTATGCCCGGTCAATCACTTCAGATGGATAAACAGAACACTTCTTCTTCTGTTCATACGCTTTTTTGAGATCATCCGCGGAAGCATCTTTTGTGACACAAAGCACGCAATAATAGGTTGGAAATCCTGATTTTAGGTCATTACTCCATTTTGGATAAAGCTGCTCAAACCGCTCGATTTTATCATATATCTTATCTAACCGCGAAGGGTCCATGTATCGCGCGGGAACTTTCCAGTAAGGGTCGTCACATGTGTAAGGTTCTAGCCATTCGTCAAATGCCCTCTTCTCCTCACCCATTTAGTCTATTCCGTCGGTCTTAACTCCAGGCCGGAACCGTCCTTAATACCAATTTCTTTTACCTGTTGCTTGTCCTCAAGCTCAATATCATCATAAAAAATGCTCATGCTCTTAGTTAAAATGCCCTTTCTTCTGAGTTCGCGTTTCACATCCCGAATATGCACGTTTGGATTGAGGTAGTAACTGAGGGCATCGTCTGTTTCCACATTCACAACGGTGACCTTTATTGAGTGTATCTTTAGCATTTTATCCATCCATCTGTTCTTTTCCTCCTTAGACAGCCTTCCCCTTGCCTCCATTTTTACCGTTCGCTCATTGCCGGAATCATGGTCCTTTGCTGTTACATTTAATATGCCAAATTCCGCACCTACCTCGAATGCAACATCAATTTTTGACTCATCCATCGGTTTTGGTTCTATTGAAATAAAGAACTCGCCCAGAAAACCTTTCTCTTCCGGAGAGATGCTTTCGCCCTGGTAAACACTTATTTCTACCTCGTCCATAAAGTCCCAGGGATTTGTAAATCCATTTGTCCTCTTAATTGGTATCTTCGTGTTCCGCGTAATGATCTTTGCAACGGTGCCTTCATAAGTCAGGACACCAAGCGAGCGAGAGATGACGTCGCTTATTTCCACAGGTCTTCTTATTTTACCGGATGTCTCTTTTATGTCTTCCTTCATGGCGGCAACAGCAGCACCAAGTGCAACTACTTCTATTGGGTTCACATCTCGTACAGGCTCTTTAGCAAGAAACTCTCGCACAAACTCCTGCACCACGGGTATGTATGTGGTTCCGCCCACTAAGAGTACATCATCTATGTCTTCCTGCGAAAGGGCGGCATCGTCAAGTGCCTGTTTCATCGGCTTTTTCGTCCGTTCAATAAAGTCTGTGATCAATTCGTCAAATTCGTGCCTTGAAAGCTCATAACTAAATGCTATTGGTGCTCCATGTTTAGTGCCCGCGTAAGGCAAATTGATGGTCGCGCTATCTTTGCTTGATAGTTCTATCTTCACGCGCTCAACTTCTTCCCTTAACGACTGAAGTACAGCCCGATTTTTATCTTTCTTCTTTTTCAAGTCTATTTTATGCTTCTCTTCTATCTTATCCAACGCGAAATCCACGAGTCTTGCATCTATATCATCACCTCCTAAATGGTTATCCCCGCTCGTTGCATCCACATCGAAAAAACCTCCACCTATGGTGAGTATCGAAACATCAAACGTGCCACCGCCGAAGTCATAGACGAGCACTCTTCGCTCTTCATCCGCACGGAACCCTAAAGCTAATGCGGCTGCCGTTGGTTCGTTTAATATCCCGCGCACGTTTAAGCCCGCAATCTCACCTGCATCTTTAACCGCCTGTCGCTGCGGGTCCATGAAATATGCGGGCACTGTTATTACAGCATCAGAAAATGAAGTTCCTATTTGCTTCTCAGCGTCTTGAACGAGTTTCTTTATTATATGTGCACTTATATATTCCGGTGGATAAGACTCTTTGCCTATTTCTACCCGGTGGTCAGTGCCCATATACCTCTTGATTGACTTTACGGTGCGCTCTGGGCTTGCAATTATATTACGCTTTGCTATACTTCCCACCGCAACAGTTCCGTCCTCTTTGAAATATACAACCGAAGGCGTCACACGCTCGCCATCGCCATTCGCTATTATTGTTGGCTCATCCAACTCTATAAACGCCACCCCAGAATTGGTCGTACCAAAATCAATCCCGATTACCTCTTCTTGCATTCTACCATCACCTACAAGCACATTCCCATATCTTTCATCTGCAAATCAGCCTCTCTTATTTCTTCCTGCCGCTCGGTATTTAACGATTCCTTTGTTCTCTTCAGTTCTTCTATCTCTTTCAATAGGTTCTCTTTCTCTTCTAATAGCTCTTTGTAATATCTAGTCAAGGCAATGTCCTCAATAACGGTTTTGTCTTTTTTTGCTTCCAGCTCAGTCAAAGACTCTTGAATGGTGTGTAATTGCCTTTTTGACTCTTTAAGTTCGACATTCAAAACTGCTTTGTTCTGCTCCAATTCATGTACCCGCAATTCCTCTGCCTCTCTTCTTTTTGCTCCTTCTTCAACCATTTTCTTTAATTCTTCCTCGCGAGCATCGAATTCTTTTGCCGATCTCTGAAGCATTTCCTCGTTTTTCTTCAATTCCCGCTCCCTTATATCCAATTCCTCGAACCTGCGCCTGAACACCCTTGACTCAAAGCCGCTCAAAATTTTCGATACAATACCTTTAGACTCTGCTTCCTCTTCCCCTGTTTCACCACCTCTGGAGATAACCACCTCAGCAGGTCTAATTAACTCACCGTTTAGCGTATACCCCTTCCTCACCAGAGAGAGAATGGTCTTATCAGGAAGGAAAGTATTTGACGTGGCTTCGATCGCGGTATGCAATTCGTCATTTAACCTATCGCCGGGTGATGGAGCAATGGGAGTTACACCTAATGAACTCAGCAATTGGTTATAGGTCATTTCCAGGTTATTTCTCGTCCCGTCCAGCATCTTTTCTACAAGTTCAAAGCCGCTATTTGGGTTAGTTTTATAGCCGTCCATTGCGCGATCGAGCGAATCGGCAACGTTAAGCAATCGTCTGGCTAATTCACCATGCACTTTGCCACTCACTGCTTCCTCTCGGTCCTCAACTCTTTTTTTATATCTCGTAAAGTCGGATTTCAGTTTCTGACATTTCTCTTCTGCGGATTTTATTAAATCATTTTTTTCCACTAGTTCCCCTTTTGGAACCACTACTAATTCATTCTCTTCCATATGCATTCCGTCTAATTAATAAATATGGTTTAGTAATAAACTAATTTAACTATGTTCTCTGCGAACTCCGCGGTCTCGGCGGTAAATGGAATGTAACATTGTCAAGTTATTTATCTACCGCTGTTTGTGCAGATACGCCTCTTCTAACCGCACTTTACCACCGCTTCACTCTTCATCTACCACATCAATCCGCCATTTGGCTTTACCAATGACCCCTTGCAGAGTTTGCAGCTCTTTCGTAGTGAGTTCCGCTCTACCTAGGATTCTTCTGAGCATAAGCAAAGTCTTCGCCTTCTTGTGCTCGCGATAGCCGATCTCATCCAGAAAGGTTTTCAGTTGCATGTATAATCGCTCCCTATCCTCAACACGCGCTAATTCCAGCGTTCCAAAAGTCACGTCACTCAACTCATAAAGTATAACTGCAACGGCATGCGAAAGATTCATCACTGGATACTCCGGGCTTGCTGGTATGCTCACAACGAGATCACAAAGCTTCAACTCATCATTTAACAAACCTACATCTTCCCTACCAAATAAAATGGATAAGATACCACATTTGCTTGCAACCTTAGCTTTTAGTTCCGTAGGCGAAAAGAACGGCATTCTGAGGTGTTTATTTGTAGATGCGCCCAGTTTAGCTGTGGTGCCCGCGACAATAGCGGAGTTTGCAATCGCAACCGGTAACGACTCAACGATTTTGCAGCTCTGGAGCACATCGTAAGCGTGAGCGGCAACGGATAAAGCTTTTATACCTATCTCCGGCGGGTTGACTAGATACAAATCGGAGAACCCGAAATTCTTCGTCACCCGCGCTACTGCACCCACATTCTCTTCACTCTTCGGTTCCACAAGTATTATTTTGACTTCCATATCGGTTTAATAATATTATATATACTTTTCGATTACTTCTCTTTTAGTTAATATTAGAGAAGAAGAAATCAGGAGAGAACATGCAGGGAGAGGTGGAGCGTGTAGCCCTCAAAATCGGCTATCTTGGGACTAACTATCAAGGATTTCAAATTCAGCCGCAGGCAGAACTGCAGACAGTAGAGGGTGAACTCTTCAAAGCGTTAAAGAAATTAGGCGTCATGGAAGACCGAAAAGCTGCGGGATATTCCTATGCTGGCAGGACAGATAAAGGTGTGCATGCTCTTGCACAGGTCGTCGCCTTTGACACCACGAACCAGAATATGACAGCGCGAATGATAAACAGCATGCTTCCGAACGATATATGGACATTCGCAATCGCAAAGCCACATGCCGGATTTAACGCACGCAAGGAGGCGATACGCCGCGAATACCGGTATTTCTTGTTCTTACAAACCGAGTTGGACATAGCACGCATGCGTGAGGCGTCTGAATTGCTTATTGGGACATATAATTTCTCTAACTTCTCGCAACGAGATGGTCTAAAAGGCAAGAGCCTTATAAAAGCGATAAAACAGGTAGATATCATGAATTCCGATCCGTTTATCATCATAGACATAGCGGCAAGCGGCTTCCTACGTAAGATGGTACGGGAAATTGTGTCCGCATTGTGTATGGTTGGCAGCGGCAAGAGGGCTAAAAGCTGGATCCAGGACCTATTGGACCTGAAGATAAAGGAGCAGATAGAACCTGCACCTGCTATTGGGCTCGTTCTAAAAGACGTTTCCTATCACGAGCTCGAATTTGTAGTAGATGAATACGCGAAGCGGCGAATAACAGCGAGATTAAAGAAGGATCTCTTTTTTCACGCCACTATGGCCAAGGTGCTAAGCGATATGATAGATGTTTAAATACACTCACTTTAAATTAGTTCCCATACAATATGAGGTACGATAAGATAAGATGGTGAATAAAGACACGGCGATACCGCAAAGGAGAATGCAGATAAAAAAAGTAGCAGATAATATGATCATGTTTTTTGCTTTTATTGTCATGTTTGCTTCTTTAGCATACCGAGAGGAGGTAGGTAGCGCTCTGGACGTGGTTTTAGGGCCGTTCGCAGATTTCGTTGGTGAGTTTTTGATCATTATCCTCATCCTATCGGTAATTACCGGTATTTACACCTCGGTAGTACAGAAATACACGATGAACTGGGAGCTAATGGCGAAGTCGAAGGAGTATCAGAAGCAGATAAGGGATCTTCAAAAAGAGTACATGGAGGCGAAAAAGGAGAACAACCAGCATAAGATGAAGAAAATCGAGAAGACGCGGACCGAAGTGATGAGAAAGCAAACGCAATTCTCCGGTGAGATGTTCAAGCAGCAAATGAAGCCTATGGCGTATATTATGATCATTACTATACCCATTTTTATGTGGATCTGGATGTATGTAGCAAATCACCCGGGCATGGTGGTGACTTTTCCCTTATTTGGTGTGACTGAGCTCTCTAGCGCATTTATATTCTCTCTGCCTTTCTGGGTACTTTGGTATATGATGTGCTCGATACCAATAACGCAGGTGGTAAGAAAGGCGCTGGGTATAAAGAGCGGGATGTAGCCTATTAATAGTATCAGTACAAAAGTCAAATAAAGTTCAATAAAAAGAAGAGGGCGTAAAGGTGACTTGGAATGAAAGAAAAAGTTGAAGAGATTATGACACGAGATGTGATTACGGCTACGGAGAGCGACACAGTGTTAAATATTGCAACAGTATTAAAAGAGAATAGTATAGCAGGTGTGCCGGTGGTCAATGACCGAAAAGAGGTAGTTGGGGTGGTTAGTGTGTCAGATATTCTAAAGTTATTAGACGAGTTCCACTGGTACACGCCTTTCTTTTCTGCTATGGATCTTTTACATTTGCATAGTGATGAATTAGAGAATGTGAAGCGAGACATCGAAGAAGTGAGCGAGATGAGAGTGAAGGACGCAATGTCAAAGAATCCCAAGACTATAGCACCTGATACGTTAATTGATGATGCCGCACAGATTATGTACTCTACTGGTTTTAATAGATTGCCTGTTTTGGAAGGTAAGGGCAAATTAGTCGGAATCGTTGCCAGAGCGGATATAATCTCTTCTCTCTGTGATCTATAAGGAATGGTGAGCAAATGCAAGCAGAAACAGTTGTTAAAGTTAGAGAACTTATGACTACAGATGTTATAGCATTCAAGCCCAGTGCTAAAGTGCATCACGTAGCCGAAACGCTTAGAACGAGTCAGATTAGCGGTGCGCCCGTGATTGATGATCAGAGGAAGGTTATTGGCGTTATTAGTGAAGCGGACATCATGAAATTGACTGCAACCGTTCCATTCCCTGATATTGATCCGCTTAATCCTTTTCCTATCTTCTCTCTGACCGCATACAGGAAGAAGGTAGAGAAAATCCCGGCTGAAATCGAGACACTATTCGAAGGATCTGTAAAGGACGTGATGACAAAAGACCCTGTAACGATTTCACCTGATGACTCTGTTTCAGATGCTGCACGGATAATGCATAAACGCGATTTTAACCGAATTCCTGTGGTAGATGACGAAGGGAAATTGGTAGGGCTAATAGCAAGAGCGGATATTATCGGCCTCTTTGTACAATGAGCAGAGAATGCATTTTGCATTTTGCAATTACATCATGTCTGTCACCGTAGTTTGCAGCAGTACATCCCCCGTTTGCGTATAGACTATTTCAATGGAATCGCCAGTATTAAGCGAAAGCCCCGAGATTTGCAGTTCGTCACCCATTACAAACCGCGTATACCGGTTAGGACCGGGATTCCAGTTAGCATTACCATTTAATCGCGATTTGTCAGATAACGTACAGAGCTCTCCATTTTGTCTCACCTCTAAGTAGTTCCAATCGCCTGCCGATAGGCCTCGGCCACCGCCTGTCTCGGGATTGCCAAAAGCATCTTCGATGTTATCACCGCCGTGATGGCTGATTCTTAGCGTATCAGAATTCGCGTTAGCACCATTAATGATTAAAACCGCACTCGGCGCCTTCTGCTCACTAACGGCGATGCGGTAGGCTAACGTCACGAGAACCATGACTATTAAAACCATAGCTGCAATCAGCCCGAAAACACCGATTTCGCGTAGTATATAGGGGCCGGCTAACATGATAATAAATGTCGAAAAGACAAGAATCGCAATAGCGTATGTAATTGCCTTTGAAATCATTTCTCTCTTCCTCTGATCCTTTATTCCTGGCCGTAATATGGAATTCAACATCTCGCGGAATACATAGCCTCCATCAAGGGGCACCATGGGCAGACAGTTAAACAGGCCAACGTAGAAGTTTATCCACCCAATCCAAAATAACACGTCGGCAATGGCAAAAATCCACCCCCCTAAGAATGACGCTGCACCTACCGGCTCGTATAAATGAGCTAGAAAAGGGCTAAAGGTGCTGAAACCATAAGGGAGTGGGCTAAAAGGCATGCCCGTCAACAGTAACCAACCTCTTGGTGAAATTAGAGTGCGAGGTGTGCTCCGTAGGTGTTCTAAGTACCCCTTTGCCGGAAATTCATCTACACGCATGCCCAAGCGATTATTTGCAACGACAACACCTAAAAACCCGAATTTGTAATAGGGTGATTTTTCTAACTCCACAGAGAATGTTGTAGCGTTTGTTTGCACTTCTGTTATTTGCCCTGGTACCGTCTGATTCATAAAGTTCTGGAAGTCATCATACCCCCGTATAGTCATATTGTTCATCGTTATTATGCACATGCCACTTTTTATGCCGGCGTTAGCCGCTGGGAAACCGTCTACAACTCCTGCTATCCATACCCCTTCACTTTCATGAGCGCCTCCCAATATTATTTCTCTTTCTGCGCCACTTTTATCTAACACTGTCAGTATCATTCCGCCCGCCACTTTTTCCTCGGTTCCATTATTATACGCCGCTACATTTCTCATTGTGGTCCCGTCAACCTTTATAATCACCATCTCCGGTTTGATCCCTGCTTTATCTGCGGGGCTATCTTTTGCAACCGCATAAACAAATGGGGTATTTTCCATAACTGGCTGAATAGCGAATAATATGGCGAGGAAGAGAATAAAAGCAATGAGTGCCACGACGAAATTGCTCGTCACACCGGCAGAAAGAATGCGCGTTCTCTCACGAGCAGTAGCCACCCGTTTCTTATCCTCTTTTCCTGGCTTTAGCACTTTATCACGTTCTAATTCGTTCTTTTTCTGCTCTTTTTTCTCCTTCTTGCCAAATAGTTGTTCGCTGTCCAGCTCTGCAAATGCACCTATTGGTATCACTGCGACTAAAAGCCCCATTGACTTTACTTTTATTCCTTCTACGACACCCAATATTGCATGAGAAAGCTCGTGCACTATTAACGCAATAACAAAGCCCACCCATGCACATAGAGGTATAAACTCGTTTAATCCCGGTAAAAGGAGTACGTTCCGCGGCTCGTGTAACTTCGTTGGTGCGGGCTGCAGTGTGAAGGTTAGGTAAGCACCAAATGCCACGAGAACGAACATAAATACCATAGATATAAGCACGAAAATAGTGCCTATGTTCGCATAACTACGCCAAAAGCCCTTTCTCAACTCACCTTCTGACAACCGCTCTAATAATTTCTCCCCTCTTGTCGTCCTTATCATCAGGAGGGGACCAGATGCCGAGATATTAAACCGCTCCAAAATGCCCCGTTTATCCAGAATCATAACAATAAACCAGTAAATCAGGAATATGTACAGCCCCAATGTTAGATAATACATGTCCATTTTTTTTCACACCAACGTAATTTAGACGTTACTAATATAATTTTTCTTTTGGTAAACCTTTTCATCAATTGTTGCAATCGAAGAGAAATGGACAAAATTCATTTCCACCTTAGCTGCGAGAAATCCTAAATCCTAAGCACCAAATTCTAAACAAACTCTTCTAAATTTATGGGTGCATTATCAAAGAACGCTTCGCTGTTTTTGTCATTGGGATTTAGGATTCGCAGGAAAAAGCGGAAATCTTTTTTCTTTGGTAAAGCTTTCTTTTATAAAGAAAGGTTTGTTTATGATTGTAGGAATAGACGATACAGACTCGAGAAGTGGGATGTGCACCACATATCTATGCACCGTTTTAGTTGACGAGCTAAAAAGCTATGGTGAAGTTTCCACGCCTGTATTAGTACGACTTAATCCATGCATACCATTTAAAACAAGGGGCAATGGCGCAGTCGCATTTGAAATTTTAATAAACGATGTTCGGGCGTTAGAGCGAGAAGTGAAAGAAATAGTCAAAGCGCGAGTAAGTGAGCTATCCGAGTTAAGAGCAGAAGGGACAAACCCGGGCGTTGTTTTTATTGATGATAACGCCTCAAATGCAAGTTTCAATGAAAAGTTAAAGCGCTTTTACGAATCTGCAGTGCGGGAAGTACTGACGATAGAAGATGTTTATGCTATTATTTCCGAATTGCAGCTTGATTACTTCGGGTTGAAAAATAAGCGCGGGTTAATAGGCGCTTTAGCTGCTGCTTCGTTTCTTCTGTTGCACACGGAAGAAAGTTACGACTACACTTACGAGCTGATTGTATATCGTAGAAAAGAAAGATGGGGGACAGTACGATTCATAGATGATGCTAGTGTGTGGGCAGCCGATGAAGCTACTTACCCCCTAGTCTGGGATACCGTAGATGTAGCGAACAAGAAACTAGTTCTTGTACCGCATTCACCCTGTCCCGTCCTTTTTGGTATAAGAGGCGACAGCGTAGATGCTATCTACAAAGCTTACGGGCTCATACAAGCCGAGCCGGATGAGCGGAAGCTGCTGTTCATTACGAATCAAGGCACTGATTGCCACCTGATGAAATCAGAACAGTTGCAGGATTTCCACTCTTATATCTTAGACGGCGTGGTGGATTCCAATCCAATGACGATAGAAGGCGGGCATGTCCTGTTTTCTCTGACAGTGCCGGGTGGCGAAGTTGACTGTATTGCTTACGAGCCGACGAAGGGCTTTCGTGCTATTATACGGGAACTGCGAATCGGTGATGAGGTTACGGCCTACGGATCACTAAAGGAAGGCACATTAAACCTCGAGAAGATAGAGCTAAGGAAATTGAACCTTGTAGTAGAACGGAATCCGCGATGTAATATGTGCGGCCGCAATATGGAATCTGCGGGACGATCGCAGGGCTACCGCTGTAAACGCTGCGGGACCTTTAGTGCGGTGAAGGACAAGGTAATCGTAGAGCGGGCGATAGAAACGGGTTTGTATGAAGTGCCACCGGTTGCAAGAAGACATATATCAAAACCTTTGGTCCGTATGCGTATGGGCGATAAGATCATTCATCCGAGTAGATGAGCTTCAAGAATCGAGTTTATAATTAGAGGAAATAGTTTTCTGTGTAAATCCGTCTAAATCCGTGTAAATCTGCGGCCGAAATTAAATTTATGGGTAGAAGTTATACGTTATATACAATAAGAAAGACCGGGTTTGTTTATGCTTGAAACAATAGGGCGGCTAGTAGTAATTTTTGCAATAGCATTTGTGGTTCTCATAGCAGTAGCTCTTTTATTTTGCGCTTATACAGTGCATACGAAAAAGATAATATTCCCTAATTTCGTTCTGTTCATAATAAGTTTGCTTTATGAGCCTTTACGCAGACTGCTGTCGTTCTTTCATGTTGATCCTGCATTAATAGATGGAGTCTCAGTTGAGATACGAAATGCCCTTAATTATCCCGATTTCGCCTGTACGAACCTGGAAGAGCGTGTTTTAATCCTGCCTCAGTGCATCAGAAGCACGGAATGCCCTGCTAAATTGAGTTCCTTAGACGGTATCCATTGCTTAGAATGCGGTAAATGCGCAATTGGCGAACTAAGCGCTAGTTGTAAAGAGCTTGGCATCAAAATGTACATATCGCCCGGAGGGACATTCACGGGTAGGATTCTTATGCACTGCCGAGCAAAAGCGGTAGTAGGTATTGCTTGTTACCCTAATCTGAATGAAGGCATGTTGAATACAAAACTTATTGGCGTGCCATCACAAGGCGTGCCTTTAACAACTCATGGATGCGTCAATACCACCGTAGACCATGAAGCGATATTAAACAAATGCAAAATGCAAATATCAAAATGATCGATCTAATATCTCCCTCGACATATGTGCTGATAGGCGAAATTTTCGTAATCTGTGTTATCGCAGTGTTCGCGCTGATTTTAACTGCTGTATGCTTAGCGATCTATAAAAGAGGCCTCTTCCCTCGATTTACGCTCTTTGTGCTCAACCTCTTCTACCAACCCGCCAAGCTATTCCTCGGTTACTTTCGTATAAATCATATAATCGTGGACGAAATAGGCGTTGCACTGATGAATTCGCTATACAAAGATGCATATGGGAAGACACCAATGGCTAAGCGGATATTGTTCCTGCCCCAATGCCTTCGCAATCTCGAATGTCCTGCGAAAATATCGCCACAAGCAGGTGTCATCTGCACAGAATGTGGTAGATGCGGGATTGCGGAGATTAAAATGCTGTGTGATGAACAGGGCGTTGATATTTGTATCGCACCAGGCGGTGAATTTGTCAAGCGAGCAACAAGAGATAAAAAGCCGTTGGCTGCAATTGGTGTTGCATGTCAGCATGATCTTTACGAAACAATGCGCTATGTTACATCGAAGGGAGTGCCAATGATAGGTGTGGTGCTTTCAAAGAGCGGTTGCATAATGACGGAAGTGGATTGGACAGAGGTGAAAGAGAATCTATTTTATAGAGGGAATTAGCTATAAACAAAACTAATAGAAATAACATAACACCAAAATTGAAATACGATGCAACAGTATGATGTGATAGTTGTAGGTGCTGGGCCATCAGGAGCGATAGCAAGTAAATCTTGTGCTAGGAACGGCCTTAATACTCTTCTTTTGGAGAAGGAAAGAATACCCCGGTTAAAACTCTGTGGTGGTGCAGTATCTACGAGTGCACTATCACACCTGGATTTTGGAATAAAAAAGGATTTGATAGAGCGAGAATGTTATGGTGAACGAGTACATTTTAAAAACCATCAAATAGAAGTAAGACGTAAATCTAGGCTGGCGATACTCGTATCGCGCGATAAATTTGATGCGTACCTCGTTTCAAAAGCAGTTGATGCTGGTGTTGCGCTCCATGAAGCTGAAAAAGCAAGATCTATAAAGCCAGAACAGAGAAGGATAGTTGTAGAAACAAATAAAGAGCGGTACAATGCAAAGATAGTTATCGGCGCTGATGGTGTTAATAGTATCGTCTCTAAGTATGTTCGAGATTCTTGTAAGCCCTATGAGTTGGGTTTTTGTATTGCCGCGGAGATTCCGGCTAGTAATGAAGAAGTTAATGAGTATATAGAGAATGCTATAGATATTCATTATGGAATCACTAAATTTGGTTATGGTTGGGTGTTTCCTAAAGAGAACTATTTTTCGGTTGGTTTGGGTGGGATCCTACCCCACATGAAGAATTCACGGGCTATTTTTATGGCTTTCATTAAGGAATTAGGATTTAGCACCAATGTCCATACACAAACACATCTAATTCCTGCTGGTGGTCACGAAAGAGAAGTATGCTCAGACAGAATCATTTTGGTCGGTGATGCGGCGGGATTTGTCGACCCTTTCTATGGGGAAGGGATCAAATATGCGTTTATCTCAGCTAAATTAGCAGCAGAGCGAGTTGTAGAATCATACGAGAATGACGAATTCTCAAAATCTGCATTGGATTCCTATAAAAGAGCATGTTATAGCGTGTTTGGAGAGAATTTAAAATATTCTTTACGATTGACCCGGTTGATGTATACTTGCCCCAATATCTTCTTTAGACTTCTTTCATCTAATAAAATTGTACTAGACAAATGGCTTGAGGTTCCTGCGGGGGAAATGGGATATAAAGAATACATAAAATGGCTTATTCCACGGGTGCCGTACTTCATGCTAAAAGCACAATTTTCGTTCTAATCTAATAACCTGACTTTAAGCGTTGTATGGGCTACAATGCTAAAAGGGCGCATCTGCAAATCCCAACTTTTCAATAATCTCCCTTTGCTCTTTAGTGAGCACAGAAATTTTATCGCTACTTTCGCCCCCAAAATCAAGAGTGGTTTTTCGTATTCTACCCTGTTCATCCAGACTATCTTCAACACCCGCCCAGCCCGTAACGCCTAAATGATGCTTATACAGTGCCAGAGTCAAATATGCAAGATAGCAGCTAAAAATATAAACGTCAATATTCCCTTCCTCAAAATGCCTTACCGGCTGCAGATCTAACCTGTTTTTGAAGCAATTGAAGATCTTTTCAATGACGTCTTTGCCAAAATACGTAGAAATTATCTGCGTTTCGCCATTTGTTGTCACTTCTATACCCAAATGGTGGGTGTTACGGTGCTTGACTTTGCCTGTACTATCTCTGTAGTTCTCCCGCTCATGTACATGTACTCGCTCCCCTCGCCTTATTTTTGTTTTTGGCACGTGGTCCTTATATGGGCTACGAGTATGTATAGCTTTTGACTGATTATGGCCGAGTAATGTGCCTTAGATTGCGAGCTATTGTATATACCGGATATTGTAGCCCATAAAACTCATAATGTCAGGTATTAAAGTCACTTTTTTTGCCGCTCTTATATTTTTAAATTACTTTTACACATAACGAGCAGTGTTATGAGGGACCTTTCCCAGATATTTCTTGGGTGGATTTATCGCAGTGCTCGCGATAGAGCCTGCCGCCAGCACCTTTATAAGGTAGTAACGGTGGAACGAATCTTCGATATGTTTCATAATCTTCACCAAATATCATAATCAATCCTCGCTCTTCCAGAAGAACAACGTAATGCGATAGAATAAACAATAGAACCCAAGGGATAAGGAACAGAAGATCAGAAAGCCAAATTATCATTAATGGCGGAATCGTGATCAGAAGTGTAGAGTATAGCGGATGTCTCACGTAGTTGAAAGGACCATGCGAGATTAGCGTATTCTTCGCATCTAAGAAGTTGATCTTTATCAAATTCAATGAATGATTAAACCAAATCATGCCCAACAGGCATATGCTTATACAAGGTACGGATAATATGACTTGCATTTCAAAGGTTAGTGGGATGTGAAAAGAAATCCATTGCCGAATAGCTATAGTTAATCCTTCAAATAGAAGGCCCAATAGGAGCAAATATGGCCCTACACCAAGCAGATTCTTAAATCGTTTTAAGAGTGATGGTATCATCCTTTTTTCTATAGCCATTGTTCCGTTATTCCCCTTTAATTCACTTCGGTAAGTTATTTTTTATATTTACATATTTTGGGAAATATTGCTGATGTATTGTTCTTATGGTTGGATTTGGAATAAAGGTAGGACACTTGGACCTGTCTCATTTATCTAATTATGCCTAATCGTATATAACATTTTTATCACAAAATTTGATTTTGATAGCATGTAACCACATAAGCCAATTAGTCATAGTCTATCGGTCGCTTGCAGTAAAGCGGAGCGACCGATATACCTTTATGAACAACATAGCGGTGGGTGTTGAGTTTATAGACCTGTTTAACGGCCCTACACTTATTCCAAACACAACCAGGTAGCGAGCTATATTGCGGTTACTCCAACCTTTATCGTGCAGCTCTTTTGCTTTCTTGCGTTTCAGGATTAATAATTCTTTCTTCATTTCGGACACTCCATTACTTATGACTTTTTGCCTATAAAAGTGTCCTAGTTCTATATCAAACTCAACCACTCGTGCTTTAAGTGTCCATAAAGAAGAGTTAAATTGCTCAATGTTGAGTCATGAAATTGGGGGTTAATAAAGTCGCAGTCCTGCCACCGTCGGAATAAATTCCGTGGCTTCCCTGTTGTTGATAGCCCAAATCTCTCTACTAATGCTATTATCTTCCCCATTATTTTTTCATTCCTGTAATCTTATTTATATCTTAGTCCAGAGCATGAATGCAATCAAAAGCCCGAACACAACAATTACTCCCGCAAAAAGAACAACTATAAAAACACGACCAAACACTTCAGGTTTTTCCGCTATGGTTCTAATAGCTACTATTATCACCAAACTTCCAGCCAATACCGAAGCTGCCATTACAATACCTGCGGATATCGCAATCCAGTCACTATTTGTAATTCCTCCTTCTACTACCTCTTCTTGCGCAGACGCAACTCCTACTCCTGTGAAGAACAGGCAAAGCGTTAAGACAAACAGTACGTTTACTTTTATATCTATTCCCATTTTACATCACCTCTTATTTCTTCTTTTACTTTAACCCTTCTTAAAAGACACAAATATCATCTCCATTTCAGAGAAATCAATTGTCCACGCATATTGCCGAAGGAATTGATGCGATATGATCCCATCGTTAATGAAACCATGCCTCCAATAGCTCCCTGGCGGTAGTGCTCCATAGCCTCCCGTTACCTTATGGTGACGCAAACTGCCCAATCCAAGTGTATCAATTGGAAATAATTGCAATCACAACAAAAATCAAATGAGTTTCAAAACGCATATTCACCACCTAATATACCTTTCATCCATTCAACACCATTTTCCTCTTCGTACGCTCTGTAATCTCCCTGACTTGAGATAGTTTCTGCTAATTCATATCCAAAACAGCCTTTGTTATCAACAATCGCAAATGAACACACTTCCATCACCCCTCTTTTATTATACTATCGAAACTACTATAATTTAGAATTATATTTGTTAAACTAAACTAAATTTAAGTTTGACAATATTGATCTTTATAATCTGCGTCAATCTGCGTTAATCTGTGTCAACAATTAATTTTCTTGCTCCCTCTTCTTCAGCACATTCATCTTCTCCCGTAATCCGATAGCGCGTTCGAAATCGAGTTTATCAGCAGCTTCCCTCATCTCCACCTCGAGCTCAACGATTAAATTCGGTATGTCCGTTTTAGGTATATGCTTTGCATCTTTTACTTCGATCTCTTTCTCTTTTATCGCTTTAATAATAGTTCTAGGCACGATTTCATGCTCTTTGTTATACGCTATTTGAATTTTTCTCCGCCTTTCCGTTTCTTTTACTGCCTGCTTTATCGATTTCGTATGCTTATCTGCGTATAACACTACGGTTGAATTGAGATTCCGTGCTGCACGACCGATAGTCTGTATCAAGCTTTTGGCATCACGCAAGTAACTTTCCTTATCTGCATCAAGTATACCGATAAACCCAACCTCCGGTATATCCAGTCCTTCCCGCAAGAGATTTATACCTACAAGAACGTCGAACGTACCTAATCGCAATTCACGGATTATCTCTGTACGTTCAAGTGTCTCGATTTCAGAATGCAGATACCGTGTCTTTATACCGCATTCAGCCAGATATTCCGTTAATTCCTCGGCAAGCTTCTTTGTAATTGTTGTTACAAGGACCCGGTCACCGCGAGTTATTGTGGCTTTAATCTCCGATTTCAAATCGTCTATTTGACCTGCTATTGGTCTTATGTATACTATAGGATCAACTAGTCCTGTCGGTCGGATAATCTGCTCAACGATCTGCGCTGATTCGCGTCTTTCATATTCTCCTGGTGTAGCAGACAAAAAGATCACCTTGTTCCGCTTCATGTAGACTTCAAACTCATCAAATTTCAATGGCCTATTATCAAATGCCGTTTGCAGCCTAAACCCATATTCGATCAAATTCCTCTTCCTGGAGTGATCTCCTTCATACATACCATGCAATTGCGGTAATGTCTGGTGGCTTTCGTCTATAATAATCATGAACTCGTCACCGAAATAATCGATCAGCGAATACGGTTTCTCGCCCCTCTTCCGGCCATCGAAATGTGACGAATAATTCTCTAGCCCTTTGCAATATCCTGTTTCTTCTATCATCTCGATGTCATATAATGTTCTCTGCTTCAGCCTATGTGCTTCAATCATACCCAGTTCCGGTAGATTACGTTCAAGTTCCGCTTTTATCGTTGCTATTGCTCTCGTTGTCTGATGCTCAGGAATAACAAAATGTCGTGCGGGATAAACGAAGAAATATTTATGCGTTTCTAGTCGATTACCCGTGATTTTATCTATCTCGCTAATTCTGTCTATCTCGTCACCGAACAGCTCTACACGGATTATATTATTGTAATAGCCGGGAATAAAATCGATCGTATCGCCCTTTACCCGGAACCGCCCGGGCATAAGTTCCGTGTCATTTCTATCGAATTGTATGTCGATAAGTTTACTTATGAGTTCAGTTCGCGGTAGCTCTTGCCCTTCTGTCATCTCAAAGCCCATAGTCCGGAATGTTTCTGGCGCGCCGATGCTATAGATGCAAGAGACAGAAGCAACAACGATTACGTCTCTTCTTGACGATAATGATGCCGTTGCCGCCAACCGCATCTGCTCTATCTTTGGGTTTACTTGTGCATCCTTCTCTATGTACTGATCTTTCTGCGGTATGTATGACTCTGGCTGATAATAGTCGTAATATGATACGAAATACTCAACACGGTTTTCCGGAAAGAACTCCTTAAACTCGTTATACAACTGCGCTGCAAGTGTCTTGTTGTGCACGAGGACCAATGTCGGCTTCTGGATCTGAACGATGACATTAGCCATAGTGAATGTCTTCCCGGAGCCGGTAACACCTAACAAGGTCTGATAGTTGAATTCGTTCTTTATGCCTGCGACTAACTTTTCTATTGCTTCCGGCTGCGATCCTTTTGGCTTGTAATCCGAGACCAGTTTGAATTTCATTGTGGTATTAGTTTAGCAGGCCACAAGATTACACAGATTTTTACGCGAAAAATATGACGCTAGCTGTAAGATATGAGATATAAGATGCAAATCTAATTGATATTCTTTTTATGTCTATCTAGTATCACCTTCTTGTGTCAATCTCGTGGTTTTTTTCGCCTCTGCTATCTATACAAAAACCAGTTTTGTATATAATTTTATTTCTTTGGTAAAACTTTCGTAATTGTATTTGATGGTGTATGTATGCAAGCAAATGAAAGTTTATCCGGATCCGGAACTAATTAATTTATTGGTGTATCTATGAACGTACTGGAAAAGGCTAATGTACTGGGCTATGCCGGACGCTATGATAGTTGCGGGCCCAAAGCATGCGAGGTAGAAGTAAATGGCGGTTTGGGCGGAATCTACTATGCAAAGGCCGAGCACAAGACGTGCAGATTGTTTAAGACGTTAATGGACAATAATTGCGCGTTTGATTGTAAATATTGCCCCAATGCACACGGCTGCAGCACGAAAAAAGCAAGCTATAAGCCCGAGGAACTGGCTGGTCTGTTTGATTACCTGCATAAGCAGCTTAAAGTTGATGGTCTGTTTCTCAGTTCCGGCATTGCCGGCGACCCGGACAAAATTACAGAACGGATGATAGAGGCGGTTAGCCTTCTGAGAGGCAAGTACGGGTTTAACGGGTATGTCCATTTTAAGGTTCTGCCCGGCACTTCGTACGAGCTGATCAAACAGGCGTCTGAACTTGCAACCCGGCTGAGCATAAATATCGAAGCGCCCAACAAGGCGGTATTAAATGAGCTTACTTCTTGCAAGGACTATAAAATCGATATTCTGAGACGGCAGGCATGGATTTCACGGTTTGATTTGGCTGGAGGTCAAACAACGCAGATGATTATTAATGACCTGGCAACGGATAAAGATATATTGAGAATGGTTGATTGGGAATATAGGAACCTTAATCTGAGCCGAGTATATTTCGCGGCTTTCCGGCCTGTAAAAGGAACGCCGTTAGAGAATGCCGAACCGGGTTCTTTGGTCAGACAGAACCGTTTGTATAACGTTGACTTTCTGCTCAGGGCTTACGGCTATAAAATCAAAGAATTCGATTTGGTGATGGGGGCGGGGATGCTTCCACGTCAGGACCCTAAACTGGCTCTGGCACAGGCTACATTTGAGTCACCACTAGATATAAATGAAGCTTCTTTTGATGAGTTGATACGGGTCCCCGGAGTAGGGCCTAAGACAGCACGTAAAATCGTTGAAAGTAAGGTTAAGATTACCAAGTATGAGCAGTTGCATGAGCTTGGCGGATGGGTAAAACGAGCAAAACCGTTCATAGAAGTCGGTGGCAAGAGACAGGCCATGTTGGACGAGTTTTGAATCATATTTCTTTTTGTATCTATCCCTTTTCGATAGAACTCTTATTTCGTAACAACCGATTATAACTTATTGCAAACCTATGTGCTTCATCCCGTACCTGCTGTATGAGCTTCAATGCTTTACTTCTTCTGTCCAAACGCAGAGGGAACGTCAATCCGGGCACATACACCTCTTCAAACTTCTTCGCTATTGATATGATAGGTATCCGCAACCCGAGTTTCCGGAGCTCTGCGTGCGCTGAATTCAACTGTCCGATGCCGCCATCGATAACAATCAAATCAGGAAGCTCTGACTTTTCCTTAACCAATCTCGTATATCTCCGCCGGACAACCTCTGCGATTGCGGCTACATCGTCTATTCCGTCAACTGTTTTGATCTTAAACCGTCGGTAATTATTTTTGGCTGGCTTCGCATTCTTGAACTGCACCATGGACCCAACAGTAGAAGTGCCAGAAAGGTGCGAGATATCAAAACTTTCGATTACTGCCGGAACCTCTGTAAGATTCAACTCGTTCTTGAGTGTCTCAAGTGCTTCCTCTTCGGAAAAGAAAGATAGTTCTATATTCTTCAATACTAACTCAAGTAATTGTTTCCTCTCGCCTATCTTTGGTACTTTGACATTCACTGTACCGTTCCTTTTTAGCGAAAGAAAAGATAGTAGGGCGTTATCAATCTCTTGCGGCAGTATCAATTCCGCAGGTACTTGGTTTTCCGAATAATACTGAACCAGGAAATCATCGAGGAAATTAGCAGTAATTTCAAACTCGAACTCCTGCTTATTCTCTAGTATGCCTTTGTAGATATTAAAAAGAATAAGGTAGACTCTGCCGTCCTTTATAATGTAATTGATTATATCCTCATCATATCTCTTTTGCAGCTCCATGAGCTGTTTCTCCTTGAGCCGTTCTATTGCACCTATCTGGTTACGCAATACTAAAGCGCGTTCAAAGTCCAATTTGGCGGATGCTGATTCCATCTCGCGTGTTTTAGTTTTAATGAACTCGTTTGTCTTGCCCTTAAGGATTAATACAACCGATTTTATCCTCTCAGAATACTCGACTTTGCTTATAGTTCCTGTACATGGCGCTTGACATAACTCTATCTGATGCCTCAGACATGGTTTCTTTGCCATCCGTTTGCATGTTCTGATCTGAAATGATTTCCGTAATGCGGCAAGGATATAATCACGTGCTGCTGCCGATACAAAAGGCCCGAAGAACTTACCGCCGTCGTCTTTACTTCTTGCAATAAGCAGTCGAGGGAAGTCCTCCTCTGTTATTTCTATGTATGCATACCGCTTCGAGTCTTTCAGATCGATATTATATCGCGGGCTGTGCTTCTTTATGAGATTATTCTCAAGAATTAACGCTTCTACTTCGTTGTCCGTGACAATAAAATCGATTGAATCGATCTTCTGTACCATAGCCTCTGTTTTGGGGTCTAATTCGTTCTTCTGGAAATAGCTCTTGACACGTTTTCGCAGATTCTTCGCCTTTCCGACATAGATTATCCTGTTGGTACTATCACTAAAGAGGTAGCAGCCAGGGTTATCCGGTATGTTACGGTTCTTGAAGTTTGACATTGTTGGTCTTAATCATCTGTGTCAATCTGCGTTAATCGGTGTCAATATTTTATTTCCTTGTGCTAAATAAAACGCCTATGACTCTACACGGTGCACCATCGGCGTCCATAATCTTGAGTGGTAAAATGTAACACATGAATCTAATACCAATTAGTTTATCCAGATTTATTAGATTCTCAACAATTAAAATATCATTTTTCAAAAGCAATTTGTGAACTTCAAATGGTTCGTTGTCCGGTGAACCTGCGTCCAAACCGACGATTTTTATCCCTTTTGCGATCAATTCGTGTGCTGTTTCTATGCTTAATATCGGATTCTGTCGGAAATAATTTTTGGTATGCCTCTCTTTTGCGTGACCTGTATGAAAGAAAACAATATCATCTTTCTCAATTGCATCTAAATTCGGATTGATACTGTTAGTTACATCTATCACTATTGCTTCACCAATGAACTTTTCGATTGGATATTCGTCTAATTTCTTCCCTTCTTCTAGCATATGAAATGGTGCATCTATATGTGTTGAAAAATGAGAGCCAATAGATATTCTCTTTTCGTTCCACCCCTCTACCCTTATAGTTGCTACTTGTTTGATTTCTGGTTTGGGATCTCCCGGAAAGGTAGGGGTCTTATTATCTATCGGTAATGTTAAATCAATTATGTTCATGATATCGAAAAAGAATGATTTTATGGGTTAAAAACTTTGGGTGCTTGAAAAAACTTCACCTTCATTTCCTTATATTCTTTAGATGATATACAGAGAATGTAAATAAAGAGCGGTGATTGTTTTATGTTACAGGTCAAGAATTCGTACGCATCCGAAGCGGTATCTCTGCTATCCACATTTACTTTAATTGTCCTTATGGTTACTCTCTGCCTCAGCCCCGTTGCCAATGCGACAGAGAGTCAAATACAGGTATATTATTTTTATGCTGAAGATTGCTCGCACTGCAATGAGATTACGGTCTTAATCGCGGAACTGGAAGACAAATACCCCGGATTTAGCGTTTCTAGGTTTCTGATCTCCGGCAATAGCACGAACAGCGAACTTTTTAATAGTCTTATCCTTGCTTATAACCCGCCTGCCGTTGACATACCCGCAGTATTCATTGGCAACAAATCAATAATCGGGTATGGGCTGACAAAAGAAACGCTTGAAGAGGCGATTGTGTTCTGCATGCAAAACAAATGCCCCGATCCACTTTCTATTATATATCGCGAGGACGAACAGCAATCTCCGCTTCTGCCACTGCTCATTGGAACAGCATTAATAGAAGGCATCAACCCTTGTGGTTTCGCAGTCCTGATCGTTTTGCTTGCTTCGCTTCTCCTTGTGAAGACGAAGAGAAATGTCATCATTGTGGGCTTGGTATTCATTGCAAGTGTGTTCGTCACGCATTTTATCGTTGGTTTTGGTATTATGGGCTGGTACCACTTTTCTGACATGACAAGCATCATAAGAAATGCGGTGATCGTGATAGTCATATCTGCAGGGCTCCTAAATATCCATGATTTCTTACGTGACAAGGCGACCTTAGCAATCCCATCTTCGCTAAAGCAGGGTATCGTAAAACTTGCGCGTTACGCATCAATACCCGGTGCTGTAGCTTTAGGTTTCTTTTCCTCCATTGTCGGACTGCCATGTACCGGTGCCATATACCTTACAACGCTGAAGTTAATTGCTGATACGCCATCAGAAACAGCGTATTATCTCTTACTCTATAACTTCTTCTACGTCTTACCTCTGTTTGCAATTGTTACCATTGTTTATACGGGCGCATCTCTGGAAGATGTAGACGCATGGCGGAAAGGTAAGCGGCGATATATCCGGTTAATTGGTGGTTTAGTGATGCTTGCAATTGGTATCGCCATGTTATTTGGTCTCGTTTAGGGCAACACAGGAATACAAATAAATCAGTGTAACTCTGTGTCTAAAATCGGGGTTAAAATATAATAATTTTTTGGTGTTCCCTAGCAGTATTTCAATTGAACGATATATATTTAATACCATAATGGTACATAATATATATACATGGGATTTGAGGTGACAACTGCGTCTCCATAACAGGGACTGCCGATTTGGGCGGGCGGGTGGAAAAATGTTTAGAAAGATATTGTATCCAACGGATTTCTCTGATTGTGCCGTTAAGGCGTTAGAATATGTAAAGAAATTGAAGGAAGCGGGTGCAGAAGAGGTCGTGGTCGTGTATGTAATAGACGTGCGAGATCTAGCAACAATGTCAACAGGCGTTGCGGGGTTCGGAGAGACGCCAGTGACATATGACTATGAAGTCCAGGAGATGATGATAGCGAATGTCAAGAAGAAATTGGAAGAACTTAAGACGGAGATAGAAACGGTGGGACTGAAAGTAGCCGTAAAAATGCCCGAAGGGGTTCCGCGCAAGGAAATACTAAAAACCGCAGAAGAGGAAAATGTTTCGCTTATTGTGCTCGGCTCGCATGGCAAGAGCAATGTCAAGGAGTTGCTGCTGGGCTCGGTTTCTGAAAAGGTAATTCGATATTTCAAAGGTCCTGTTCTGGTAATAAAAAGGGATGAATCGACATAAAAATCGGTGGCGCCTTTAGCAGACAAAGCAAAATGAACAGCACCAAAAAAATCATTATTATCGTCTTTGCTATACTGTTAGTGACGGCTTCTATTTATTTCGGTCTCTCTATGTTCCCCGCAGCACCACTGCAGCAGCCCGTAGTAGAATCGTGTGCTGCTGCTGCTGAGGTCGCTCCTGATGTGCTGCTTGGCATGGCCAAGATGGTTGTAGCCTCCGGTCCGGGTGCATTACAGCGTGTAAAACAATCGCATGTCGGCAATGTTGAACAGGTCAAGGATGTAGCAATCGTGCACTACATGAAAGAAGGCGGAATGTTAACGCTGTGGACTACACTATATCAAAACGAAACGATTGCGAGGACCGAAAACGAGAAGATGGCTATAGGTATGCAAAAGTGGGGTGGCAGTTGGGCTTCTGATCTGAAAGCGCAAACAATTGCCGAAAAGCAGGTGTACAAAACCACTTCCGATAATTTGTCTCACTACTTCTGGGTAGACGGCGACTGGATCTTCTATATCGTACCTCATAACTTCTCGCAAGAAGAGACAGCAGAGATTATTTGTGCTATTAGGTCCTGAGTGAATCGGGCTTGGTAAGGGTTGAACGTGACATCATCAATTCTTGCATCCACTTAGCTATCGTCACAGAGGCCAAAAAAGTAATGTTATTTTTTCTTCGATCGCAACATTTGACGTTATGTATAACGAGAGGATATATACGAATACGGTATTTTTTGATAACAAATCGAAAAGCTTATATATGCCCTCGCTACATAACAGATATACATGATAAAACGATGTTTGAAAAACTAAGTGAAAGTTCGGGTAACGTGATCGGCTACAAGGCGAGTGGAAAACTTACCGCTGCCGATTATGAGAGAATTGAACCAGAGGTGGAGGATCTAGTTAAGCAGGTAGGAGACATCAGCATGCTTTTGGACCTGGAGTTCGACGAGGTAACGATGAAAGCGATGGAGTCTGATCTGGCATTTGGTCGTAAATTCCATAAGAATATCGACAAGTTGGCTATTGTCGGCGACAAGAAATGGGAGAAGTGGATGGCGTCAATGGCAAATAAAATATTTGCACATGAAGCCAAACATTTCCACACCGCAGATATGAATGCCGCTTGGGCATGGCTACGGGAAAATTAATCTGTAGTGTAGCCATAAAAAGGTCAGCAAAACAACCTTCCTTTTTTTCCCCTTTTATTTGTGATTACATTTTTATTCGGGAAAAAAAGGTACATATCTCTCCGAAGAGATCGAATATCTTTTGAATGCAAGTGGGGCGATCTAAGACTAAACGATGCAGAACGTGTTTTACGTGAGTTGATGGGCAAGTCAGGCTTTGTTGACTGGAATAATGGTGAGCGGAAAGAGTACTTCAATATTGTGGCAAGGAAGATAAAATGCAGGGACCAGTTAAAAAAGCGGGGTTTTTTTGTCATTGATCTTGATGATCTAACGGGAGCACATGGCGACGATGTAGCTTTTCATCACCTTCAAAATCCAAAGGTGTAAAAGTCGCTCATGCGATCTTCCATATGGTTGGTACCGGCTATTGGTCCCACATCACAAGGGGAAGCCAGTCGAGGTTCCGCGAAACATAAGGGGCCCCGGTATCAGTTTGCTCGTGCGGGAGAACGACCGCCGAACAACAGGATAATGTAGCACCTAAGTCATTTGCTCCCCTCGTATCACCGTAAAAGTCATACGGCAATTCGGTGCCGTCGTACTCGTTCTTGGCCAGGGTGCTAAGAGCAAAGCAGATTTCCTCGTTGGTCCCTTCCACGATGATGTGGCGGGGCTTGGTGTAATCACCCTCTTTGAATGGGTAAATGGGTTCGTTTTTCAGAATGCTCATAGTTCTCTCCCTCCTTCATCCTTGGCGACAAAGGGGCGATCTATCACCCGGATGGTACCCTTTTCTCTCACGGCTCGTAGCTTCTCTACTATCTCGCTCGGTACGTTATTACTATCAAATCAAATAACCGTCAATTGCAACGGCAGAAATGAGCATATTGCCTAGAAGTGCTAAAACAAATCCCATACCAACACCATAGATAAGTAATCCAATGGCTAAATCAGATCCGGTTACTATTTCAGGACCTGAGAACCGATTCTGTAGAACGAAAACGCCAATAGCAGCAATAAAGATACCGAATAAAAGTAGATACTTATTATTGATCTTTTGACTTATGGGACCTGTAACAAAAGAGATAAATAAAATAGAAAATGAAAGAGGTATGAGATAAATACCGGTTTGTATTGCAGTATAGTGAAGGACCTGTTGCATATAAACCGGCAAAATAAATATAGTGCCCATTAATGCCAGATTAAGTGTCATCTGAGCAACATTGCCAAAGGAAAACGTCTTGCTTTTAAAGATCTCAAAATCAAGCAATGGCGTTTTATTCTGCCGTTTTCTTCGCTCGGTCCATAATTTGAAACATCTATTTCTACTTCTTTTAGCATACCTGAGCAGATCAGGATAAACACTACCCGTATCAACTCACCTGCGAAGACCCATCTCCAGCTTAATTTCGATATGATAAAACCGCCTAACATGGGGCCCACGGCAGCACCTGCCGCTGCAATTCCGCTATATATTGCAAAAGCGGTAGCCCTATGCTTGGGGTCTGGATAAGAGCTTGCTAACAGAGACATTATTGCCGGCAGCATAGCCGCTGCAGCACATCCTTCTATAACCGACCAGCCCGTGAGAAGTGCTGCCACATTAGGACTTAATGCCGCAGTCGCAGTTCCGGCTGCACTTTTGCCTTTTCTCATCTCTGTTTTGTCGTAATTACTCTTTTCCTATTATGCACAACAATAATATCTATTAATTACTTTGTAATCAAAGAAGAGCGGGAGGATATGGGCAATGACGGGTATAAAAAAGAAACTACCAGATAGTAATGATCGCGACTATTATGTGTTACTTTCTTTTGGTATTACTGTGATTACTGTTGGTACTGTCGTATTCCATATACTAGAAAAATGGAGTTGGATAGATTCTTTATATTTCACTATCATCACCTTAGCAACGATAGGTTATGGTGATCTAGTACCGACAACGCCACTAGGCAAATTAGTTACCGTGGTATTCGTAATCGTAGGCGTAGGCATTTTTTTAGGTTTCCTTGATATAATGATGCTAAGTCGTGTTGAACGACGTAAAAGGCGATTAGAGGCACTAAGGCGTAAAAAAAAGTGAGGGTTTCGCTAACCGCAACATCACCTACAAGTTAAGACCATTTTTATATAAAATGCGAAGATTATATAATCTTTATATGTAGGACACTCAAACAATAATAATATGGAACCAACAACGTTAGTCTGATTTCTTTGTACTTGTTTGGGTGGCTATTTTGCCATTATGAATCCAATCGCAAATACCCCCGTTTTTATTACTTTGACCCAGTAAGACGATGCAGCGACAAAGAAAGCAGTTGCACGAAATAGTATCCTGTTTGCATTTGCGCTTATTGTCGTTTTAAGCTTTGCCGGTAATTTCATATTTAAGCTATTTGGCATCACTCAGCCGGCGCTGCAGATCACCGGCGGGATTATCCTCTTTATGATTGGCTATCATATGTTGCAGGGGACAGGTTCTAAAATCCACACGCCCAGTGGATGATATGGAGTCAAGCCGTAAAGCGCGACTCAATGTTGCAATTTCGCCATTAGGGATTCCCATATTAGCAGGTCCGGGCACTATTGCAGTGGCAATGGGCTATGCCGCCGGTTTTGAACTGCTACATGTTATCTTCTCTCTGCTGGCTTTTGGGGTGATATGTGGGATCACGTATCTCTGCTTTCGGGGATCTGCAGAAATCGTCGAACATCTGGGGCAAAACTGACTCAACGTGATAACGCGTTTGATGGGGCTATTCTTAGCTGCTATAGGCATTGGTATGATTCTGGGCGGTCTTGGCACAGACGTCCATACGTTTATGGGGTCTATTTCTTAATCAATCATTGCTAAGCTAAAATGCGATGAAAATCTTTCGCCCATAATTGTCTGATAGTCCCCCCATAACCGGCATAATTATCGCACGGGAAATGGCAAAGCCTGAAAATATCCGGCCCATCCAAACAAATACCAGTGGCTTTAAGATCTGTTGCTATGGTTGGCAATATGGGTGAAATTATACTTAACCCTAACATAGCAGCAATTAGAGAAAAGTACAGGCTAAACAATGTCCGTTTTTTCTTCTGTCATCTTATATCTTCCTTCTAGTTTTTATTATCATGTAGCTAAAATCTATGTTCGTTGGGTATGTATATGCATTTCAATTTTTTCCTATATAACTACTTTGTGGTTTTTCACTGTGTGGTTTGATATTATCTGAAAAAATGCTGTTAGAACATCTGATTTCCGTGAGTATAATAGTGACTATATTACGGATAAACCTTCTTTTTGCGATTAGCCTTGTCTTTTTTGAGCGTAAGATACCACTACTAAAAAAACGTATAAATTATAATAAGAATTATAGAGATCACCGTAAAATTGTGGTCATTGATGGAACTACCGGATTCGTGGGTGGATTCAACATCGGCGATGAATATCTGGGCAAAGGGCCGCTGGGCTATTGGCGCGACACGCACTTGAAGATTAACGGTTACGCAGTCGATAAGCTACAGATTCGGTTCTTCCAGGATTGGAGCTTCGCAGCAAAGGAAGTTCTGGACTTTGAACCCAAATATTTCCCGGAACAAGAGGAAGTTACTGGCGGTGCTGGAGTGCAGATCGTTTTCTGTGGCCCGGATACTCAGTGGGAGCCGATAAAAAGGGTTTTATTGCACTGATTAATTCTGCTACGGAAACGATATACCTCAAATCGCCTTATTTTGTGCTTGACGAGAGTGTAATGGAAGCACTGAAAATTGCCGCTCTTACCGGTGTTGATGTACGAGTCATGATACCCTGCAAACCCGATCATCCGCTTGTATACTGGACAAGTTATGCAAATGTTGGCGAGCTATTGGCTGCTGGGGCCCGGGCATATACCTATGACAACGGGTTTATCCATAGCAAAACAGTTGTTGTGGACGGACTTGCGAGCTCTGTCGGCACGGCAAACTGGGACGTACGAAGTTTCCGGTTGAACTTTGAGACAAATGCATTCATTTACGGTCGAGAAATAGCCGCGGTGCTGAAGACCGCATTTGAGAATGACATCAAGCAGAGTACGGAAATTACGAAACAACTGTACAGCGAGCGGTCCCCGAAGATAAAGATAAAAGAATCTATTTCACGTCTGTTCTCGGCTGCACTATGAGCTGTAACAGTTCTACGTACCTAATGACGAGTGTATGAAGAAGTTTTTTTTGTAATTGGCAAAAAAAGATTCACTTAATCGCGACACCCACTGCACGTTTTATCAATAAACCTATTTCGTCAACTGCATCTGTCATAGGCCCTTTCTTATCGGGCACTTCAATGATAACAGGGATCACGCCGCTCTTCTTTGCATTTACCGCCCTTATCTTCTCTTTGTTACGCGCAACGGCGGCAATCCTTTCGCTTATAATTACAACAGCAACCTCGTCTCGTACTAAATCATCTAACACTCTAGTAACATCATCATTGTCCGTGGAACATTCATACACTTTCGTTACTCCCGCAAGCCGGAAACCACTTGCAGTCTCAGAGTCACCAATTACTGCAATCATTTTTCTGTAAAGAGCGTTTTCATTATATCTTCCCTTATACTGGCAGAGTATCGAGTCATACGCTGTTCAAAAGTATTATTCACTTCTATTTTACCATCTTTTCCTCGCACTATGACACCCCCTGCGGACTTTAATCTTTCACTTGATAGCGATAATTTTACAGGTACCTTCATATCATCTCTTAGTTCTGTGGATACCTTCTTAAGTATGGCTTTGTCTATGTAAGAGACATCATCACCACTAATCAGTGCTTCCAATTCATTGTCTGTGCTACCACCCGCAATTAGACTTTTTGATGCGTCCTTTATCAAACCAGCCAAGATGTCAGAATAAGAAACACCTTTGAATCCTTCTTCTTTTACTGCATTTATCATTTTCATTGCTTCCTCTAACGCTTTCTTTGTCATCTCTTCCTCGGCATTCCATTTGAGCTTCCTTGCATTCAGCCGTGCTGCTCTAACCATCCGCTCTTTCTCTTCCAGACCGTTCGCTTCCTCAGCCAGAATAAAGTTTCTTTTTCGAGCTTCTATCTCTTCTCTCGCTTCTCTAATCTGCTCACTCGCTTTCGCATCCGCTTCGTGTACTATCTTATCGCACTCAGCGTTTGCTTCGTCTTTTATCCGCCCCTCTATCTCATTCACACCCAACTGAATCACCCCAACCCCAATATCTTTTCTAGCACTATGTTTGCCGTGATCTCGATATTAGATTCCGCAATAGATCTCAACTTCTCTGCCTCGACCTCCGCGCTTTTCATTAGCTCTTTCTCTTCCACTCCACCTTCCTTCGCATACTTGTCGGCAACGTTAAAGGCAACGTTCTTCTCATCCACACGCGCTGCCTCTTTTTGGCCCTTTACTTCTTCCTCTGCCGCCCTTGCTATCTCTATAGCACGCTCTTTGGCCGTTTCTATCTGCTTCTGACCTGCCTCTTCCCTTTCTTTTATAAACCTTAATGCTTCTACTGCCATTGTATATTCTTCTATAATAGAATGACTGTAATATAGTTTTTTAAATGTTTCATTTATACTTATTTATCCTTTCAAAATATAGTTAAACTCTTTCTTTCTATAGAATAAAACTAAAAAAAGTTAGTTATGAGACCAAAAATAAGTTTCTCCTCGGTAGATTCGACCACCAACCCCGTGGAGTGGATGTATAGGTTAGAAGATGCAGGCTTTCAGGGCTGGGAGATTGTGGGTGAAGGCCAGCAGAAAGTGGAAGGCGAATTTAAAGAGCGGGTGAGGGCGATAAGCGAAACGACAAATCTCATCCTTTCTTTACATTCCCCGCTCTCGGATATTAACATAGCAAGTGTAAACGAGCGGATGAGGGAAGAGAGCATAAGGCAGATAAAAGAGTGCATAGATGCGGCATACGAGTTCATTGCTGACATATGCGTAGTACATCCTGGCTTTTTATCGCCATTGACCGTGCAAATGCCGGAGAAGGCGTTCCAGAAAGCGATTGCGAGTCTAACAACAATATGTGATTTTGCTGCGGAACGGGGGTTGCGAATAGCATTAGAGAATCTAACATCGGCGAAAATGCTTATGGGTCGGGATCCGGAAGAACTCAATCGAATAGTGCGCGGTGTGAATGCGGATAATCTTGGGCTCTGTCTTGACGTGGCGCATGCAAACACGACAAAGACGCTGGACGATTTCTTAAATAAAAATGCGACTGCAGTAGAGATAATACACATGCATGCAAGCGACAACTTTGGCGCTGATGACCTGCATTTGCCATTGGGCGAGGGCAACCTGGATTGTAAGAAGGTGTTGGCTGGGGTTAAGGACTATGATTATCGCGGGTTAATTGTGCTGGAATTGTATTCATTAGAGGGCGGGATAGAGAGCTTAGCGCTTATACAAAAGCTTTTAGTGTGAGGTTTATTGTATAGTGCTCACGAGACCATATCTTCAAGTTCCGTTTCAATATATGCTGCCATCTCCTTGCAGTGCGTGCTCCTCGCTTTTGGTTTTTTGCCATTAATTAGATAGAATATTTATGGTTCATAGTTATAGTATGTCATTATATCAGGGGATAAAGAAGAGGCGATAAAGATGAGTGCAATATTGCATGTTCATGGGCTTTGTAAGCAGTACGAATTGTCAACGATAGGTAGAAATCTGGTAGCGCTGGATGATGTATCTTTCACGTTAGAAAAAGGCGAAACACTAGGGATAATTGGAATGAGTGGGGCAGGTAAGACGACTTTGCTTCGCATGCTCCGCGGTTATGAACGGTTTGATGAAGGTGTAATAGAGATAGATGGCATTAAGGTGACACCCGATTCGTCCTGGTCTGAGTACAGGAAGCTTAGAGAGAAGACCGCTTTTCATCTTCAGCGCTCTTTTGCACTTTATAATGTTTCCGTGATAGACAATGTAATAAAACGATTGAGGGCAAAGCAAACAGGTTTTGAAGATATACCTGCGTTTGAGGACGAATACGATGAGTTAAAGGAAGAGGCATTTGAAATTCTCGACCTTGTTGGATTACGAGACAAATGGAATCACCTATACACGATTTTGAGCGGTGGCGACAAGCAAAGGGTTTTGCTCGCGCGGCAACTAGCAAAGGAGCCTGCCATATTACTCCTTGATGAGCCTGGCACGATGTCTGACCCACTAACGAGGAAATATCTGCTTGAGTCTGTAAGAAGGGTGAAAGATAAATCAGATATATCCATTTTACTCGTATCTCACATGCCCGAAGTGCATGAATATCTTTGCGATCGGTTGCTCATGATGGATAAGGGGAAAATCGTAGACGACGGAGAAACGAAAAGCGTGATTGATAAGTTCTTAACCCCTCTTGAGCCCGTAAAGCCTTTAGCGCCACTAAAAGATAAGCAGGACACGATGATCTGGATTGACGGCGCCTGGAAGAAATATGACCTGGTCACATACCATACATTGATGCGAACGATAGAAATGCAAGACATTAATGTCCAGATTCCGAGAGGCGAGATAGTAGGGATAGTTGGTCCTTCTGCAATGGGTAAGACGGTTTTAATGCGCTTATTAGGTGGTTTTGAGAAGCCAGATAAGGGGCATATTCTGATCAAGATAGGAACAGTAGACTTTGCTAATATTAGCGAGTATGGTAGTAGATCAATAGAAGCGAGGAGCAAATTAGGTATTATACATCAGGAGTTTGCACTTCCGCCTTACCAGCTCGTTCAAGACCTCTTTGCGCGACGGATGGGGTTGAAGAAGTTCGAGATGGTGAAACATGCGATGGAAAGGGCGGAGGAATTTGGTATTAGTGACGTCACACTCGATGTTCTTTTACGACTTGCCGACTTGCCGGAGGAAGAGGCTAAGGGCAGACTCCGAGAGATAGATCTTGATATAGACATATTGAATGAACTGTTCCCTATATATCCAGCGACCGAAGCATTTAATTTGGCTAAGCCATACCTAAAAGCAGTGAACCTGCCTGAAGAGATATTCAGTCGTTACATTTCGGAAACGAGTGTGGGCGAGGAGATAAGGCTTGCAATTGCTTCTCTTATGGCCTCGAACTGTGAAATTCTACTATTAGATGAGCCTTTTGGTGACATAGATCCTGTTTCGTTGCGTATTGTAACGAATTCATTGAAAGATTTGAATCGCGAGTTCGGTACAACTATGTTGGTTGTGAGTCATCAGCTTGACGTGATTCGAGAGCTTACGCACGAAGCGATATTAATAGATGAAGGAAGACTTCTGTTGCGAGGAGATCCGGATGAGGTATGTGATACATTCCTAGCGCAGAAGTTTAAAGAGCTGGAATAAAAAAGGTTTTGCTCCGCTGGTGTAGTTCGGCCAAGCATGCGGGCCTCTCGAGCCCACGACCGGGGTTCAAATCCCCGGCGGAGCATATTTGTATTGCAATTTAAACCCTTCTCAAGCTTTTTCAAACTTTCCAATGTATCACACCCTATGTTAACATTAGAATCACTGGCTATAAGAGCGTCAATTGATTAAATAGGGGATATAAGGTCAGTAATATAGTCGGCGATGCACATCTTTCCTTTTTTCGCCTCCCTTTTTAAGATCATATGCAGTTCCTTTGAAATTCTAACATGCGTATATTCCTTCTTTGTCATGTTAACATCACCAATCCATCATTTAATTAGAAATATTTTGGCTATTAATATAATTGCGAATAAAAGATTATGCCTCTTCCAACAATCCAAATAAATGGATTTATTATAGAAAGAAATGGGATGATATGGAGCAATAAAATTGCAAATAGAAGAAATATTAAGAAAAACCTTGAAAACTCAGATGTTGCGTATGAGATAGCCAGCGATGAGACAGCGAAGAAGAAGGTGATTCAGGTGGCGCTGAAAGTGATGTTCCGGTTGAGAAAAGAAAAGCCAGATAAAAACCTGAGAGTCAAGATAGCTAGTATTGATGAGTTAAAGCAGAGTCAATTCAAGGAGTGGTTTGAGGTGGAGAATTGAATTTCAGAGGCATCGAACATACCCTGATGGTGGGAGGATCGTTGTTAGTATATCCCACTTCTGGTTCGCTTTCGCTCCGGGCTGAAGACCGCCTCAGGCTTTTTAGACCCCCTCGCGAGGGGCACCTTG
>QENH01000188.1 GCA_003336485.1 Candidatus Methanophagales archaeon
GTTTACAGGATATAATTATACAAGAAACAGAGGCATCTCTGGATGGAAAGATGGACGAGAAGGAAAGGAAGAGCTTAGAAGAACAAACGGAACAAGCAAAGAAAGCGAAAGAACTTAACATAAGCAAAGGTGAAATAGTCTTAGAACTTCCGAAATCTTATTGGGAAGAGGTAAGTGATTATAATCCCGTAAAAACAGCAAGAAATTTGACTTGCCCTATTCTTATTCTTCAAGGAGAACGCGATTACCACGTTACAATGGTAGATTATGAGATGTTGATAAAAGGTCTGACCGGAAAAGATAACGTGTGCTTTATACTTTATTCTGATTTTAATCATCTCTTTATGGCCGTGCCCGGCACTGGTAAGGCCACGCCCGCGGATATGTACATACCCGGTCATGTAGCTCCAATTGTTATTGATAATGTCGCAGAATGGGTAAATAATCAAAAATAATCAAATCACATTATATTTCCACCTTCAAAGTAACTATCTCAAAGGGGTTCATCTTCAACATTATTCTTTCACCTTCTCTTTTCCAACTCTTTCTTCACCTCTTCGTCCTCTTCCTCTAGCATGTTCTCCGTCTCGACCGCTTTTGGCTCTCGGAACAATGTTATTTCTGCATCCGTTTCTTCTCCCTTCTTTTCATAGAATCTCTGAATTACGCCATATTCATGCTCAGCCCGCTTCAGTGCGGATAAAACCACATTTTCGGGGTTGATTTTCAAGAAAGAGCGCTTCAAAGGCAGCTTCATGCCATTCGGTAACGGCAATGTATCCAAATCCGTGTTGAACTCAATTGCATGCTTGTATGACGAAGCCTCTCGCCAATCTCCTTCATGCGGGTAAACAGAATATCTGAACTCGTATCGTTTGTTCTACTCCCTTGCATCCAGAACAGGTATTGCAGGACCCGAAATAGCATCCGCGGATTTTATGTCCGTGGAGAATCTGACTCTGATTCGTGCCTTCGGATGCGGGTCCTCTATTTCCGTAACGAAATCTATTCTCGGAATGTCCCTCCCTATAAACTATTATTTTCTTCGTGCACATCATGAATTTATGCCGTCACATAATTGGCTCTATCTCCTCCTTCAATCTGTACGGCCAGCGAAGAGAGAAATAATTTGTCTCGAGGTTGATAACACGTCTCAAGGGACTTTTAGCTATCCAGAACTTTTCTACCCGGAAGGCGCCAAAATACACGCCCTCTCCAGTTTCTGTTTTCTACGGTGTTTCCTCTTATCATAATGAAATTTGGGTCATAAGGATGTCGTTTTGGCTCATGCTCAATGATTTTATACGTTTTATAGCCCATAGCAGGAACCGTAGGAACAAATCATATTCTCGCATATTTCACTGATACACGAATCAGGGAAAATAAATGAGAAGATAGAATATCCGTAATGAATGATTCTGTTTCTTTTGCGGATGTAAACGGTACGGAACAGCACTCACTGCAATTAATGTTCCAAACCCCGTCATTTCAATGCGTTTTTAACATGTGTTGATACTACCCATACTTATTTAAGCTGTGGAATAATAATAAAACCACCACATAGCAGAAGCAGAAGGGCGATTACAAGAGGGGTTGCCGTAGGAACAGGGAGCTGTAGATGACCCATTCTTCAAAGCATGGTGGCAGAACTGTCGCTTTTCGCTAATAAAGGGAAAAGCTAAGAAATAACAGATAAAAATAAAAGGAGGTGATATTATGGAAAAAGCAGGTGCTGGGACAAGGCTTGTGTCGTATATCATTGATGCGATTATTCTATGGGTAATTGGCGCTATCTTGGGTTTCATTTTTATGGCTATCGGTGCTGGATACGGAGTTGCATCAAGTATTATAGTGCTACTAATCTCAATTGGATATTTCACATATTTCTTTGGAAACGGACAGACACCAGGTATGAAAGTAATGAAGATAAAACTATGCGGAACTGATGGCACATATCCGATAGGATATGGCAAGGGATTTGTCAGATGGATAGGTATGCTGATATCGGCTCTGGTAATATATATTGGTTTCCTATGGATCTTAATAGACAAGGATAAACAGGGATGGCACGATAAAATAGCTGATACGTACGTTGTAGTGGAGTAAACACCAACAAATCGTCAAGGATGCCCCGCATTTAGATGCTGTCCCAGGATTCAAAACCCCCAAACAATTAAAAATAACGCCCGATGGGTCTTTATAACAAAAATGCGCGAACTAGCTAGTGGTGGGACAAGTACTTAATGCGAGGGCTATCCAAGCATCTTTGGATTGGACACAATTAAATATGGAGAATAAAGATATATAATAAAACCTTGTTGGTATATAAAAGGGCCCGATGATGAATATAGATAAAAAAATACTCGCTGTGATATTGGGGTTGGTTATCGGCATAAGCTTGGTAGGGTTGGCTGCCGGCGTAGACCAAAGTACTAGCCCTATCGTTATAGACACAGAGGCCGAGGATTTGGAATTAACTATCTACAACGCAGATCTCGGCGTTGTCAAAGAATACCGGACGAAATACATCCCGGAGGGGGTAAATAATGTCCTGTACGAGGATGTCGCTTCAAGAATAGACCCTACAAGTGTTCGCTTAAAGGCGCTTGATTCAGAAATGGAGGTAGTGGAGCAGAATTACCAGTATGACCTGGTCAACAGGGATAAGATACTGAAGAAATACATCGACAAAGAGATAGTGGCTTACCTGACCTACGGCGACAAGAAGGAGACGATTGAGGGTACACTGCTGAGTTACGAGGGGGACCGACTAACCATAAGAGATAATGATGGTATGATTCAGATCGTAGATTCAAATAATCTGGTACTACCTGAGCTACCGGAAGGTTTAATAACGAAGCCGACGCTGGCGTGGATACTAAATGTTACAGAAAGCAGGAATCATACGTTGGAACTCTCATATATGACCGCCGGTATGTCGTGGAATGCAGACTACGTTGTTGTTACAAGCAAGAATGACTCGAAACTCGATTTGAATGGCTGGGTCACAGTTACAAACAATGCCGGCACCACATTCAAGAACACTTCCCTTAAACTTGTTGCCGGAGATGTGCATCGGGTGCGAGATGAGATTTTGTATACAACACCATACTACATGGCGGCTCCGACACCCAGAGCAAGTCAGTTCGAGGAGGAGGCTTTGTTTGAGTACCACATGTATGACTTACAGAGAAGGACAACGTTAAAGAACAACGAAAAGAAACAGATTTCGCTGCTGGAGGCTACGGACGTTGAGGTCGAAAAGGAATACGTGTATGACGACATACGCAACTGGTGGAGGTATGGGAACGACTGGTCGGACACAGGCGAGAAGAAAGTTGATGTGTGGCTTAACTTCAACAATAGCGCGAAAAACAATCTTGGTATCCCACTTCCGAAGGGGACAGTTCGCGTGTTCACGAACGACAAAGAGGGCAAGCTGCAGTTTATAGGTGAGGACTCGATAGACCATACGCCGAAAGACGAGACAATAAGCCTATTCGTTGGACAGGCATTTGACATCGTCGGTGAGCGGACGCAGATGGACTTCAATAAATACGCAGACTGGTATGAATATGAGTGGGCGGTGAATCTCCGGAACCATAAGGACGAGGACATTGTGGTTACGGTACTTGAGCGGACCAGCGGCGATTGGCAGATAACAGAGGAAAACTATAATCATACAAAAAAGTCTAACAATGAAATCGAGTGGCTGATTCCGGTAGAAGCCGATTCCAAAAGCACTCTAACATACACCATAAGATACAAGCGATGGTGAACACTAACTAACTAACTAACTAACAATTACCTCAAAGAACATGAAATATGCAACTCGCTGTAGAAATAGGATGCCATAGAAGAAACTCTTTAACTTAATATTATACGAATATATATTCATAAGTAAGATATGACAACAGAGGAAGCGGAAGAAAAGAAAAGAATGATGCAAGAAGAAGACGCGGCAGTAGCAGCAAAAGTGTCAAAGATAAAGCATAAGATAATGGTGATGAGTGGTAAAGGCGGAGTGGGGAAGACAACGGTATCGGCGAATCTTGCTTTTTCTCTTGCCATGAGCGGTTTAGACGTGGGGTTGATGGATGCTGATATACACGGTCCGGACATCCCGAAGATATTGGGGATCGAGGACAAACGACCGGAGGTATCAGAAGACAAAATGTCACCCATATTAGTCACGCCGAGACTGAAAGCGATTTCTATTGGTTTCCTACTTCCGAACAGGGACTCTTCGATTATCTGGCGCGGACCGATGAAGATGAATGCGATAAGGCAATTCATTTCCGATGTGGACTGGGGCGAACTGGACTACATGATTGTTGACCTTCCGCCGGGCACGGGAGACGAGCCGTTAAGTGTTGTGCAGTTGATGAAGGAAGTAGACGGTGCGATAATCGTTACAACACCGCAGGATTTGGCATTGTTGGATTCAAGAAAGGCTGTTGACTTCTCAAATGTGGTGCATGTGCCAGTTATTGGGATAGTAGAGAACATGAGCGGGTTTGTGTGCCCCCATTGTGGCAAAGAGACAAACATATTCAAGTACGGCGGTGGCGAGAGATCGGCGAGCGAGTTAGGCGTGCCTTTCCTCGGTAGAGTGCCGTTAGACCCGATGATGGTAGAAGCTGCGGATAGTGGAACGCCATTTGTACTGCAGAAGGAATCAAAAGTGAAAGGTGCATTTGAGCAGATAGTGGCAAATGTGCGTGCATTTGTGGAAGGTAAGAACGAGTGAGCTATTTAGATCGTAAAATATAATAACTATAACATTATATTTTATGCTCGTGAAAAGGATAAGGAAATAATATGGGGGGTGAATAAGATGGGTAAATGTGAACTATGCAGTAAAGAGGGAAGTAGAATGGAAGCAAACCACAAGGAACTTGGACGTATTATGGTTTGTCAGGACTGCTGGGCAAATTTATACGATAAGAACCGCATGACATGCAGTGCCGACTCTTCTGGCGGCAGTTGTTCCTGTTGCTCTTGCCGGTAGGTAGGCAAGCTGGCAGAGTAGGAAGGACGTATTCGCACAATGTCTTTCTTGGAGGTATGGTAGTTGACATTGTTCAGTTAACAGCGGAGTTCTCAGAGTGCGCAGAGGATATGGGGCAGCTATGCCCTCTTATCTTATCTCGTTCGCAACCTGAGCCAAGTATATATGAATAATCTTATTGGAGCATTAATTGTATAATCCCTATGAACAATAGCATTTACAACCCCTTCTCTTAAAACCCCCATATGTATTTCGGGATATAATTCCGGTTCAAAACCTTTTATTCGGTGCTCTTCCCGTATATACAAACCTAAGAATCTTGATGTATTCTCAAGTACATCTAAAATATTTATGGGTGAAGAAGCAAGATAGCATTAGATGAAAATGGATTATTCATTGCCTTCCGAGGGCATATTGAAGAAGGTTCTTGGATAGGGGTACCAAATAGAGCCCGCAGCTTTAAACATTCTCGAATCTCTTGGCGAGGAAAAAGTCATTGATGTCTTAGACACATTCACAGATAAGTTCCCGGACACGATTGTCATTGAGGGCAAACAAATAGTTGAGAATCAAAGCGCGATTTGATGCTGGAACTGGGGGACGCACCCGGATATTCAAGAAGGATATAACCGAGAAAAGTAGGGGTATCACACTGGAAGAGGCGAAGAAGCTGGGCGAAGCGGCAACGCGGGCAAGGATAAAAGAAGGTTTTGTAACTTATGCACTCTTTGGGCAGTCTAAGCAATCGGTTGAAAATAAACTGGCTTCTCTGGGGCTTGGAATGAAAATAACCACCGCTTTGATCGAGTGCCTGAATTGGATTATAGTTCCTTTCACGCCATGCATGAAAGCTGGGATTTGTAACCATCAAATCAGCTTGGCGGAAATCCTTGATTTCCGATTTTTACACCCATACCCAAACGCAGATAAACAGAGATTCAAGGCATGGTGCCTATAAAGCCAAAAATTCAGGTTGTAACTTTATAGAGGTAGAAATTGTTCCCTATCTTTCTTACCTCAGTCCCCGTCCTCTTTTGCTTGAGGACCCAATCAGGATGTGTCATATTGCGTATATACGTAATATATTCATATATTCTTTTCCTCGTCTTAATTCTCTCTTCTATTCAAAGCAACTTATGAAAAGCTCATGAAGATGGAGCATATTACGTAAATTAGGCGGAGTTACGGATTAAATAGTTAGAAGATATACATCAGATACAATAAAGAAATAAGAGGAAATGAAGTGGTCTTATAAAATTGGCAGTATTCGTGGGATACCTATAATGCTACATGTGACATTCCTGCTAATACTATTAGTCTTTATATGGATATTTGCAGTTCAGGAATTCGAGATATTCGGCTTTTTTATCGGTTTCGGTGGCATGAATATCCCAACATGGCTCAAATACGTGTTTAGCGCTATAGCGTCTCTACTTTTCTTCTCGACCGTGCTCTTTCACGAGCTCAGTCACTCGTTAGTAGCGAAAAGCTATGGCACAAAGATACGGGGCATAACCCTATTTGCACTCGGTGGCGTAGCGCAGATGGAGGATATGCCTAGGAACCCACGAATGGAGGCGAAAATGGCGGCTGCTGGGCCTGCTTTCAGCCTGGGTATCGGTATCTTAGCCTATGCCATTTACTATCTCTTCGGGCCGATAAATCCAACAGGATCAGGAGAGACGATCACGAATGCGGCACTCATAGTAGTAGGTATAATCGCATTTTACAACATAATGTTAGGGCTCTTCAATCTAATACCGGCATTTCCTATGGATGGTGGCCGGATTTTACGCGCTTTTCTTGCTATGCGTATGCCGTATATAGAAGCGACAAAGAAGGCTGTTGCGGTAGGTAAAAGCGTCTTAGTTGCTATGGGTATTCTCGGACTTTTTGTGAATCCCTTGCTATTACTTATAGCCATATACCTCTACTTTGCTGCTTCCGGGGAGGAGCGGGCAACGGTTATTTCGGTTACCTTGGAGGGCGTTAAGGTTAGGGACGTTATGACTAGAGACCCGAATGTAGTTCACGTGCCTCCCGACTGGACAGTTAATCAGTTGGTGGATCAGATGTTTAGGACCAAACACATGGGCTACCCGGTACAAGAAAGCCTGACTTCCCCGGTGCAAGGGGTAGTAACATTCGCAGACGTTCGACAGATACCTGCTTCGAAGCGAGATAGCACCAAGGTCGAAGAGATCATGAATCAAGGGATAATCTCAATCAGATCGGATGCAGACGCATTCGATGCTCTTAAATTGATGGGCAGCAGCAATATAGGTCGCTTGATCGTCATGGATAATGGCCAGATGCTAGGCATCGTCTCCAGGACCGACCTCATGAGAGCTATCCAGTTCCGAGGTGCCTGATCTTTCGTGTGTGTGACCACAAGATCAGACATAAGACCAGAAGTTGAGCATTTAAAGGCCGGGGCTGGGAGTCGAACCCAGGTCTTGGGATCCACAGTCCCAAGGGATAGCCTCTACCACACCCCGGCATTTGCAGGTTTATTAAAACAGTATAATTACATATTAATATCTTTGCCTTAAATTTAGTTATAAGATACTTTTTTTGGTGTTGTTTGAGAAAGTGGAAAAAATAGGAGACGTAGAATTAGCCGGACCTGTTATAGTAGGCGTAATGAGGCGGTTGTCCGTTCATGATGCGCATGAAAGTGGCGCAGACATAATCGAGTTGAGGCTGGACCTCTTGGAAGAGGAAGATAAGAGCACAGCAAAGGTAAAAGAATTCATTACCGAGCTAAAACAGCCGGTGATAGTAACGAACAGGCGAAAAGAGGAGGGTGGCTCTTTCGCGGGCACGGAAGCCCAGCGGATTGAGCTGCTGAACGACATTCTCGAAACAGGTAGTGTAAATGCAGTAGACATTGAATTCTATTCGCCCGAAGCGAGTAAAAGCGTAATAGTAGAGAAGGCGAAAAGCCTGCATATTCCGATAATCTTCTCGTTCCACGATTTCTATGGCATGCCTAGCCGTTCTGACATATTAAATATCATTGCAGGCATGTATGAAGAAGGAGGAAGTATAGCGAAGATCGCAGTGACGCCAAAGAGATTAAGCGATGCCTTACTTCTGCTCAACATGACGCATGAGCTCGCAACCGAAGGAAAGCGGATGGTCACAATAGGTATGGGCGCCATAGGCCGTCATCTACGTGTGATTGCACCACTATACGGGTCTGTATTGACTTATGGGTTCATAGAGGGCGAGGGAGTAGCACCGGGTCAATTTAGTGTGAAGGCGCTAAGACGCATGTTAAATGAATTAATGCTCAAAAAATCCGTTTCATGAGTGAGTTCAGAGATTCTATGCACTTCATTCCCCGTAATCCTAATACCCTGCCTATTCTTTCCCTATACCTGTTCTCTACCTTTACTCCCACACGCTCCAGTCGTGTCGTCAATTTTTTATTGATCCTCTTCCCTGTCCTGTCATAGTCGGTTAGTATAGTAACCCTCTTATGCCGACGCCACAGATAATCTACGAATTCTGTATGAGACCTTCTGGCACACGTCACAATCTCCTTCGTAATGCCCATCCCTTCTAATGCTCTTTTATCGCGAATGCCTTCAACAACAATAACATCTACAAAATCGTCCATCTCTTCTAATATGCGCTCTAACTCAGTATACGTTTCGTAATCCTGCTTTACTCTATCTGAGTAGTCCATATGCCTACTGTTCCTTTACTAATCGAGAAATGTTATTTTTATACCCGCAATCTTCAAATATTCCAGACCTTCCTTATCGCTATAATCACCGGTTAATACGACTTTTTGTATTCCCGCATTTATTATTAGCTTGGCGCATATCTTACAGGGGTATGCATTTACGTATAGCGTAGCACATTCGGCATCTCTACCCGCCTGCAATAGCGCATTTTGCTCGGCATGCACGCCTACGCACTCTTCGTGTCTTTCTCCTGATGCGATATTCAATTTATCGCGCCTGCAGCCGACATCGAGACAGTGCGGAAATCCTTTCGATGCACCGTTATATCCGGTGGATACGATAACGTTTTTTTTTACCACTAAGGCGCCTATTTGCCGTCGTAAGCATGTTGAACGCGTTGCCACATCGGTTACTATTTTCATCCAGTATTCGTCCCACGGGATTCTCTGCGTCTTCATCTCTTTTACTTACTAATCTCTCAATAGGGTATCAATAACCTTGAAATTTAGGTTATTTAAAGCACTTGCCATATTTTTAATTCCTATATGCAATAAAGGTACTTCATGAATGTGAAGTTATAGGAGAGTACTATGCGGATATACTGATTGGAAACTGGGTAATCGAAGAGACAAAAGCAGCAAGAAGTTTGGTAAAGAAAAATGGATTTGAGGAAATAGTTTTCTGCGTAAATCTGCGTCCTAAATCAAATTTATAGGTAGAAGTTATACTTTATATATATACAAAAATAAAAATGAAAAAGTATCCTGTATCCGCGACCAACAACAAGGAAACCGTAGATATGCTCAGGGATATGTACGACGAAGCCTTAACCGCTGCTGATTTAAAGGCGATATGCAAAAGTCGTGGCTTTTATTCTGATGAAGTCTCTTCCACCACACTCTTTGAATCGGTTTTCATCACAGAGAAAGGACTGGAATCTGCGTTTGGAGCATTAACGCAGGACGAAATCGCGCTATTACACGTCCTGAATCTTATAAATAAAGCGGTTGATGTCACATTCTTCGAGTACTTCTATGGCGATTCTGACTCGGATAAAAAGCATTACCAATCTTTTGCCATGCGATACACAGACATCTTCAAAAAAGTGCGGGTTTCGTTGGTTCGCAAGGGCATTCTACTCTTTGCAGAAAGCGCTAATACTTGGGGCAGGACCACGAAACTGGAACGGTGGCAATTCCTGTTCCCCGAAGAGTTCTATCCGTTTTTACCTTCGCCTTTCGTGTCACCGGGGATATTCGATGCCCGTAGTGGTGTCCATAACGACATAATCAGACGCAAGATCAAACAGGTCATTACGAGAACACGAATACCCGATGAAAGCACAGGCTCTGTACTCAGACTTTCACACGGTAAACTCAAGATAAAGGGGCATGAATTCCGTATGAAATATCTGAAAAAGTGGCAGATAGAATCGTGGCAGGCATCGGCACTGCAGGAAACGAGAACCAAAAAGGGGGGTGTTCGCCCTCTTCAATTGGTCATCTACGTGTTATCTCAACTGAATCAGAACGAGTGGATCCTACCGGATGACCTCTCCATATTCTGGAACATCCTCTATCCAGAGGGCAAAGCTCCCGACAGTCGTAACATCTGCGAGACCGGCTGGAACTGGGGCTACCTCTTGAAACAGGAACTAGAGGGCCGATCTTACTATCGGCTGGCGGGGCCGTTGGATGCGCAAGAACCAGAGAGCTATCTGACAGTAAAGGGAAATCAACAGGTGATATTAGACCTCGAAACCATACCGTACGAAAATTTGGACGTGATAGTACAGATCTCGAAGATGTCTATTCTGGGTTCGCAACTGCAAATTCGCCCTGACCTGATCGCTATTGGTAACGCACGATCGAAGGTTCGCAACCACCCCCTAATCTTATGGCTGAGTAATAATTCTTCGCTCTTTCATGACGTCATTAAAAAAGTGGATGAGAAATGGGGTAAGCTAGTCATCCACGAGAACCTGCTGGTTGCCCGGATAATGGACCTCAGCCTGGTGGTAAAACTGCAGCGATCTTTTCCAGACCATATCAAACCAATCACGAAGAACGTCATCGCATTTCCTCGTGATTCCCTCCCGGAAATCCAGAAATTAGTGGCTGCAGCCGGCTATGTAATCAAAACAGTAAAGGACGTAGATTATGACTGAAGAAACAATCGGGTCTGAAATGGCTTTAGCACAGGAAGCCGATGTGAAGGCGTTGGACGTAGTCACAAATAGCCGTGAACTTCGTAGAGATGTCCATGTCTTTGTAAACTATATCCGGGATCGGGATGTGAAACGGACACACAGGAGCAACGAGCTACCCAAATCAGATATTAAGCGATTGGCGAAATTAATTGGCGATCCGCAAACCCTAGAGGAGGTGCAAGCCACAGGTACCTCGCCATGGATATTTTTCATTGATCGGTTAGCGCTGACACTCGGTTTTGTCCGTTATGACACAGAAGGCGAATATATAGGGTATAGCAGCACTGCATTGTCTTATCCGAACAATTACATACGATTCCGGGAACAGACCTACGAAAAGTTTTTAAGCGATTCTCCGATCACGCAGGAGAAATGCATATTAAATGCCCTAATCAAAAGATACGACAGTAGGGTCAATGAGTTCTTTTTGAATACCTGCTCTCTCAGTGTTCTTGATCACTTCGACACGTTCGGATGCGCAACAGGCGTGGTACCCTCGATACGATTTGATAAAGCAAGAATGTATCTTCTGGATCTGCTTAAAGAATGCAAGAGCGGTGTCTGGTACAGCACTGCTTCGTTCATCCAATATCTGAAGAAAGAACATCCTTTTTTCCTCATACCGCAAAATATCGAAGTCCAGGACCGCTGGTGGAAAGGTGAAAGATATTGTAATTTCCATGAGCGTGGAGAGCAGTGGGGTCGAGGCGAAACGATCCAGGATAATGCGCCGGACGCATTTGAACGCGTGGAAGGCCGTTTTGTGGAGCGATTTTTGGAGAATATCCCGCTCTCTATGCGCTATCTGGACGTAGCTTATGACAAGGCGTATGAAAGAAGAGAGAAATATCAGTCGCGATATAAGCGGGATAGTTATATGGTCATTCGAGGAAAGGAGAATCAGGCTTCAAAAACTAAGAAGCAAATATACCCGTTGATTAATCAACTCAAGGCGTTCCGGGTTAATGATCGTTTTCTGCGTGTGATGAATAAACAGATCCGAAAGCCAAGGGTTACGGTCTTACCTAATTTCGAGATCCATGTAGATTCGGATATTTACCCGGTTAATGTGATGGTACAACTTACGCCGTTTGCTGATGTAATTGCAGATGATGTCGCTATTGTGCTGAAATTGAAGAAGAATAAAGTTGCCGCTCAGATAGTCGAGCATGAGGAACTGAATGTAATCTCGCTACTAGATGAACTCGCGGATAAAAAACTGCCACAGAATATCCGCTCCCATCTTGAAGATTGGCGAGCCCACGCGGAAATGTTCACTCTTTTTTATGGCTTTGGACTCGTAGAGTGTGCTGAAAATTTAGTGCTCCCCGAGGGGTTTACTGTCGAGGGCATAACGCCCAATATTAAAATCGTGCGTGCCCCAGCCAAATTATTCGCACAGTTGGAAAGCTCAGAACTTGTGCCTGTTCTGCTAAAACATCCTGATTCTTCGGTCCGCCAGCCCGAAAAAGGAGTCAGAAGCGTTTTTCGTGTTGTTTCGCCTGATACAAAACGGCAAAAAAAGGCGGTTACCATAAAGAAAAAAAAGGAGGTCTCGCTCTACTTCCCGTCTAAGACGCTACTGAACAGATTCGCTAAAGAACTAAAGAAATCAAAGTTGCCTTTTGGGTTGAATGAACTCACAAACTCTATTAGCTTCTCGGAGAGTAGGGAACCGCAATTGGAAGCGGTCATTAAAGCTATGGGTAATGAATATACGATTAATATCGAAGATGTGGGGTGAGGTTAAGAAGAAGTTAGCAGTTGCTTTGAAAGGTGGTGGAATTTACTCGGGAGAAAAAGATACCCTAACGCCACTAAATTATCATAAGAGGAGATGAATATCAAATGTACGAAGACCTATTCCAGAAAGCATTGAACATAGGAGATTCATGGATGCTTTAATCATGTCAATGGCTCAAAGCATGCAAATGTCAGAAATTGCCGATATGATTGGAGAACATGATACAAGAGTTTGGCGAGTTGTAAAATATTATGTGGACGATGCCCGATCACGAGAAGACTTTTCTGATGTCTCTATAATCGGAATTGATGAGACTTCAAGTGCGAAAGGTCACAAATATGTTACGCTCGTGGTGGATTTCGCTACATCCAAGGTAATACACGTTTGCAGAGGTAAAGATGCCTTGACACTTTCATCTTTCAAAGAAGAGTACCAGGCACATCGTGGAAGTCCTGATAAAATCACTTCGGTCTGTTGTGACATGTCTCCTGCATTTATTGGTGGTATCTGGACTGAATTTCCAAATGCATCAATCACCTTTGATAAATAAATTTCATATCATGAAAAATGTGAACGAAGGAATAGATATGGTCAGACGGGAAGAACAAGCGATAAACGAGGTGCTAAAAAAGACTCGATACATATGGCTTAAAAATCCAGATAATTTAACAAAAAAGCAAAATAAGACCTTGGGTGCCCTTAGAGATATGAATCTGAAGACGATTAGAGCTTATAATTTGAAACTTAGTCTCCAATTGTTTTGGGACATCCAAGAACGTGGCATTGCTGAACAGTATCTCAAAAAGTGGTATTTTTGGGCTACGCATAGTAGATTAAAACCCATGATCAAGGCAGCAAAAACCATTAAGTATCATTGGGATGGTGTCATGAATTATTTTGATTCGAAAATCACTAATGGGATTTTAGAGGGCACTAATAGCGTTGTACAATTATTAAAACGGAGTGCTCGTGGTTATCGAAATATCCCAAATTTCATCACTATGATATACCTTCGATTGGGTCACTTAAAATTCCAACTACCCACATGAAATAGCGAAGAGCCAGCATAAGTAGATATTGAGTATTTCCCAGAATAGCTCAGGCTATCAACGATCTCTTTTTCGCTCTCGCTAGTTGAAAATCAGACATATTTAGAGAATAAGCTGGGCGATCAAATTAGAACTATGGAGTTTGTTCTTTGCATCCCTTCAGAAAATGTGGAGCGTATAGTTCGAGAGCTTGAACGGCAGGAATACGAAGGTGAGGTTGATGTTGCTTCTGACGATTTATTGCTAATTTGGCAGGTCAACATGTTTATAGGGCAGACACTCCAATTATTCACGAGAATAAATTCAAGAGACAAACCCTATGAAAGTCAACATAAGGATAACAAGTTGACCTAAATGTTAGGCAGTGGATATAAAGTAAAATCCGAACAAGTCATCGAGGAACATCTCAAGGAATATCCGGATCTTTCAACCTATGGCGAAAAAGGGAACTAAAAAAATGAGCATTTCTCTGATGCATCCTTCTTCAGAAGGAGGTCCGTGACAGAGGTACCAAAGAAGGTGATGACCCTAGACAAGGCTCTTGTCATTTCTCACCTTTTTTATCGCCCTTTAGTTTATCCTGCCACTGCTGGAAATTGCAATATGGACAGCCGAAATCCCAGGGACGCGAACCTTTTTTTAGTATCTTCAACTTAAACAGGTAAGGATGTTCATCGCATTTGTCCTCGGTCACAACAACTTTACCACTCTTTGGCATTGGGAGCGAGAATTCGCAAGCCGGATAATTGCTACAGCCCACAAATCGCTTACCACGTCTAGAAGATAACAATAACAGATCCGAGTCACATTTAGGGCATGATCCCACGATTTTATCAGCTCTTACAGCATCTTTGAGCGAGTCGCCAATTTCACTACGGTTCTTCTTCAGGTCCGCGAACACGTCTTTCAGCATATTCCGCGAATCGCCTGCAACTTCATTCTTCTTCCGTTTGCCCTCGCTTATCTCATCCATCTCCTGCTCGAGCGTTTTTGTCATCTCCGGCTTCGTTATCAGCGCGGCATATTTCTCTAATGAATCTATAAGTGCAACTGCCTTCTCCGTTGGTTTTGCCGGGTTGCCCTGCACGTAGGTCCGATCATACAACTTCCCTATTATCTCATGTCGCGTACTCTTCGTGCCCAGCCCCAAATCATCCATCTTCTTTATTAGTCCCGCCTGTGAAATCCTGTTTGGCGGCTTCGTTTCCTTCTCTACAAGCTCGATATGCTCAAGATCTACTTTCTCTGCCTCTTTTAACTGTGGTATTATCAGCTCCTCCTTCTTCTGATATGGATATATAGCGAGGAAACCTTGCTCCTTCAGTATTCTACCCTTTGCTGTTAATGGCTCGTCGCCTATCTCCGCCGTCACATTTGTATCTTCCCATTTCGCAGCGTCCGAAAGAGTAGCTAAAAAACGCCGCACTACCAGTTCATAGACTTTCCATTCGTCCTTCTCTAGCTTCTCTTTTGTTGTCTCTGCAACCGGATGTATAGGCGGATGGTCAGTGGTCTTTTTTTTACCCGCAGTAGGCGTTAATTCCTTTTTCGTTAGTAGCAACTTGGCATGCTTACCAAATTCTTTGTGCTTCTGGAACATCTGCACTAACGCCTTTAAATCGAGCGTGTCCGGATACGTAGTATTATCAGTACGATGATAAGAGATGAGTCCGCCAAGGTATAACCCCTCTGCGAGAACCATTAGACGCTTTGGAGTATAGCTTATTGCAGATGCAGCACGTATAAAACTGGTAGTATCAAAAGGTGTCGGCGGCTTCTCAACCCGTAACTTCGTCTTTAGCGTACTTATAATTCCCGACTTGGCAGCTTCTATTCGCGCTTTTGCGCCTTCCGCTTCCTCCATCTCCCAGAACTTACGCGTTTTGTGTGTTACGTCGAAAATCTCACCGGATTCAGTCTTTAATTTCGCATGCAGTTCCCAATACTTACGCGGTACGAATTTCGCTATCTCCTTCTCCTTCTCTACCAGCAACGCAAGTGTCGGCGATTGCACTCGTCCAACCGAAAAGAACCCGTCGCCCAACCGATTTGCAGATAAAGATACGAACCTAGTCAGTGACGCACCCCATACCAGGTCTATTATCTGTCTCACTTCGGCAGATGCCGCTAAGTTATAATCTACCTCACTTCTTGCCGCGAAACTATCCTTTATGTCCTTCTCTGTTATAGCACTGTATCGCATCCGGTCAACCTTCAATTCAGGGTTTGTTTTTTTGATATTGTTGAGCGCTTCAACGCCTATTAGCTCACCTTCACGATCGTAATCAGTAGCAATGGTAATATAATCGGCCTTTTTTGCTATCTGACCCAGCGTTTTTACTATATCCTTCTTTAATGCAACAGTAACTATTTTGGCATCTATCAGCTTGTAAGGATCCACTTTGCTCCAATTATTATAGCTTTCCGGGAAGTCAAGACGAAAGACATGCCCGCTCAGTCCCACAACTACCGTTTCATCGAACTCATGTGCATCTGTGCCACCAATCTTCTTCTTCTTCGCCTTGCCATTTGATAGAATAGCCGCGATTTTTTTTGCCGTTGTCCCCTTCTCGGTAATTATGTAATGCATTTGACCTCTTCGATTATGCTATTAACGTATTATTTCCTACGTCCTTATAAACTAAATGTAAAAAAACAAAAAATAACGTGTTCAAATAACCGTAATGTCTAATTCTTCCGCGGTTATTTCAAATCCATCATAGGTGCTAAAACGTCAGTTAAATACCGCACTGCATTTGTCTTTACATCTAACGGATGTACCCGCTCGTCTAAATAATCGAGTTCGAGCTCCTCGTAGCTATTAGCAGTGATATTGCCACCGTATTTCTCTTTTCGTTCTATTGTCACGTTACCGACAGCGGGGAATATAGTATGCTTGTAGATCTGCAGTATGGGATTGCCCTCTGCGATCTTGGCAGGACAAAAAGCGCTCATTATCTTCTTCTCTATGCTCTTTGCAGGCTCGTCCACCGCAATGTAATTGCCCAATGATGAGGACATCTTCTCTCCGTCCAATCCGATCAATAGCGGCATATGAATACAAATAGGCGCTTTGAAGCCCAATTTCGGGATGTTCTCTCGCGAAAGCATGTGTATCTTCCGCTGGTCTATCCCGCCTACTGCTACATCTATATCCAGGTATGCTATATCCACTGCTTGCATCAGCGGGTATATCGTCTGAGATACTTTCCGGTCTTCCGTGCTCCTTGAGAGCTCGTCCATACTCCTCTTCGCCCTCTTTTCCGTTGTCACTGTAGCAAGCTTTAAAACATTCATCATATATTCGTTTTCCAATTGAAAAGATGACCCGAAAATGAATTCCGTCTCGTCAGTTAAGCCCGCAGCGGCGAAACAGCGCTTATTATACTCTGCCGTCTCCCGTATCTGCTCCAGACTACCTTTTTCGTTTAGATATGCATGCAGATCAGCAAGGAGCACGATTATGTGAAACCCAAAACGCTGCAGTTCTTTCAGCTTGTTTAGTATAGGTAAATGCCCGATATGCACACGGCCACTTGGCTCATAGCCCACATACGCTCTTGGCTTCTTCTTTGATCTCAATACCACTTCTAACTCGTCCTTTGTTATTAACTCCTCCACATTCCGTTCCAAGATCATCATTGGTTCGCTTTCGGTCATTGTTTTTAGTCTTTATTTATTTATTTATTTATTTATGGTACAAGTAGGATGACTCTGCACCTTACTACCATTATAATTAGGGGTATTAAATTAAATTAAATTATCATTATAAAAAAATCGAAAAGCTTTTATATTCCTGTGACATCCCGGTAATAACAGTGTAGTTTAAGTCATCAGCGGTCGTGCTTAAGTACAGGCCTTGTACCTTAAGTACGGGGTATGTGACTGCTTTGTAAAGAAGAAATAAAAGAAAAACTAATATAATATAACATCAAAAAAGAAATACAATCTAAAAGGGTAGGTAAGCGAAAGGTAAGAAGTAGAATGCATGGATGTTAAACGAGGGGGTAAAGAAACTGATGATAGAAGAATCAGCGGTATAGGAAAATGTTAATTTGCTTTTTAAAAGGCGATACGGAAGCGAATGCTAACTGTGAAATAGTTAAGTTTTGGGATAGGATTTGGTTACGTGAAGGTGGAGATCTTGAAGTATTAAGAGAGGTTAATTTTAAAGTTGAGGAAGATTCTCCATGCTCTATTAGTGAAATTGGATTGCTTATCCCTTCTACGGATGTTGGAGAGATAGAGAACCGCACTTCTACAGCTTTTGATCATGATAATATTTTTAACGGCGTCAAAGCGAAGATTTTAAAATATAGAATTCATTTGGGGAATAACACTGTGGATAACGATGGTTTAATGGCTGTCAAACCTCGAGCAGAAGAGAAAACAGAAATGGTAGTCGGAAATACAACTTTATTAAATGTTTCCTTATCACAGCCAATAAACCCCGGTGAAATTGGCATGATTCGATTGTTCTTTAGACTTCCATCCAGATTAATACTGACTAGCGCAGGCGTAGGTTCAGTTACATTGGAATATTTCTTTGGATCCAAATTTCCAAGAGAAGTAGCCATTCTAAAGAGGAAAGAAATTCCGGCATATCCAATCCTTGACCTAGATAAAAAATTAGGAGGTTTTGATATACAACTTTATTTACCACCGAACTGGGAAATCAGCGACCCAGCAGGAGGGGAGCCTGCTACTGGTAAAGCCGAGCCTGATGGTTCAGAAGGCAAGGTAAAAAGATTAATTATGTGGAAAGCCAGAGAATTAGTAGAAAATCCTCTAGAACTACTTACTAGCGAAAAAAATCTCCCACGACTTCATCCTAAAATAAAAACTTCTTTACTTTCAGATACTTTGATAAAAGCTAAAGAGAACACAGAAACTTCAATTAAAATGTCAAGAGAAGCATGGTATATGTCAATATTTAGTATAATAGTTGCAATAATTAGTATAAAACTTAGTGGTGTATTAAGGTATTTTTAAAAACCCTTTTAAATAGCTTATTTTCAAAAAGCCCCTCCTTTTAAAAAAGTATGAGGTGAAAATATGCGAGAGATGCGACAAAGCGGATGCCCCGGAATTTAGAGGCTGTCTCACAATTGATTTCCGTACCAAAAATATTCCTTCTTTTTAGATTTAGAGCATTATCTGCCTTTCCTTTCTGCCCAATTTTGGATTGTTGGACAGCCTCTTTATTCCGAGGGTGGCCTGTGCCTCGTAGCCTAATCCGCCAGAGGGTTAAAATCCCTCCTGTGTTGTTTACCCGCAACCTTTTTCTAAAAGGTTGATGCGAAGGGATCCTGCTTTGGCGAAACTGAAGAACAGGGGAGACAGATGCACAAATCAAGTAGAAAACCGGCGGAGGTATTTCATGAGAAAGACGCTACGCCGATTGCCGAAAAGGTTTGTGTATCCGTACGTACTGTTCGATGAGGGGACGGAGGTCGTAAGGCCTCCTCCTACTCTGCTTGGCTGGGACTCTCCAGCGTTGGCCTGCATACATTTGCGGGATATTTTTATTATAAAGAAGAAAGAAATGATAATACTATGCAAGAACAAATAGAAATAAAAAACGAAGTGGATAAACAGGGGAAATTGGTATTACCAAAAGAATGGCGGGAGAGATACCTAAAAAGTAGGGAGGTTGTGATGCGTTTCAAAGGTGCGATAATAGAAATTATGCCTTATGAGAAAGTTGACCTGACAAAGTATTTCGATTTGGTTGAGGCCGATATAAAGGCAGATTTGTCAGATTGGAAATCGGTAAAAAGGGAGTTATATGAGATTCGTTGATGCAAGCGTATTTGTTCACGCCTTCATAAAGCCGAGGAGAGAACTGAAGGAGCACGAAATCAGGATCAAAGAAGTGGCTAAGAAGATCGTAAAGAGGATAAACGAAGGTGAGGGAGTGGCAATTTCTACTGTTCATCTTTCTGAAATAGCAAATTTATTGGAACATTACATGCCGATAGATGATGCTTTGTCGGTTGAAACGTTCCTTCTTACGGCAAGGAACGTGAAGGTGCACGACGTTGAGGAAATAGATTGTGTCTGTGCTTTGGAGGTGGCAAAAGCAACAAAAGTTGGGTTGAGTGATGGCATAGCATACACAATTATGAAGGATAATGAGTTAAATGAAGTGTATTCATTTGACCGTGATTTTGACAGGTTGAATGTGAGGAGGATTACTGAATAAACTGCATTCTAATGATACGAGTAAGAGAACGGTGGACTACACATTATTTAGGAGTAAGGAGAAAGTAAGAGACAGAGATAAAAGGAAGCGAAGCCAACAAACTGCCAAGGATGCCCCCGATTTCAATCGGGGGTGGCATGGTTGGGGCTTATAAACGTAATCTTTATAATCATGTAAAATCTATAGTATTTAAGATGGCTGCTATAAAGGGGATACCTGTATCTCCAGAAATTTTGGAAGAGTTAAGTAGATTGAAAGAGCCTGAACAAACTTTTGGTGAACTGATCGCAGGGATGATTGAAAGGGAGAAAAAGTTCAGGCTTCTGAAAGATATGAAAAGAATTGAAGAAACGGCAGAATTCGTGGAGATTTAGGATGTACAGCGTTCTTATAAACAGAAATGCTCAAAAATACGTGGATTCAAATCCATTTTTCAGCTTTGTTGTGCTCGCAGGGTTTACAGTTTTTATGGTAGTTTTGGGGGCTTATTTATTCAAGAAAATTAAGGTGTAAGGTATAGGGAGGAGAATAATAGATATATTTAGTTGCGAAAAAGTGCTTGACTGGGGGTATATAAATGGCGACAGCGGAAAAGCGGTTCGTTGTAGAAACGGCAAATAGGTGTGGCCGGCTTCGGATCAGGTGGTCTTTTGACCGTTTAGAAGATGCGGTAGAGTACCTGACCAAGTATTCCTCGGAGAAACGTCCAGGTAAGCTATTAGATATAGAGACAGGCGAATTAGTAAAGGTTAGCGGCTGGGATTAAACGAGAATTCGTGAATTATGCGGGGGGGGAGATTCGAACTCCCGAACCCCTGCAGGATGAGGCCCTGAACCTCACGCCTTTGTCCACTCGGCAACCCCCGCAATACATTTCTCTTAGAGTATAAAATTTTATTTAAATGTATTGCATATCTTATTATAAGAATAATGGAAGAAAGCTACAGTGCAAAAGACATACAGGTGCTAAAAGATCTCACAGCGGTACAAAAACGACCTGCTATGTATATCGGTGACACCGGTACTCGCGGTCTTCATCATTTAGTAAATGAAGTGATAGATAACAGCGTAGACGAAGCGTTAATAGGGTTCTGCACCGCGATTGTGGTGATTGTCCATCAAGATAACTCCGTGACGGTAACAGACAATGGACGTGGTATTCCGGTGGACATGCACAGTGAATATAACCTTTCTGCGCTGGAAGTAGTAATGACAAAGTTGCATGCGGGCGGTAAATTTGATAATAAAGTATATAAAGTGGCTGGTGGGCTGCACGGCGTGGGGATTTCGGTTGTTAATGCACTCTCCGAATGGCAGGAAGTGGAAGTGCACCGAGACGGGAAGAGCTATTACCAAAGATATGAGTACGGGAAGCCGGTATGCGAAGTAAAAGAATTGAGCTACACGGGCGAGAATAACGGCGAGTGCGGGACACGAGTAAGATTTAAACCAGATAGCAATATTTTTAGCGTCTATGAATTTGACGCTCACATATTAGCAACTCGACTGCGAGAGCTGGCTTTTTTGAATCGTGGACTTTCGCTATCATTGAAAGATGAACGGAGCGGAGAAGAGCGAACTTTTAAATATGAAGGCGGCATTACATCGTTCTTAGAATATATAAACAGGAATAAGAAAGTGCTGCACAGTCCCATAACCTTTGAAGGCGAGAAGGATGATGTTAAAGTGGCGATTGGGTTGCAGTATAACGACAGCTACTCGGAGAACCTCTTCTCGTTTGTGAATAATGTGAAGACTATTGAGGGCGGCAAGCATCTGAGTGGCTTCAAAGCGGCTTTGACAAGAGTGCTTAACGAATACGGTAAGTCGAATAACATGCTCAAGAAAGTCAATCTGGATGGTGACGATGTGCGGGAAGGACTTGCAGCGGTAATAAGTCTGAAGCTACGAGAACCGCAATTTGAAGGGCAGACAAAGACAAAACTCGGTAATAGCGAAGTAAAAGGGATTGTAGAATCATTTGTGCGGGAACAATTATGGGATTTCCTGGATGAGAATCCTAAAGATGGTGATGCGGTAATACGGAAAGCGTTAGAGGCGTCAAGGGCACGAGAAGCGGCACGTCATGCTCGTGAAATAGTGCGGAAGAAGGACTCTTTTTCTGATTCGCTCCCGGGTAAGCTCGCCGATTGCTCTGAGCGAGATCCCGCAAAGAAAGAGATATACATCGTAGAGGGCGATTCCGCCGGCGGATCGGCGAAACAAGCACGAGACAAAAACTTTCAGGCTATTCTCCCTATACGCGGTAAGATCCTGAACGTGGAGAAGGCGAGGCTGGACAAGATATTGAAGAGCAATGAGATTCGTACGCTTATTACTGCTCTGGGTGCGGGCATAGGCGATGATTTTGATATAGAAAAAGCGCGTTATAAAAAGATAATCATAATGAGCGATGCGGACGTTGACGGAGCGCATATAAGGACTCTGCTGCTTACGTTCTTCTATCGCTACATGCAGGAATTAGTAAGTCAGGACCACATATACGTAGCGTTACCGCCGTTATATATGGTGAAGAAGGGTAAAGAGATACGGTATGCGTTCTCAGATGACGAATATGTAAAGATTCTGGAAGAGTTAAACGTGAAAGAAGGGGATGCGGGCGTGAAGATACAGCGATATAAGGGTTTGGGAGAGATGAATCCGGAGCAGTTATGGGAGACAACCATGAATCCTGCCACAAGAGGCATAAAGCTAGTGAAGTTAGAGGATGCAGCCGAAGTAGATTGGCTATTCACCGTGCTTATGGGCGAAGATGTGGAACCGAGAAGGAATTTTATACAGACACATGCAAAGGATGTGATGAATCTGGATATTTGATTTCTCAGATCTCACAAATGAGAAAACACGACTTTTGTCGCATCTACCCAGTAACGACCAAAGCCGCCGAGAAAGTGCCCTATTTCTACCGCAGAAATATCCTCTGGAAGTGGCGCATTTCCAGAGAGAATTGGAAGCAGTATCAACAGTGCAAGCACAATTAACACAATTATCGTTAAGATCCGCATTTTCGTATTCGCCTCTGGTTTTTATTCCTCATTCTTATTTCTATTCTCTCGCTATAAAAATAAAAATGTATCGCTCACTTGCTTAATGATGTATAAAATACCTTGCAGTGAAATGAAAACGTGGAAACGATAAACGCAATTCCGGCAACTAAGACTATTGTCGCTCCTGAAGGTAAGTCAAACACGTCAGAGAGCCATAACCCGCAAAATGTCACGATTGCGGAAATGCAAACAGAAATGCACATCATACTACTCAAACGATGTGTAAATTGCCTGCCTATTGCAGCCGGTATGGTTAACAGAGCAATGACTAAAATAACGCCTGCTACCTTTATCAACACCACCACAGTCAGTGCAATAAGACACAAAAGGAGAAGGTATAATCGCTCTGTGTGAATACCAGCCGCAGTTGCATATTCCTCATCGAACGAAATCGCCTGAAATTCATGGTGATATAAAAGCACTAGCACGATTATTGCTGCATCTAAGCACAACATCAGGATTAAATCAGAATTAGACACAAATAAAATACTGCCGAATAGGTAGCCAAACAGGTCCGGCGCATATCCCGGTGTCAATCCGATAAGAATAATACCGAGAGCCATACCCATCGCCCATAAAATGCCTATCGCAGTATCTTCTGGTATTTTCGTCCGCCGGCCAATAACGCCCATGCTCAGTGCAGATGCGATGCTAAACGGAATAACACCCAAAATAGGGTCCACACCCAGGAAATAGCCCAGGCCAACACCACCAAAGGCAGCATGAGCTATCCCTCCACTGATGAATACTATCCTCTTCACCACAACGTAGACACCGACAATACCACATGCAATACTGGCTAATAACGCCGCTATAAGTGAGTTTATCATGAATTCATACTCTAACATTTCTATCATCTATCTATCTTTACTCCGTATATAATAGAATAAATATTCTTGCGCATAGCCTGCAAACAGACCATAATGCCGTCTGGCAAAAGAGCTCAGTTCCGTGTATTCTGAAACCGTAAGCGGCTTCTCCGTACCGTCTTTAGTTCTCGGAATCCCCGCCCCTCTAATTTGATATATCACACGCCTGATCCAAACATCAATAGGGAAAGCCTCTAATTTATCAAATGCGAATAAAGAAACGCAATCAGCAACTTTTGGACCCACTCCGGGCAATGACCGCAACTCATCTCTGAGCTCGATATAATCTGATTTTCTCAGCTCCTCCAGCAGATTTGGATTGTTCTCGACTTGCTTTGCTATCTCTGATAGATATTGCGCTCGGTATCCAACTTTACACTGCTTAATTTCGTTTACACTTGCCTTTGCAAGCTTCTTCACCTTGGGAAAGGAGAAGAAAGCTTTGCCATTAACAATAATTTCATCACCAAACTTTTCGGAAAGGTTCCGGAGCATATTTTCGATTACTGCGATACTTGCATTTGTCGCACAGACATAAGAGATCAGACAGCTCCAGACGCTCTGTCGGACAATCCTCAACCCGTTGAACTGTTGAATCGCGTTATTTATCTCGACATCCTTATTTATTCGCCGGAGTATGTTAGAGAGGTCATCATCAAGACGAAAGTAACGCTTTATAAAGTCCTCTGCCACATATTCGGGATATGCAGTGTAAAGCAGTTCGTCACCGTCTTGTCTTACTTTTAGGATGTTTCCTTCTACTATCCCATACCACCACCCATTTGCTTTCGCCCATCGAAATATCTGACCGCAACTTAGCGTGTGATCCAAATTGAAATGGCTATCGAGTTTCATCTACCTATGCTCCTTCAACACTCTATGAGGCACGCCATGTGCTATTATCTCTACGGGACAGTGATAAGTGTCTTCTAGGTCTTCTGCCGTTAACTCTTTTGAGTTATGGTAAAAAAGCCTGCGATTGAGACATGCGATCTTATCAACATAAATAGAAACCGCACTGATGTCATGCGATACTAAAACAATCGCCATTTGCTGCCTCAGTTTCTCAAAGAGTTCATAAAGCTCTGTCTGCATAGGAGAATCAACACTTGCCATTGGCTCGTCCAATAGAAGCATTTTCGGCTCGGTTACCAATGCACGCGCGATAAACACACGCTGCTGCTGCCCGCCAGAAAGAGTCCCTATTTGTGAATTACTATATTCGTGCATCTCCACTGTCTCCAGAGCTTCATAAGCTAGCTTCTTGTCCTCTTTACTATATCTTCTGAACCGTTTCATCTGTCCCAGACGTCCCATTAGCACTACATCCAGGACATTTATCGGGAAATCACGATCAAAGAGGCTGTACTGGGGCACATAGCCAACGAATTTACGGCTTCTCTCTGGCGTATGCCCAAAAACGGTGATTTTACCACGACTTGGCTTCAGTAAGCCAATAATGACTTTTAGGAGACATGTTTTTCCGCCGCCATTTGGTCCTATTATACCCAAGAAATCAAGATCCTTTATAGATAGGTTTATCCCCTCCAACACAGGCATATTGTCAAAATATAACCATACATCTTCCAGCTTTGCTATCTCACTTCTTTCTATCATTATTATTTATTCCATCTCCGGAGATAGTGCCTCGACTATGCTTCGCATATTGGCAGTATAATCAAGAGGGAGCGGGTCTATAAAAACGGTTTGCCCGCCAATCGCATCTGCAATCACTTCTGCATCCTCAGTCGCAAATTGCGGCGCCACATAGACATAGGACAGCTTATATTGTCGCGCTTGATCAATACAATTCCGGATGACTTTAGGTGTTGGCGCTTTTCCTTTATGCTCAATTGCAATTCCCGTTAGATTATATTCCGATGCAAAATATCCAAATGCGGGATGGTAGCACATAAAGACACGGCTGTTAGTAAAACCGTCAAGTCGCTCGTGGATGTATGCGTCAACGTCATCGAGTTCTTGCAGATAAATGTCGCGGTTTGTTCTATACTCCACTTCGTGCTCCGGATCAATCTTGATGAGCCCATCGCAGGTATTAGTCACCATAACTTTGGCATTGACGGGTGAATTCCAGATATGTGGGTCTTTTCCCATCTTCGTGATACCTTTAGCGCAATCAACAACTTGCATATTGGGATTGGCACCCCTGATTTTGTTCATCCACACATTCTCAAATTCCACTCCTGAACCAACCTTGAAGTAGATCTTCGCCTTGCTTACTGCCTTTAACTGACTAGGCGTTGGCTCATAGGTATGGGGACTAGCTCCCGGCGGCACCATTACTGTCACAACCACGTGGTCCGCACCGATCTCTTTTACGAAATCCGCTTGTGGAGGTATGGTTACTATAACCCCTATCTGTTCGTCTTCCGCTCTCTCACCCTCAGGAGCTATGCATGCGATCACATAGACAACCGCTATCAAACAGCCTATTATGATCCATCTCCTTTTATCCATCTTTCCGCATCGCCTTTCCAAAAATAGCAATAAAAATAAAAAAAATGATATGGCTTAATAATATTTGATATCATTAATAATAATATTTGTGGACGTATTTATAACTGTATTATTAACATCCATTTAGGATAATATAATAAGTAGAGGGAAATGACCATCATTAGTATTTCGTTAAATGATAAACTGTTAACGGAGATTGATCAGCTTCAGAAAGCGCTCGGGTTCTCTGGACGGTCAGAAGTGATACGAGCAGGAGCGAGAATGCTACTTGCTGATAATAAGGATAAGGAAAAACTAGATGGTTTGCTGAACTCCGTTCTTTTGCTCATACACTCCCAGAAGGTGGAGGATACAGTAACAGCGATAAAGCATGAGTTTGAGGACATCATAAGCACTCAGATTCATAACCATTTAAGAGAGGACAAATGCATAGAGGTGTTCATTCTGGAGGGAGACGCAGCTCGGATTAAAGATCTGGTTAGGCTTTTCCAGACAACCAGGAAAATGGATTATGTGAAATTGATTGTGGCATAACACATTCTCGTGCTTTATCATTTAACGCTGAGCACGCAGAATCAACTCAAAAACTCACAGATTATTGTGCAGATACGTGCTTTTTGTACTCGCGGCAGTAAATTTGTATTCGGTAGGGTCTTCTACACCCGCATCTTTGAAGCCTCTACGCCGATGTTGACATGACTCGCAAGTACCACAATGCTTCTTCTCACCGAGATAACAGGAATAAGACAATTGTAAAGGTGCTTTTACGTCCACTCCTTTCTTTATTATCTCCGGTTTCAGCAAATCAACTAAAGGCGCTTTTACCGTTGGAGGACGACAATAAGAAGCTACCGCTTTCTCCAATACCGCATTATACCGATCAACAAAATCCTTCTCGTTATCGGGATATGACCGTGCCTCCTCGGCATTGAACCCGACGAAGATAGCATCTGCGGAGATAACTTCTGCAAAAGCACTCGCATTCGCTAAAAGGATTATATTTCGGCATGGTACCCAAGTAGATGGCGTCTCTTTCTCTTCATCCAAATTCACCTCTTTACCTACCGGAACACTTCTCGCTTTGTCTGTCAATGAAGACCCACCAAGCTCCTTCAAAAATGGTAGTTCCGCGAACTTTAACTCCTTCGCATTTAAAAAGGATGCTATTTCTTCTACCACTTCTTTTTCACGCGCCTCCGCTCTCTGTCCGTAAGAAGCATGGAAGAGGTGCAACTCGTAGCCTTCTTCTGATGCTATAGTAGCAGTAACAGTGGAGTCTATTCCGCCAGAACATACACAAACAGCAACTTTGGTCATTTTACTTACTTTATATTAGATTGTGCTACTTAAGAATTCCCGCACCCGGACACCCCAGCACTTCCACTGGAATGTCTAACCTCCACGGTCTTATATTCTTTTGACTATGCACTTTTAATTTAAGTACTAAAAAATAAAAAATAATATATAAATCCTTCGTATGAAATATGAATGAGCGTCATGACAAAAACACAAATACCCTACGGGTCGAAGCTGATAGAGATCGACATAGATGGTGAAGTATTAGACCCTATCGCCAAACGTGTAGGGGAAACCAAAAACCGCGACGTAATAAGAGACGCACTCCAAAATCCTATTGGCACAAAACGGCTACGAGAGATAGCTAATATGCAAAGAGATGCAGAGATTGTAATTGTCGTGGACGACCACACGAGGGACGCACCTACCGAGAAAATGCTCGACTGCTTAATTGAAGAGATCGTGCATACAGACAGGATTACATTGCTCGTGGCTTGCGGTACACACGCGCCTCCAAGTGAGGTAGATTTAAAAAGTATACTCGGTAAACATCACTCTCGCTTTGATATTCAAATACATAATTGTGATGCGGACGATTTAGTATACGTAGGGACGACAAGTAGAGGAACGCCCGTGAGCTTAAACAGGACTTATATGGACGCGAATATAAAAATTCTGACAGGAGATATAACCTTGCATTACTATGCAGGATTTGGAGGTGGAAGAAAGAGCATACTCCCTGGTATCTCTTCACGGGAGTCGATAAAAAGGAACCATGCTCTCCTTGTTGATAAAGAAGCTAAAATAGCTAATATTGAAAATAATCCAGTGCATTTAGACATGTATGAAGCAGCATCATATGCTCCACCTGATTTTGTGCTAAATACAGTCGCCGATGCATCAGGGAATCTGATATATGGATACGCAGGAGAGTTAAACGCGGTTTTTCTTAAATGTGCTGATGTGGCTAAGGACTTGTACCTACGTAAGACAAACGCTTTATTTAACGTTCTTTTGGTTAGTGCCGGCGGATTCCCAAAAGATAGGAACCTGTACCAAGCCACAAAGGCTATTGAAAATTGCTTTCGGGTAATAGTCCCAAACGGGAAACTGATTTTAGTAGCAGAAAGCCGTGAGGGAATAGGAGACCCTTATTTTGAAGAGTGGATGAACAAATATGCAAACTATGAAGAAGTAGAAGAGGCAATAAAGACGGACTTTGTACTTGGAGGGCATAAAGCATATTATATAAGAAGAGTAATGAAGTACTTACAACTGTCTATCGTATCAAATCTCGACACAGAGACGATAAAGAGATGGGGAATAAATGCCTATACGTCTGTATCAGATGCAGTAAAAGAAGAAATAAATATAAATGATGATATTAAAGTTGGTATAGTAAAAGATGGAAAGGATACTTTAATAGTTCCTGTACTATAAGGAGTAAGTAGCATGGTTAATCTAGCAAAACAGAAGAAGATAGCGTCAAAAGTGATGAAGGTCGGGCTAGGGCGAGTTTGGATCGACCCGGAAGCGACAGGGGATGTAGCGGAGGCTATAACGCGTGAAGATATTCGTGGCTTAGTAGAAGAAGGCCTCATAAAAAAGAAGCAGAAGAAAGGTGTTAGTAGAGGTAGGGCAAGGGAAGTAGCGATTAAAAAAGCTCTTGGACGCAGAAAAGGTCACGGCTCCAGGAAGGGTGCAAAAGGAGCAAGAAGAGGAAAGAAAAGAGTGTGGATAACAAAGATAAGAGCTTTACGCAGACGATTAAAAGAACTTCGGGATGAAGGCGTCATAGACAAAACAACATATCGTAGGTTATATCTTAAAGCTAAAGGAGGCGAATTCAGAAGTATTGCTCACTTAAATGAATTCATAAAAGTGTAATGTCTAGAAGTAGAATTATATTAACGAACTTCAATGTAAAAAGGAAAGATAAAAAATGGCAATAGGTCCAACATATCGGGTTCCGTTTCGAAGGAGGCGGGAGGGTAAGACAGACTATCGAGGGCGATTGAAGCTGTTACGTAGTAGAAAGCCGCGCGTTGTGGTGAGAAAGAGTAATAAGCATATCATGATGCAGTTGGTTTTATTTGATCAAGTAGGTGATAAAACTTTTGTCTCTTCTACATCTTCAGAACTAAAGAGATTTGGCTATGAAGGTGGAACAAGTAACATACCAGCAGCGTATCTTACTGGGCTGTTATTTGGTAAGAAAGCAAAAGAAGCAGGTTTTGATGAGGCTATCTTCGACACAGGGCTACAAACGCCTAATCATTGTTCTAAAGAATATGCCGCATTAAAAGGAGTTGTTAATTCTGGAATAGAAATACCACACGATCCCGCAGTTTTTCCGCCGGATGAACGTGTTAGAGGAGAGCATATAGCTACTTTTAAACAAGATCCTTCTATTGTTGATAATTTTGAAGCGGTGAAAAAGGGGATATTAGCTGAGAGCGAAGAGAATAAATAAAATGGGAAAGACGAGAGAAGATGACTAAAGAATCTAAAAGAGGATCTAGAAAAGAGTCCTGGAAAACGGAAGAAAAGTGGGCGCCTATAACAAAGCTGGGCACACTAGTACAAAATGGAGAAATAAGAACTATAGAAGAAGCTCTCAAATCTAGGTATCCTTTGAGAGAGTACCAAATTGTGGATGCTTTACTTCCAGACCTCAGTGAAGAGGTCCTAGATATAAATCTTGTACAAAGGATGACTGACTCCGGAAGGCGAGTGAAGTTTAGAGTATGCGTAATAGTAGGAAATAAGGATGGTTATCTGGGCATAGGGTTAGGTAAAGATGCTCTTGTCCGCAGTGGTATTGAGAAGGCGGTAAAAATTGCGAAAACTAATATCACTTATATTGAGCGTGGATGCGGTTCCTGGGAATGCAATTGTGTTGATAAACATTCGATCCCATTTAAAGTTACTGGTAAATCAGGCAGTGTAGAAATAACGTTAAAACCTGCACCAAAAGGTATTGGTCTCGCAGCAGGAGATGTAGCAAAACGCGTCTCAGAATTTGCCGGTGTCAACGATATATGGGCTAAAACAAAAGGTAAGACAAGAACTACATTTAACCTTGCTTTGGCGACATACGACGCTTTAAGGAACACAACATTAGTAAAAACTATGAATTAAATTATGGAAAAATAAAAATGCAAGCGATAGTAAAACTTAGAGGAAAAGTAAGTGTTAGACCGGAGATAAAGTATACGTTGAATCTTTTACGGTTACATAGAGTAAACCACTGTGTAGCAGTTGATGATAACGTGTATTACAAAGGGATGATACAGAAAGTAAAAGATTACGTAGCTTGGGGTGAGATATCAGAGGATATGCTGGAGGTCTTACTGGAAGGAAGGGGCAGGTTAGAAGGAGGAAAGAGATTAACAGAAGAGTACTTAAATGAGAAAACTCCTTTTAGTACGATAAAAGAACTAGCTCATGCATTACACGAAGGTAAAGTGAGCATGAAAGATTTGAAGGAATACCAAATCAAACCTGTTTTTCGACTTCATCCGCCAAGAAAAGGGCACAAAGGTATAAAACGGAGCGTTAAGCAAGGTGGAGAACTAGGTTATCACGGCGATAAAATAAATGAGTTACTATATAAAATGCGGTGAGTGAATTCCTTTATTTTTTACTTCTGGTTAGGTATCCATAACGGAATCTAATCTTAATATGATGACTGTGAAGAAAGAGCCTTGGAAAGAATGGAAACATATTACCAAGCTTGACCCTGACAAACAAATCACAGAAGCAGTACTGGAGACAATCGTAGAAAGTGGAACAGATGCTATAATGATCTCCGGCACTCAAAACATTACCGATAAGAATGTATCAGAGTTGATAACTCTCCTTAAAGAATATAAAATACCAAAGATATTAGAACCTGCAACTCCTGATGCGGTTGTATATGAAGGTATAGATTACATCTTTGTGCCTCTAGTGCTTAATTCAATGGATTTGGAATGGATCATAGGAAAGCATATAGAATGGATAAAAACGCACAAGATAAATTGGGATAGAGTTATCCCAGAAGGGTATATTGTTTTAAATCCGGAATCTGCAGTAGCGAAACTGACTAAATCTGTTACCAACTTAACCGCTAGCGAAGTCAAAGCTTACGCAGAATATGCAGAGAAATATCTTCGTCTTCCTATTATATATATAGAATATAGTGGTACATACGGAAACTCGAAGATCGTAAAGGAGTTAAGTAAATCAATAACTGAAGCATCACTGTTCTACGGTGGCGGAATAGACACAAAGGAGAGGGCTATCGAGATGAAGAGCTACGCAAATGTTATTATAGTAGGAAATGTAGTGTATACAAGCGGGGATAAATTTCTTGATACTGTTCCCGATTCGTGATTAGCTTGACAATATCACATTTCATTTAATAAACTATTGGCTATCCCATCCATATTAACCTTAATTTCTTGTGTTATTCTTGTGGAATCTCGTGGTTTTTTAGTTTAGCTATAAGATTACCAAATGATAAAAGAAATGTATTTGGAGTGGAAATGGTGGGGTGTGCGCGTTGTCAAAATAAAGCACCTGTTACTGCTTCTGATTTTATCTTCAGCAAGTAGCCTGCATACTGTGACTTTTTCATCTCACATATCTCTGATAGTTTCTTATTCCCTATCTCTATCTCATTTATCTTCTCTATATCTTCCTCTTCTATCTTTACCCGTAAACCATCCAGTTGTATAACATTAGGCAATTCCTCGCCTGTTTTAGGCGGGATAGTCCTCTCTATCATATCTTTTATGAATAAAGGAGAAGCAGCTATAGGATCTTCCTCTATATCTAACCTCTTCTCTGCTAAAGCTTTTCCTAACTCCGAAGCTATACTATCTAGTATATCTATTTCATTTTTATGCCTCATTCTAGCTGTCTTCCGTCCTACACCTCCTACATAGTGTTCAAACTCCATATCCAGTGGCCCTCCAACTATCATATAAGGAATGTCAATTTTTTTGCATATTTTCGCTTTCTCTTCTATGCACTCTTCAAAAGTACCAAAAACAAACACAGCAGCATCAAATTCCTCTATTATCTGTTTCTCTTGCGTTGTTATCTGCGCTATCCTCATCCCCACGCCCCGGGCCAGCCCCATCATATTAGTTATCGCGCCTCTTCTACGTAAAAATTCCGCTATATCGCACATCGGATCGACGGCGTGATGTTTTCCAAGAGACGGAACAACTATTATTATCTCCGTGCCAGCCAGAGGCAACTCCTTGAACTTTCCACCGAGACCTTTTATCTTATTTCTTATTTTTCGCTCATCTTCTTCGGGGAATGCTAAATGCATCATTGTTTCGGTCTGCATAACAGATTCTTGCAATATAAAGCCGCCTAAATCACCTACTAACTCTTTCAGCTCGTAAAACTTATACACGCCCCCTTCAAACATCATTATTTTATACATACTTACTCACTATCTCTTCCGCTTTATTTTTCTGCCCTTCGCCTATCGGATTTTCTGAAGCTATAATAGCAACGGAATTGGTAGAATGAATAGGTGATCGAACTCTTGCACCTTCTGGTATTATAGTATCTAAAGCATACAATATCCGTGCTACTAAATCCTCTTTCGGGTCATACAGTACCAAATCAAGGAGTTCCTTTATCTCTGTATCCTCAAGTTTCAATAATAGCTCCAATCTGCTTAATTGCTCTACTTTCTCGCCATACTTATCCCAAAGTAAGGCAAGTAATTTAGGTGCATATCTCTCTGCCGTAATCCGTAACTTCTTCCCTTCCTGGAGCGTTATGTCCCATACCGTAACAGGTCTTGACACACGCCCTATTTTAGCAGCGATAATAAAAACAAGCTCCTTCGGGTTGCAAAGCATATAAACATCATCTATATTACTCCTTAGCCCGGCATCCCGGAAAGTATCCTGGCAGATCTTCGTGTATGATTCATTTGCAATATCACTCCCCCCTTCTACTTTTACCTCCATCTCAAACCCCTCCTTCCATGTTGGCTTTATAAATAAAAGAAAGATAAAATTATTAACTTATATATTCCTTTTTTGCTTCTTTATCCTCTGGCCTAAGATGCAGCCACTACCTTGAATCCCGCCTATGGGGTTTCCAGGGCTTCCAAATTGGTGCATGCATCTGCCAAGAACCGCAGCACCCCTTGCGAGCGCATCATCCACAAATATCACCTCTTTGTCCATATTCTTACCAAGTAAATCGTTCAATTTTTCCAGTATTAACTCTGGCTTCTTCCCTGTAATACCGGCCCTACCGGTCACTCCTATTTTTGTATTGGGTAATAATAGCCCTTCCCCTTTCGCTATCCCTACCAACTCTGTCACGGCAGATGCAGATACTTCGTCTATTACCGCCATAACATAGCACAAGCTCTCCTCACGATAAATCTCTCTGCCGATCTCCGCTATCTTGGGCAGGTCGGAAAGGTTGTCTCCGGCATCTATACCTATCAATGAGACACCGTCCTTTCTCGCGGCTTCCACATTTACCGGGGATCCGCCAAAAAAAGTTCCTGACATAATTTTCTCTATTCTCAAAAGCTTCATGACGTCCTCAGCATAGCTTTTTACCACTTCTTTCTTTATTTTTCGCTTTGAGTTACTTTGTGGGCAATCAAGCACGGAAGGGAATTTTTCGGATACTATATGAGAGACAAAAGCATCGGGAATCGCGCCCGCAAGACCACAGAAACTACCAGTAACTTTGGAATACGGCAGTTGGTCATTGGTTATACGACCTGCGAGAGTAGTGCCAAAATCCAGTGATAGTACCGGGTTACGAAAGTCAACATCGAGCCATTTCGCGGCTTCCTTAAGTCCTGCGGTTACAAGCTCACCCTCCATCTCATTTGCTACTAAAGACTCTCCTGCGGGGGCTTCGTTACTGGTCACAGCGCCGTCGAAATATGTCTTCTCCATCATCGAGAAATCTCTCAGTTCGGCATTAATATCGTCTATGGCCATAGGCGAGATCATCTTCCGCGGTGGGACCCCGGCTGCCATGCAGCCATCAGCCAGAGCTTTTATTACGCCCTGCATCTCATCTATAGATGCAAATCCCGCTGTTACTCCTGAGGACCGTAGCACAAAATGTAAATCAGAAATTGTTATCCCCGCGGCACTTGCACATTCTTGCAGCGTCTTAGCCACTAACTTTGCGATAGAATCTTCAGAGAGTTCGACCATTGTTATAGTATGACAAAAAGCGGATTCATGCGCTAATGCTTCTCGTGTCATCCTGATCGCTTTATCCAGTATATAGGTCTTCCCGCTTTTCAGGTCTGTCGCACTCAATATAGTTTTAGTGGTGCTGTTGCCAAGCTCAACGCTAGCCACGATGAAGATGGGCTTTAACGTGAGATCGCCTCTTGAAAGGCGTAATATGAAAAACAAATCACTATAACTAACCTTCTGCGTCTTTAGCAGTTTCGGATGATGCTTCTTAAATAGCCCCATTGGATCAGTACTCCCGATATAGCACACTCAAAATACTTTATCTCTTCTATCTATTAAATTAGTTACTCTTAAACGTATCTTATTATCTTTCGGGGACATAATAATGTAAAAATAGAAAAGCTTTTATAGTACTAACAACTCTAAGCTATTTCATGGAACCAATAATAATGTTGTTTGCATGGATGCTATTGATAGTATTTTTAGCGTTGATAGCATGTATGTTCGAGGATTTGGAGTCAGACATAGGATCGCAGAGCAATCCGAATTCGCAAGTGCAACTGGCAGCGCAGATAGGACAAGTGAACAGGTTCTTCAACAAAGCGATTTCCGGTGAGGCACCGTCATATGCCTTGTACTGTACTATCGCGGGAGTAGTAGCCTACGTGCTTTTATTAAAGGATGTAAATCCACTATTGGCGATACCAATAGGGGCACTAGCAGGCGAAGCAATTCACGTGATATTTTCAGTCACAGCACATGTCGGTAGAACGGCGGCACAGAAGAGATTCGAGCAACCGATTTATCTAGACGTCTTATACGGGCATCTACTGCCCATAGCGACGCATGGATTTATGGCGACTTTGTGTATTACCGCCATAGCGTACATACAGTGCAATCTAGGGACGCTTTCGGGGATGCCAGCGTTGGATCATCCTTTCGCTCTACCACTGCTCGGATTCATATGGGGCATTACAGTGGGTGCAATAGGATCGTCTACCGGAGATATCCATTACGGAGCAGAGAGGGAGTTCCAGGATAGACCTTTCGGAGAGGGCAAGCGGGTAGTATACCACGGTAAAATAACGCGATATGCTGACTGCGGAGTGAGGACACAAAAGGACATAGCGTACTTCTGTGCTAAATACGGAGGGCCTATTACGGGCTTTACATTCGGCCTCATCATCCTGTTCGAGAGTTGGAGATCTCTTATAGGCATGATGCTCGGCGGTTATTTGCCGCTACAAGAGGCAATGGCCAGTGATACTCTCCTGGGGACGGTAGCACGTGTCGCGACAGAGTTAATACCGGCTATACCAGCGGCGATAGGGGACTTGACAGCGATAATAGGTATCGTAGTGGGACTAGCGATAGGAATAGTACTGATAGTGGGAAACGTAGTGATAGTGAAATGGGCCAGAAAGAGATATGGGCCTTTTGTAGGAGAATAGAAAAATGGACCCGATATTACTTATAGTGGTATGTGTGTTAGCAGGAGGCGTGTTAGCAAGTCTGGGCGTCCATCTGTTACCCGTGGGCGGAGCACCAGCGGCAATGGCTACCGCAACGGGTGTTGCAACAGGGACAGTCATGCTCATGCTCGGAGCAGCGATGTGTGGGTTATTTACAGCAGCATCGGTGGCAACGTATACTAGTAATATATTGCTAGTGTCGCTATCAGGTGCGGTCGGTTCATGGCTAATGATGGGTGTCACCATGCTTTTGGCGAACCTACTGTATGTATTTGGAGCCGGCGTCGTTCCTGTCTCAGGCAGAGTAGACGTGGACCCAATAACCGGGCAATCGCAGAAAGAGTACAAGACACCGCAATGTGATGGACATGGAGTACCAAATGTGAGCTACATCTCTGGTATGATAGGAGCGTTGTTAGGAGGATTCGGAGGTGCACTAATGTACTTCGCACTGCTAGAATACGCTAATTTTGAGCCGACAATGGCTGGCGTGGCAGCAATGGCAATCTTCGTAGCCAATGCGATTATCGCAGCTTATAACATCGGAGGCACAATTGAGGGATTCCACGATCCAAAGTTCAAGCGATTGCCAAAGGCGATACTTACTTGTGCCATTATCTCGCTATTAAGTGGTGTTCTTGTCTGGGTAGTAGCAAATATGGGAGGACTGATAGGATGACCGTAGGAGGAGGACCAGTAGTAGAAGAAGAGAAGACGGAAGGTTTCTCATTCCCACCTGATGTGACTCAGTTGGGGATCATTTCAGCGATAATAGCAATAGTAATCGTGATCATACCGGGATTACCAGCGGTGGTAAAGGCAGTTGGAGTTATATTCGCCTTACTCTGGGGTATGGATTCTGTCCGGAAGACATCTAAATATGGGTTAGGGACCGGCGTTCCGTCCATAGGTGTGCTAGCAACAGGTTATGGTGTTCTTGGCGCATTAGTGGGGATTGCTTTTGCGGGGATACTAAATGTGAGCATAGTGCAGCCGGGGGTGTTAATAGGCGTAATAGCCATGGCTATTGTCGGATTGATCTCAGGCGTGTTATCGAACAATGAGAAGATAATAGGGATGAAGATACCGGGCTTAGAACGAGGCATGATGGAGCTGGGAATAGCGGGCACACTAGCAATGTTACTCCAATTTTCTATCGTTGCGGGTTCACTGGATTTCAATCTGGTGGTAGAGAGAGCAATAAGCAATGGAGTTATAGCGGTGATGTTCGTTCTATCTATGATGGCGATGTTCCATCCGTACAATGCATGTTTAGGTCCGGACGAGAGAAGACCAAGGACGCTCATGGTCTCTATTGAGATCTCAGGGCTGTTGTTCATCATACTGGGGATCTTCGTAGCGGCTACTGCAGTATCGACGTGGGGTGTAGCGGGAGTAGTAGACGGAATATCGTTGATTGTCTTCGGTCTGATAGTGTGGATAGTGTTCTTCGTAAAGTTTATAAAGACTGCGATGCGCGAGGCACATTCGACCGTTGGAACGGGGTTAATCAAGACAATAGAGTAAATGAGGAGGTAAAAAGAGAACAAACATGTTAGTAATAAATGAAAAGTATGGAGTAGTGCTGGATCCGGACTCGCTTACGGTAGGTGAGAGCAGACCAGGATTCTACAAAGTAAGCCTATCGCCAATAGAAGAGCAAATAGTGGCGATGGAAGCTTCAGTGGATGACCTTCTCAATTGTCTTGACCCACGCAGTGGGTTCATATTGTCACAGCCACATAGAGAAGGAGCAATGAATACTGCAGGCTTCATAACGCTGTTCGTGTTCGGCGTGCTATTTGGCGTGTTAGCAGTGACGCTAGCATTTTTGAAGTTAGGAGGTGCATGATATGGCCGAGAAGAAAGAAGCTCCAGAGGGATGGCCGCTTGTCACGGGAGACTATGAAGTTGGCGACCCGGAGAGTTGTGTAGCGATATCGTCTACGGGATCTTATTTCCACATAGAGAAGTTGCCAGGAATTGCGATTCAGGGACCGGATAAGACAGAGAACATCGGGTTAGAGAAGATGATGACAAACATCATTTCCAATCCGAACATACGATTCCTTATAATCGCAGGTGCGGAAGTTCCCGGACACATAAGTGGCGGTTCGATGATCGCGTTGTGGAAAGATGGTGTTGATTCATCCAACCATAAGATTGTAGGTTCAACAGGGGCGATACCATTCATCGAGAATCTACCCACAGAAGCGGTCGAGCGATTCAGGGCTCAGGTAGAAATAATTGACATGGTGGGCTCGGAAGATATGGGTGCGCTAGTAGCGAAAGTGAATGAGCTAACGGCTAGAGACCCAGGAGCTTATCCGGAAGACCCGATGATTGTGAAGGTAGGCGGCGATGAAGTGATGGGGGCAGAGTTGGCTATGCCGTTAGCAATGCCGGCATCACCATACATGCAAGTAATAAATAAAGCAGCGACAGATATTTGCTACAAGGCGCAGTTGATTGCAAGGGACCAGAAATTATCGTCGGGACTAGCTGCGAATGCGATTCTGGGTATGCTGGCAGGACTGATAGTAGTAATAGTATTTCTCTTGCCGCTTATATACTGGGCTTTATTATATGGAGGTGGGACCTAAATGGCAAAAGTAATACAACAAACACCGGAAACGGCGGTAATAACTGCGAAGATAGAGGACTTGAGACAGTCCATAACACTCATAGGCAAGGATTCGAGGTACGCTGCCGGACTCTGGGCAGGATTCGTAAAAGGGATGGCAATAGGGCTATTTGTGAGTCTGCTTCTCGCCGGACTCAAATATGCGCCCCTTGTGCCAAGCGTGACATAAGACAAAGGAGGAAGAAACAATGAGTGAAGAGAAAAAAACAGAGGAAGAGCTGGAAGCGGAGATAGAGAAGGAAGTAGAAGCAGATGTGTTGATGAAGCTGGAAGAGGAACTGAAAGAGTTAGCCGTTCCTGTTGCAATGACTCCGCCAGAGCACACGAAACTAATGGGTAGATTAGCGGCGATGGACGAGACGGTGGAATTTGTCACGGGCGAACTAGCGCAGAGACAGGGCGAGAAGATGGGCTTTGCGATTGGCCTTTTGTACGGGCTGATAGTAGGAATCCTAATATATGTGCTATTCTTGATAGATCCGCAGATAGGGACCTATATAGAAGCGAATGTAGATACGATAAAAGCTCTAATGGGTGTGTAATTAGTAAAAGGAGGACAGAAAAAGATGTTTGTATTTGATAGGAAGCAGGATATATATAACATAGGGAAAGTGAAGGTAGGAGGACAGCCAGGAGAGTGCGCAACTGTTCTTTGTGGTACGATATTCTACGCGAAGCATTATTTAGTTGAGGATGCAGACAAGGGTATATTCGACAAGAAAGCTGCGGAAGACGTGCTAAACAAGCAGGATGAGTTTTCGGACTTAACAGGGAATCCCTGCATGATGCAGATATTCTCGGAATCGCCAGAGGCGATGGAGAAAGAGATCGCGTTCTGTACAGAGGTAAGCGACACGGCTTTCTTGATTGACTCGACAGTGGCGGATGCGAAGGTAGCAGGGCTCAAGTACGTTGATGAAGTGGGACTAACAGACCGAGCGGTGTATAACTCAATAAACATATCGTGCGCACCCGAGGAGCTGGAAGCGATCAAAGAGTCCAGCATAGAAGCAGCGATTATCCTGGCGTTCAATCCAAAAGATTCAACGGTAGCGGGGAAGATAGATCTGTTAGAGACAGGAGCAGGCACCTTTGATAAAGGTTTGGTGCAACTTGCACGGGACATGGGAGTAACGAAACAGATGTGTGATCCGGCTACTCTGCCAATAGGCGCAGGGGTTGGGTCGGCCGTTGCATCGGGATTCGTCGTCAAGTCGAAATTCGGTATTTCTGTGGGATTGGGTATCCACAATGCACCTTCTGCATGGACATGGCTGAAGACGTTCAGGAAGGAGCATGCGACCAAAGGAGCCAGTGGCTGGGAAGGACTTGGTGCAGATGTGTTCCATATCTGTGACATAGCCTCAAATATCATCCCGGTAATAGCGGGTCAGGATTTCGTGCTTTACGGGCCTATAGAGAATGCACAGACGGTGTTCCCACTGGTTGGTATGGCGGATATGATCGTTTCCGAGGCGAACAAGGCAGAACACGAAATCGAGGCGCAAGAACCACATCCAATCACAACAATGGGCGCATAGGGGTATTTTTTCCCCTTTTTTGTTTTTTTTTAAAAAAAATTTCAAAACCCCCTTTATTATTTAATTCATATCCCTAGCTTTCCTTTTTACAAAAAGGATTATTTTCTTAGCAGAGGTTCTTTTTCTAAAAGAAAGTGTTTTTTGAAAAAAAAGAGAGGTGGAATGAGTAATGGCTAAAAAGAAATCAGAGGAAGATATTCGCCAGGTTGTAGCAGAAATAAAGCATCCTGCAATTGACCGCACCTTAGTTGACTTAGGGATAGTCAAGGAAATAACCGTCAATGGGAACAAGGTCTTGGTTACTATGACTCTCCCCTTTCCCGGTATTCCCACACAGGTCAGGGATTATCTCGTAAATAGTGTGGTTGAGCAAATAAAGAAGATGGATGAGGAGGTCAAGGTCGAAGTGGATTTAACGCTAATGAATCAGGAAGAACAGCAGGCTTTTTTAGTCATGGAGCAGGAAAGCTGGAAAGGCGGTATATAATTGAGAGTTTATCATTACTAGGTGAGTATATTTGTTAGAGCGATTGGACACAGGCATATATGAAACTGGTAGCTTTGAGATAAAGGCGGAGCCGTTTTATTTACCGCAAGGGCGCGAGGTTGCGCTATTTGAAGCTGCGTATAGGAATAAACTTCCTATTATGCTGACGGGGCCAACGGGAAGCGGTAAAACGAGATTAGTTGAGCATATGGCCTGGAAGTTAGGTCGGCCGCTCTATACTGTTGCCTGTCATGACGATTTAAGTGGCAATGACTTGATCGGTCGGTATATAATAAAAGGCGACATTGTAGAGTGGATTGATGGGCCGCTTCTTATGGCGGTAAAGAAAGGCGGAATCGTTTATCTTGATGAAATAGTAGAAGCGCGAAAAGATACTACAGTTGTTATTCATCCCTTAACGGATCATAGAAGATATATGCTAGTAGAGAAATTAGGTAAGATATTCTATGCGCCTGATGACTTTATGCTAGTAATGAGTTATAATCCCGGTTACCAGAGTGTGCTAAAGGACTTGAAACAGAGCACAAGACAGCGTTTTGTCAGTATCGCACTTGGCTGGCCGGGCGAAGACTTAGAGACCAAAATTGTGCAGCAAGAAACAGGTGTTGATGTGGAAACGGCCGAAAAGCTGGTAAAAGCGGCGAATAAAATACGTAATCTCATCCATCAGGGACTAGAAGAGGGTGTCTCGACACGGGAACTTGTATATGCGGCTACATTGCTGAACTGTGGTGTGCCAATGCGAGATGCGCTATATTCTACTATGACTGAGCCGTTAACGCACGATAGTGACCTCAAGAGGAGCATAGAGGAAATCATCAAAAATTACTTTGATGTGTAGTAAACAAAATTAACTCGAGCACGCGCAAGAAATCTGCGGATAATGAAGTGCAGTTTCCGCAGGTGCTGAGTATAGTCACGATATTCGACAACCTATGGCGGGGGATGTAGTAACATCATTCTTCGGATATAGCTGCTGCCTCTCTTCTCCGTGAATGGCTTCCTTCAGTTTCAAATCCGCTCTGCCGACCTTCATAAAACTCGTATCCAAATCCTCCGTGGAGATATGCAAAAAGCAGTCTTCACCCTCCTTTTTAAGAATCAGCGTTATTTCTTTTGTTTCCTCTCCCTCTTTTATCTCTCCTATGATTTTATCACCATCCGCAAGTCCAAACAGGAAGGTGGATGAGATCGAAACAAAAAATCCGCTTGACCCCGCTGGAAGAGCACCATCCTTTTTTCGGATGAGCGTATCTTTTACAATGAGTGCCATTTTTTTTCGCCTGAAACTTACAATATAGTTAAAACGCACTATTCCTTATCTTTTATTTATTATGAAAATCATACTTTTTGTCTCTTCTCAGTGTCCGCATTGTCCGGCAGCCGAAGCGATAGTGAGCAGAGTGGTGTCCGATTATTCCGGGCATGGAGTGTCATTAAACAAGATACGAATGAAGACAAAAGCAGGGAAGAAACGTTCTTCTATGTATCATGTTAGGGCAATACCAACCACATTGATACTTGATGATAATGGGCATGAACTCAAGAGACTGGTGGGTGTCATGCGTGAAGATACTTTAAGAGCGTCCATAGAAAAACTGCTTGGGTTGAGAGAATCAGTTTTAAGCCGAATCTTTGGCCGGAAAAAATGTTGATATTCAAAACCCCAGAAGCTCTTCACTTACTTATCGGTGTATTACGAAATCGAGGAAAAGAACTCGGTGATTGGCTAACTTGCGCAATTTAAAGATCGAGAGGCATTTAAAGATATTGAGCAGGCATTTGCGAATGTGCTGATAAAGGAATTTATCATCAATTTTGAGGATGTCAAGCGTATATACCAGACATCTGACGAAGATATGCCTTACCATTATCATCATGAGAAAGATCCGATGGATCATTTCTCGCAGAAGAATATTGACTATCTATATAAAATGCATTATGATACGGAGAAAAAAGAAGGGCAGGTCAAATTTGAAAAACCATTAGAAACATTGGAAACCATCCAAAAAGTATATGACGAAGATACGAAGAGTAGTTCAAAATTCACGAAAGGTAAAAGGAAGAAGAAAAAGATTGGCCGAAATGATCCATGCCCCTGTGGCTCGGGAAAGAAATATAAGAAATGTTGTTTAAGAATCGAGGATAGCGATTGAAAGAGCATAAAAAGAAAAACGATGTGTCGTTGCAAAAATATGCAGGTTATTTGTATAACCTGCACCTATCTAAAAGTTAAGAGGCAAAAAAAGAAAGGTGTATAAAACATGACTGCGGAAAAATTTTCCATAAGTGAAGCAATACACTTTGGATGGAATACGATGAAAAGCAATCTCGGCTTTTTCATCGGTCTTTTAATATTTGTGTTCTTATTTACTAGCCTTTTTTCTTTTATTGCGGTCAAGGCAACAGAAGCAAATATTTTTCTTGGGATCCTTTTTTACATTGCTGATTTAATTTTAAGCATAATAATTTCAATAGGATTAGTAAAAATCGCTTTAAGATTCTGTGATAATGAAAAAGGCAGATTTGCAGATCTTTTCTCTCAATATCCTTTGTTTCCTCAGTATCTCGTCGGTTCAATTCTTTATGGATTGATTGTATTCGCAGGAACGATATTATTAATTATTCCTGGAATTATTTGGGGGATTCAATTTTGTTTTTATGACTACTTTATCGTTGACAAGGGTCTAGGTCCAATAGAAGCACTCAAAAGGAGTTCTGCCATTACAAGGGGCGTCAAATGGGATTTATTTGGCTTTTTCCTAGTGCTTCTGGGAATCAATCTACTCGGAGCACTCTGTCTATTAATAGGTTTATTTGTTACCATTCCCACAACAATGGTTGCTTTAGCTTTTGTCTATCGT
>QENH01000187.1 GCA_003336485.1 Candidatus Methanophagales archaeon
TATCCTTTAATAAATCTTGGACCAACGAAGTCCATCTGGTGCATTTCGTCGATCTGTGCAGGATTCAGGATCGTGTATCGCTTTTTGGATTTTACTCGTTTATAGCGCTCACGCTTATTCACTTTCAGACCATGCTGCTTCACAATCCGCTTTATCGTTGATACAGAAGGTATCTCATCCTTCGAAAAACCTTGCTTCACCATTCTATACCAAATTGCATCAGCGCCTACACCAAGATATTTCGATTCCTGCTCTTTACCTTCCATTAGCGCTTTTCTGATGTTTACAATCGTGCTTTCGATATCCGTGCGCGTTTTTCTTCCATGTTTTTTAGGTGCGTTTGATTGGGATCTATACCACTCCTCTTCACCAGTTTTGAATCTCTTCACCCAGGTAAAGAGCCACTTCTCTGACCTATTCGCGTCTCTGCAAATGTTTGATGGTTTATCACCCATAATATACCGATTTACGGCTTCAATTCTCTCTTCTTCTTTGTCATCCATAATGCATCACAATGGATGCGTAAATGGATATGTCATCAAAAGACTTTCCGATGTATTGACCCTTTATTTGTCAAATAAAACACTTACCTATGTATTGACCCTTTCCACTTACTCATATAACCCTCATGGAAAGAATAAGCTTAAAGGATATTTGCATGCAGATCCTAAGAATATAACGGGTTGTTTGCTCTGAGCTTAGCAGGATCGGGGGAGATTAACCAAGCGCTGTTAGCGAACTTGAGAGATTAGGCTCGGTATCGCGTGTTGGATGCGTTAGAATGCGAAAGCGAAGAATGGATGTAACGCACGTAAATATTGAGATAAATGTATATGTCACAAATAGCTAAAAAACGTATAAAAATATATATCGAAAACTATTTATGTCCTCACTACCAAGAAGCATCATAAGTAATTTATTAGGGGATAAGAAAAAAAATGAAATTAACGCTAAAAGTCACAACTTTTGCGGTTGCTATTACCATAATGCTCCTGATTGCAGTGGCAATGAACGTTGCATCCGCGGAACCTCCTACAAAGGCGAAAGTAAATCCTGATCAGACAAAAGAGGAGCTAAATTATTCTGAAGAGCATATGGTCGTGTCAAATCCGTCGGAAACTATCAGTTCTCCTTGCTCTGTCATGCGATCCTTGTGGAGCATCGAGACCGTGGATTCGATTGGACATTGCCAAGGCTATACATCACTAGCGCTCAATTCTAACGGTTATCCCCACATTAGCTATTATAATGGGGGTTATGGCGAATTGATGTATTCGAAATGGACAGGTAGCGAGTGGGAAATAGAAACTGTGGATTCTGATGGACGTCTCTGTGATTATACATCACTAGCGCTCGATACAAACGACTATCTACACATTAGCTATTACGACAGTACAAATGAAAATTTGAAATATGCGAAATGGGCAGGCAGCGAGTGGGAAATAGAGACCGTGGATCCAACAAGATATGTCGGCAAGTATACATCACTAGCGCTCGATACAAACGACTATCCACACATTAGCTATTTCCACGATATTCATGGTGAATTGATGTATGCGAAATGGACAGGCAGCGCGTGGGACATAGAAACTGTGGATTCAAATGGATATGTCGGCGAGTATACATCAATAGCGCTCGATACAAATGATTGTCCACACATTAGCTATTATGACTACATTAATCAATCTTTGAAGTATGCGAAATGGACGGGTAGCGAGTGGGAAATAGAGACCGTGGATTCTGAAAGATATGCCGGCAGGGATACATCAATAGCGCTCGATTCTAACAACAATCCACACATTAGCTATTACGGGAGATCTGATTTGAAATATGCGAAATGGACGGGTAGCGTGTGGAACATAGAAATGTTGGATCCTGATGCAAGGTGGGATTATACATCAATAGCGCTCGATACTAAAAATTGTCCACACATTAGCTATCATTGCTCAAGTCCCACCCCCTATCCCGATTTGAAATATGCGAAATGGACAGGCAGCATCTGGAGCTTACAAGTCGTCGATTCACTTGGTAATGTCGGCAGGGGTTCATCAATAGCGCTCGATACAAACGATTGTCCACACATTAGCTATTATGACAATAGTTATGATGCTTTGAAGTATGCATACTATATCTCTGATATAGTTACATTACTTAACATCACCCAAGCCCAAACAGACAAATCAACTTATGCTTTAAACGAAACTGTCACAATCTCCTGCATTGTCCAAAACGAAACAGGATATGATATTACAGTCGACTGCGTGAACGCGAAGATTCTAAGGCCTGACAGTTCGATTGAGTGGGTCACAATGACGGAGGTGTTGGTTGGGAATTACAATGGAACTTTCACAAATACTTCTTTTTATGGTACTTACAACGTTACGATCTATGCGAATAAGACAGGATACGTTAATGATTCTGCTGAGTTGTGTTTTGAAGTTTCAACTTTACCTGTCCACAACCTAAACACAGGAGAAGACTTTGAAGCGATTCAGGCAGCGATAGATGATTCTGACACATTAAATGGGCATACGATTACTGTAGATCCGGGAACGTATACGGAAAATATGAATGTTAATAAGTCTTTAACGATTCGCTCAACTTCAGGAAGTCCTGATGATACAATTGTTCAGGCTGCAAATTCTGATGACCATGTATTTGAGGTAATCGTCGATTATGTGAATATCAGTGGTTTCACCGTGGAGGGAGCAGGGACCGGGTATTTAAGCGCAGGGATCTATTTGGCAGAAGGTACAAAAAATACAATTATATCTAACAACGAGGCATCTTACAACAGCAATGGTATCTACTTGCTTCATTCGTGCAACAACACCCTTACTAACTGCAAGGCATCTTACAACAGCAATGGCATCCACTTGCATTATTCATGCAACAACACCATTATTAACAGCACAGTATCAAACAACCTCGCTGGAGGTGGCATATACTTGGATGTTTATTGCAGCTACAATAGCTTAGCAAACAACATAGCATTCAACAACTCCTGTGGTATCCTCTTGTCTTATTCGAGTAATAACAATAATGTATTGAACAATAACGCATTGAATAATGAACGTGGCATCTTGGTTTATAATTGCAACAAAAACATATTAGCGAACAATAACGCCTTGAACAATGACCTCATTGGCATTGACTTGTCTTCGTGGAGCAACAACAACTGTATATTGAACAACAACGCATCGAACAATAATGACTACGGGATCTACCTTAAGTTATCGAGTAGCAACCTCGTTTACCTCAACAACTTTGTAGACAACAACGATAATGTTTATTCGGCGGATTCATCAAACATCTGGAACTCGCCCTCAAAAATAACATATACCTACAACGCCAACACATACACAAACTACCTCGGCAACTACTATGGTGATTACACCGGCAGTGATGCAAACAACGATGGAATTGGTGACAGTCCTTACAATATCCCAAACGATAATAATGACATTTATCCTCTGATGGTTGGGTTTGAGAATTATATTGTGAAACCCCATAGTCCCTCCTGCACTTCACATGCGCCGGAATCACCCGTTAACGATTACGTAGGTGCGAACAGGACATTTGAGATCACAATCGATCAAACAGTGGATGTTAGTTGGCAGATAAACGGTACAGAAGTTCAGACAAATGCAAGCGTAACAGCAGCAGCATATACGAATACGAGCGCAGTTAACGGCACCTGGAACGTCTCTGCGATTGTGACCAATGCGAACGGTACCGACATGCAGACGTGGGATTGGACTGTAACATCTCCTTGTTTCATAGCGACTGCAGCCTATGGGACGCCGCTGCACGAGGATATAGACGTTCTACGAGATTTTAGGGATAAATATCTGCTGCATAATCCAGCAGGAAGAGCAGTTGTCAATATATATTATAGTTTGAGCCCACCACTTGCGGATTTGATAAGGGGCAATACAGGGCTGCGAACTGCTGTACGGGATGGTTTTGTTGAACCGTTAGTGGCTATTACGAGGCGGGTTGTAGAATAACCGTCTTCTTCAATTTTAATTACTGGTGGTGTGACGGGACCCAATAAAATATGACCTGTTCTGTTTTCGGGTCGGAATAGGTGGAAACCTCAAGAACGCAAAGAGGAGCTTAAACTGCTCGAAAAAAATTTTACCCTCGGTATGAAACTTCTTGTTCTGGTCTACAATCAATCGATTCTCCTGCATAACTGGGCTAGTAAATCCTCAAAAGATCTTTCTTCAAAAGCCGAAATAGCTTCTAAGGCAAGCTCTATCATTCGTGTATTATCTATCCGTTCTCTTTTCCATCGTATAAATTTACTACTAGGTGCTCCCCCTTTATAGTTGGGGCATTTATTTCATCCATTTTTAACTTTTACCACCAATGCAATAATAAAAAGATGAGTGAAGAATCTAAAAAAAACGAGGACGCAATCGGAAGGATCACGATCAGGCATGTCCCAATCAGAACTGCGAAATTTATGGAATAGTTAACCACAAAGACGTAATCAGGAATGGACACCAAAAGAACGGTGAACAAGAATATAAGTGTAATCGGTGCGAAGCGCGATTCAATAGAAGAAAAGGGACAGCATTAGAAGGTCTTCGTACTCCTGCAATCGCTGCTGGATTGACAGACCATGTCTGGAATTGGGGGGAAGTACTTCTTTACCATCCTAACTACCTTCATTGAGTCAAAAACAAGTAGAAGAGTGAAGGATGGAATGACTGAGCGTGAGCTATCTCAATTCTTTACATTTTACCGTCTTTGTTTCTCTCTTAGCTTGTTGAACTAGATTGAATACTATGCTTCTATAGATTTTTATCTGCCCCTTGGTTTTGATGGATTGATCTCCATATGCCAGCTCAATTAATTAACCCTATTTAAAGGGGGGAGCACCCCCTCAGATTATGAGCAGTACATACAAGATTATGCTATATCTGCACATTTTCTAGCCCTCTTGTATGAAATTCCCGAAACTTCATATTTTGCTTTATGTTGCCGAAGGGCCATTCAACAGTCTCCTTACGCTTCTTGTATTCCACTTCCCCTTTCTCGTGTAAATCTGTGGAATCTTGTGGTTATAAACAGTAGCTAAACCAATACTAAAACACAATCCAAAAATGAGCTAGCCGCCCATCTTCATCGTACTAACAATCGCATCGCCGACCTCGCTTGTCTTCGAGTTACCGCCGAGATCATACGTTCTCACCTTCCCTTCACGCAGGACCGTTTCAATAGCATCAACAACTTTTCCCGCGGCACTCTTCTCGCCAACGGCCTCTAAAAGCATAGCACCAGCCCAAATAGTAGCTATCGGATTTGAAACGCCTTTACCCTTGTATTTCGGCGCGGAACCATGAATCGGCTCGAACATGGATACGCCATCAGGATTGATGTTCCCGCCAGGCGCAAGACCCAAGCCGCCCTGTATCATCGCACCGAGGTCGGTGATAATATCGCCAAACATGTTCGGGGCGACAACGACCTGATACCATTCGGGATTCTTAACGAGCCACATGCATAGTGCATCGACGAAATTGAAATCGGTCTCTATCTCCGGATATTCATGTGCTACTTCGGTGAACACTTCGCGCCAGAACCCGTAGCCGTGCGTTAGCACGTTCGCCTTATCCACACTCGTCACCTTGTTCCTACCCTGCGCACGTGCAAGCTCAAAGGCATACTTCATCACTCGCTCGCAGCCCTCTCGCGTCAGGATACCTATTTGATACGCAAGCTCGTCCGAATCGGTCTCGATGTCCAATCCGAACTTAACGTGATATCGTTCCCGTACAATTTCCAGCGCCTCGCTCTTCTTCCGGTCTTTTACCCTACCGCCAATGCCGACATAGAAATCCTCGGTGTTCTCTCGCACCACAGTGAAATCTATATCCGCAGGACCCTTACCAGCAAGAGGTGTTGGGACGCCCTCCAGAAGCTTCACCGGTCGTAAGTTCACGTATTGGTCGAAATGGAACCGCATATTGAGCAATATACCCTGCTCTAAGACGCCGGTATCTATTCGCGGGTCACCAATGCACCCGAAATATATCGTGTCATACTGCTCCAACTCCTTCAATGTATCCTCATTTATTAACTCGCCTGTACTTAGATAATGCTCTGCACCATGTGGATATTCAATCCACTCGAGCTCGAAATTATCGAGCTCCGAAACCGCATCAAGTACCTTCACGCCTTCGCTTATTATCTCTGGCCCTATCCCATCGCCACGGATTACCGCAATTTTATGCTTCATTTTTCTTTATAAATAAACTATAATTTTTCTTTGGTAAAGCTTTCTTTTTGAAAGAAAGGTTTTATGGCAGCAATTCCGCGATTATGTCCAAAACCACATATAATGGCATTCCCGCTGCTTTTGATATTTCATTTGGTGTATGTACACTCTCCAGGTGTTTCACCTCGTTCCTTCAACGCCTGCATTACCGCTTCCTTTGGCGTCGTGAAGTAATAAAACCTGTCTCGTTTGAATTTACCTAAAACGCCTTTCTTAGTCAAAGAATCAAGTGTTCTTAAGGTATGTGTCGTATATTTCAAGCGCTTATACCTACCCAAAGTCTTATTTGCTACTTCTTCTTTTATCTCTTTTAGTCTAACAAGAAGCGTATTCTTATTACGGTCATCAATGAGGAATTCGTTTATGAGCAATGCTATATCATCTCATTCTTCGCCTGTTCTCAACAGTGCAACGAGTTTTTCTATATTACCGGTAGCCAATGGTGGTCACCTCAACATGGTTTTCAAATCTTTCAAATTTTCAACTCTTGTAATTCCTTCAACCGCATCAAAGTGTCCCCTATCAAAAGAAAGAAGAAATTTTATGCCCTCACGCTGCATCACTGCGCATATCAATGCATCAAAGCTTGGCATTGGATACCGCTTGAAGATCTCAAGTTCTCTAAAAATATCATCCGTGTTGGTGGATAATACATAAATATCCTCCGCTTCCATAACTCCCTGAGTTTTCTCAATTGCGACTTCTCCGCTTATCTTTCGCCACAGTACATATTGTAGTTCAAGAACTGTAACATCAGATGTAAATAACTCTAAATTAAGCTCCGTGGAATCGATTACAGGGCATGCAGATTCATGAAACTCATCCGCTTTATTAAAGTACGCGATTAAAGCACTCGCATCAAGGTATATAGTAGTCATGGTCTTAACTTAGCCCAAACTCCTCATCAAGCAGATCCGCTGTTCTTATCTTTGATAGATCCTTACCACCCGAAATAGAACCGCGCATCTCTTTTATTGATTTTACCGCTTTTCTAAAATGTATATTGATTTCGCCATCTTTTTCATACCAAATTACATTCGTCCCGTTCTCTATCCCCTGACTATCCCGTATCGCCTTGGGAATCATTATCCGAAATCCTGATGTCACCTTCGTTTTGGCTATGATCATTATTCTCACCTAATTTAATATACAATGGTTGGTAATATAAAGATTACCATTACACTCCAAGAACCACCTACATGCGTGTTCGGTTAAGTATTTATGGCCCACAAAACCAAAAGAAAAGACATACAAAAAGTATTTTATGGACACTGATTAACACAGATTAACGCAGATGGAAATCACAAACTTCTAATTAATTTTGGTTTAACATAATGTTCACCGAATTTCTGCACTACGCCGCCATGCGTTCTCGGTATGTCTTCCATCTTGAGTAATAGCAACCCTTTAACAGAAAGCTCAACGGCATTGTAGCCAACATCTACGGCAACTCTGAAATCTTTATAAAATACGAATTGATATATCTAAGGTCATCTACACAATATACCAATGGTTCTACGCTCTCTTTGGTCTCAATACCTGTCCACATAGCCGCATCGGCACATGCGTACGAGACTTTACTCAAATCCCCGGAGGTAAACACCAGCACATCTATATCACTCTCGCAAGTGGCTTCTCCCTTCGCTACACTACAAAACAAGATGATTTTTCCTATTACATCTTTTACTTCACTGCGGAGCAGCATATCAGTGAAAAAATCCAGAGCTTCCCGCTTCTTTTTATAAAAGCCCATTTCTCTATTATCTCCCGCTAATAACTAACATTTTAGCTATGTTATTATAACTTTCGTTTCCGCATCATCTTTCTAACTTTGTCTTTTTTCTAATTTCCAATTCGTAATTCGTAATTCGTAATTCCTAATTCCTTTTCCCCTTCCTTCACACATCATACCTCGCATAAGTCAATGCAAGCATACCAGAGATTCCGAACTGTGCAAGCAACGCCAAATCATCCGGTTCCAGTTTCCGTTCTATAACAGGCGGAATAGGCTTTGTCCTTCTGCAAATGATTCGTCCGCCAGTCATTTTAGCACCCACAAAACCTTTACAATTGCCCTTTACAAATACACGCCCTTTCATCTGCTCTACACCCAGAAACTCCGCGGCATCGCCCAATAAAACCACTTCGCCGCCATTTAGCAATGCTGCTGCGTTCATACCGGCATCACCATCTACGATTACAGTACCTTTTCGCATCAAAATCCCAACGCTTATACCTACATCGCCCTTTACATGCACCTTCGCATCCTTCATGCATCGTGCAGCGAGCGTATTCCTTATTATCCCATCAGTAAGCTGCAGTTCCCCATTCTTAAATGCATTAGGCGTGCATAGCCCGTGCCGTTCTTCCGGATGGTGCAAGAGCCAAGTTATCGAAACGAATTTCTTATAACCTGCCCGATCGGACGTTACCTGCACCACATTGCCCAGCGGTTCTTTGACTTCGCCTTTAACGTATATAGCGCCAGAAAGCATACTCAATCCGAGATGAGAGCCGGTATTCCCATCTACTATTATAGAGCCCACTTCTGGCTGCTCCATACCGGTACCGCCAAAATAAACCAGGTCCACACCCAAACTCGAACCAACTCGCGTGCCCACATCGCCCTTGATCTGCACGTCTTCACCGCTTTTCAATGCCTCCACCACCATTTCATATGTATAATTCGTACCTGATTGCGACGGGATAGCGTCAGTAGGATTGAGCTTTGCTCCTTTATGCTGCCAGATGAAGTTATATGTGGAGTCCCCAATGCAGTCCTGTGGCGAACTCAACTTTAGTTCCATAGAGTTATGTATCATTTGGAACTACTAAAAACATTTCTTTCAATGCGAAATAACATTTGTGCGGCGCGAGCACGCAACGAGTTGGCACGCACAGGGGCGATGTCCCGCCTTCGGATCTATGGCAGATGATAGATGCGTATACTGCGGCAAAGGATGCCGGCTTGAGAAAGGTCAAATTTGGGGATCTCCATTTATTTGTGAAGACACGTGAAGAATACGATACAGTGGAAAAAATCGCAGGCAGTGAAAGTTTTTAACCCCAATAAAGGGATTATATGACGAAGTAATACCGTATAAAAGAAGGTTTGACTGTGTGGTGTTTTTTCATGTTAGAAGAGCAAATGAATCCATTGAAGAAAACGTCTGATGTGTATTGCGCACTATTTAATATTTCAGTGTATATAGATAAATAAGAAAGAATGACGAATCTTGACGAGTTAGAAGAGTTACTACGAAGCGGCAAGGACGAGGAGGCGTACAACCAGATAAAGGAAGATAGAGGCATCACTGCTGAAATTTTAATTAACGAGGGAATTACATTTGGTACTCTTGGAGACTACAGCATTTCGATTTCTTATTTCGAGCTTGCGGAAAAAATTGCCGAAGATGATGAAATTATAAAAAGAGTACGGGTAATCTTGGCAGTGAGTTACTACAACCGCGGAACTGCCTATAATAAATTAAAGAAGCAAGAGAAAGCGATTGAAGATTACAACAAAGCAATAGCACTTAATCCTGAATATGCTACGGCTTATGCAAATCGTGGGATTATACGTCTTTTATCTAATGTCAATTTATACAAAGCGATTGCCGATTTTAAATTTGCAAGAGACTTTTTTGAAGGAAAGGATAAGGTGAGGATGCTTGGATTTAAAGAGTGGGTGGAGGCACGGAATGCGATGAACATGAAGGATTGGGCTGGTTTTAGAGAATGCATGAACGATGCAAAAGAATACTTTGATACGATCAACGATCCATTATCGCATTCACTTGACGCGTTTATAAAATTCTCTTATCTGGATGAAGAGTTAGACCACGCATTAAGCAGTTATGACCCAATGGAAGCATCCGAAAAGATCGAAACGACATTAAAAAATGTTCCTGAAGTTGAAGGGTTGATTGACCCGGAGAGAACGATATTCAACGCAAGAATTTCATCCTTTGCAATCGTAAGCGAGTTTATTAGCTCTATAAGAGGCATTGATGATAATACTGACTTAGGAAAGCTAAAAGACGAACTCGCTAAACTACATAACGAATCAAAAGAAGTAGAAAAGCTGTTTGAATCTGTTAATTTCGACGCGGGGAAGACAACCATTGTGAATATGCAACGTATTATAAGCTCAGTTAAGCAAGAGCTAGAAGAAATAAAGTGGGCTGCGAACCGTAAGCAAACGGCTTTGGATATACTTATTAAATATTGGTCAAGAGTCAGAGGATCCATACAAGCGCTGAATGGCATTTTATCTCGCGAAACTGAAAATATAGCATTAGAAAGAGGAATAGAAACGATGGGCAGTAAAATGGATGACCAATTTGCAGAAACAAAAGAGATAATCACAGAAGGAATAGAAAAAAGCATCAAAGGGCGTAACGAGATTTTAGAGAAAATCGGCGAGACCCAAAATATTTTATTGCAAAAGGACGTAGTGAATGCAAGGTATAGAATAGAAATCAAAGCGCCACTTATTTCTTCCCTTTCTCCTATTTCTCCAAAAATTATTGTAGATATACCAATGGGTAACCTCACAGAAGAGCAAATAAAAGAAAAAGCAGAAGAGATAATCTGCAAAATTAAATCTGTGAAAGAGGAACTGCAGGAAACCGTGAAACGGGAGTTTTTGGATGTGATTAAGCGTATACCGGTAATAGGGAAAAAGCTTCTGAAGAGATTGGAGAAAACGGCGGACTAGCCTATTTATAGAAGCGGGAGATAATCAATCAATTAAATGACATCTTCGGAAGAAGGAGAAGAGAAGCGGAATCGCAAGGGATTCGAAGCTGAATGTGTCGCATGGATAGAGAATGCAGCAAAGGAGATTGCGGAAACATTAAAGACGTTCGAGGTCAGTAAAATAAGGACTGTCATCGAATTTTACGATAAAATAGCGGGGCTTCCTGCTTCTATGCATCAGCCGCTGGATAGCGAAGAGAAACATACAGTTGAAGAACTCATAGGTATTGATCGTCTCAAAGATACGATTGTGCTAAAAAACCGAGCTCTTATTTTCGCACCCTCCATCTTAGTGCCTTCTCCCACCTCTTTAGAATATGGTACGGCAATGCATCGGCGATTTTTCATGCGGGGCTTCTGGTTCTCAATCATAGCATTAAACGATGCGTATCTCAAATCCGCGTCTGAACCCATGCTAAAATACATATTCGAGCACGAACTCACCCAGGGAAAACTGTACAAAGAATTAGCCGAGTTTCAGGTCGCAAATATCGGCTCTGAGATAAAAGGTGCAGTACATGAAGAAGCGCGTATTAAAGCGATACGACAGTCGGCAATTTCAGAAGACGAAGTAGAACGCGAAAGGCAATTGATCTTAAAGCTCGCTATGGCATATCCCGTGGTTCCCGTGCAGTTCGCATCGGCATCGCTTTTCATGTATTTGGCAGAGAATTGGGAAGAGCTAAAGCAGTTTGGTGTCGCTAGTCAAGACGAAAAGGAGAAGGAATTGGAACCGGAAGCACAAAAAATCAGTGGTTGGACTGATTTCGCCTGTAACTTATTTGTATTATTTCGAAATGCAGTAAAAAAAGAGATGACTATGACTGGGGCAGAATATGGTGCGGGAATAGTATGATAAATCTGACTTTCCTTTATCGTAGATAAACTCTATTAATTTCTTTGGTAAGTAAAGCTTTCTCTTTTAAGGGAAGGTTTTTTATGTATGCTGCGAATAACATTTTTAGGAACCGGCGGCTCAACGCCTACGCCGAACAGGAATCCGTCTGCGATAGTGGTAAATAGAGAAGGCGAGTTATTACTATTTGATTGTGGCGAAGGAGCGCAGCAGCAGATGATGCGTGCAAAGAGTGGCATGAAGATAACGGCCATCTTCATCTCGCATTTCCATGCAGATCATGTGCTGGGTATCCCGGGTTTATTACAGACAATGGCGTTGCAAGATAGACAAGAGCCTTTAGAGATCTACGGACCCAAGCAGGTGGATAAATTCTTATATCATCTCCTTGCCCTGGGCTATGCGGGAAAGAATTTTGAAGTGAAAGCGATAGAACTGCGGCCGGGCGATGTAGTAAGAAGAGCGGGATATGAGATAAGAGTGATAAAAACGGTGCACAATATACAGAGTGTAGGATACGTGTTAGAAGAGGATATGCGACCTGGGAGGTTCAACAGAGAAAGGGCAATAGAGCTAGGCATAAAACCGGGCCCGTTATTTTCTAAGCTGCAATCAGGGCGTTCCATTTCTCTGGACGGGCAGGAGATACTACCGGAGCAAGTCGTAGGGCCACCAAGACCAGGCAGGAAAATTGTATATTCTGGAGATACGAGACCTTGTGATAGCGTAATAGAAGCAAGTGAGAACGCGGATTTGCTAATTCACGATAGCACATTATCAGAGGAGACGAAAGAATATGCGATCAACTACATGCATTCGACGGCATTAGAAGCAGCGGAAGTGGCGAAAAAAGCATCGGTAAAAAAACTCATCTTAACTCATATCAGCGCGCGATACTCTGATCTGGGCGGAGCAAGCAAATTGGAAAAAGAAGCACGGAGCGTATTTGAGAATACAGAAGTCGCGAGAGAATTAATGACTGAGGAAGTAGGATATACGGAAGAGGAGTGAGGAGAGTAAGCCCCCTTCTGTTTCCGCGGCATTTATCTTTGCGCCCTATTTTGGCTTGCACCCACGAGGTTGGTCGATTCCATCCGCAACCATACGACTTCATCCTTACGGAATCATCACATTAGTATGGTACGGTACCGTTTCTATACCAGAGCCAAGACTCTCGCCTTATGCCCTCTCGGCATTCGTGTTCTTATGGTGGGGGGACTTTCCTCAGCCCTACGAACGAACGAAGGCCGGCAGCCGCCCTTCCTCTCTCCTCAGACAGAGATTTATGCTATCCTATGTGCGCAAATAAAACGCACACCAACAAATTATTTAATAATCGGTATGATATCGCTGATTGCCCCTCTATGCACCGGTCTTTCGTTTGAATTCATTACTTTTTCACGCTTAGATAAATCGCCGCCAAACGTCCATTTCGGTTCCACGCCGGTCAATATTGCCGTTACCTTTGCCGTACCATTGCAACCGTCATTTATCCTCGCTCCCCATATCACATTTGCATCCTGGTCCAACTCGTAAGTAAGTAACTCTACAATGTCATTTGTCTCTTTCATCGTTAGGTCAGAACCACCAGTCACATGAATAAGAGCACCTTTTGCACCCCTATAGTCTGCATCTAACAACGGATGACTGAATGCATCTTCCACCACAGCTTCGGATTTGTTCTCAGCTTTCGACGTCTCGCCTACAAGCATCACTGCAACACCGCCTGCTTCCATTACCGACTTGAGGTCCGCGAAGTCAAGATTTACCAGAGAAGGCCGTGTTATCGTCTCCGCAATACCCTGTATCGTATCTGCAATCAACGTATCCATGGTCTTAAACGCCTCATTTACCGGAAGATTCCCTGCATACTTTATCAACTTGTCGTTTTCCAGCACGATAACCGTATCGGTAGTGTCCCTCAACTTCTTTATCCCCTCCGCAGCTCTATCTCTTCTTCGCCTTTCCACTTCAAAGGGAAACGATACCATAGCAACTACGATCGCACCGGCTTCCTTCGCTACTTCTGCAATAACAGGTGCAGCTCCGGTGCCTGTTCCGCCGCCCATACCGGCAGTGAGGAACACGAAGTTTTTCCCTTCAAATAACTCCTGTAACACTTCCCGGTCTAATTCTGCTGCCTTTCGCCCTACATCAGGTGCGCCTCCGGATCCTAATCCGCGGGTGAGCGATTTCCCTATCAATAGCTTCCGTTCACATTCTACCGAATCCAGGTGCAGCTTGTCCGTATTTATAGCTATTCGATCAACGTCCTCCAATCCACCTAAAGCCTCTAATCTACCCATAGAGTTGTTTCCCGCTCCACCAACGCCTACTATTGCTAACCGCGGCACTCCAAACCATTCCTCCATCTCTTCGCCCATGCTTAGCCCCTCAGAACAATAACCTAACGCTTTATCCATCATTTTCCACCTTCCCCCTTTTTCTATCCTACTATTCCACATGCATTAAAATATATCCAGCATCTATTTCTTCTTAAGAAGGAGGACTTATATAAACTTTTCGGTTGCATATCTATGTTATATATAGTCTTCGATAAATAAAACTATAAAGATGAATGTCAAATGAATTAGATGACAGGAACCTTAACTAATCTTTAGTGGAGTGAAAATGGTCGAAAAGTTCAATGAGCGGGCAAATACGATAGCTAACGAATACTGGCGGTTGAAAGAGGTAACCGCGGACAAAGCAGATGAAGCTAGATTAGCGGAAATAGAGAAGCTATTGGAAAAAGGGATAGGGGGTAAGCTACAGGAACAATTAGCGGCTGAAGCGAAGACGCTAAGGAAAGAGAAGGAAGATAGAAGCAGTGCATCGGAGAAACTAGAGGAATTGAAGAAGGAAATAACAGAGCTAACAGCGGATTTAGCTCCGAATCTCGACCTCTTTGTAGATGACTTCTTCCCTTATGACAGTGATCACGAACCGATTTCGGAGGCGTATTTCATGGCTATTACCGACATCTTTTTGGGATCGCCTCAGCCAAGTATCAAATTCAAAATAGCTACCTTCTCTACGGCGGGAATAAAAGTTAATACAACTGACGAAAATTCACCTTTGACTATCCTGGGGTATGTAATAATGATAATTCAAGAGACAGCGAAGCACATGTTAGGCATAGAAAATATCATCGATGGGTGCTGTAAGCTACTCAAACAAAACGAATATGCTTTTATTGCTTTAGGGACTTTGATTAAAGAAGAACGGGTTCTGATGCTAAAGGAGATAAAAGAGATATCTAAAAGGGAAGATCAAGAATATAAAGAGCTGGTAAGTACCACATATGATAAAGAATTGAGTAACGGTGTGGCGTATTTGGTGAGTGACGAGTGGGAATATAAGATGGTGAAGGAATTGAATGGCGAATATGAAGTGACGGACTTCGGCGAATGGGTGTGGCGAATATGCAACGTCGAATCGAGTGGTGGGGAAAGGAGAGGGAAGGGGAAAAATGTTTCATCTCCAAATTTGGATGTTCATAAGATACTAAACTTTTTAAAGAGATAGCGCAAATAAAGAAGCGGACATGTGGAAGAGGAAAGATAAAGAGGGGAAGGAAAAGGTAATAGCTTATCTGCGATCGAGATTATTCCCCTGGAATTTCGTTTTCGAGGACGTTGAGGCCGATTCCGTAGAACATTTTGTACCGTATGCGATTCAGGTATGCGAGGGGAAGGGGATAAATAAGAAGGCAATAGGTGGCGAGGTATTAAAAGAGGTAATTACAAGGGAAGTACGAGAAGCAGTGAACGATTATCTATTTGACCCCGGTGATAAAGAGATTGTAAGGATACATGGTAAATTCATGACGACTTACCCTTTTGCGTTCTCTCAGTGTTTGGTCTATACAATTTTATACCGACTTGGGCTTAATATGGGTGAGGTATTAGATCTAAATGCGGTTAGCGATTTATTGGGCACCGATGTAGAACGGCTAAGAGATAGGGACGTTTTTATCAATGACTTAATAGTAAAGAACGAAAAAAAAGCGTTGAAGCTGTTTGGAAAAGACATTTTAGATAGAAAGGTGATAACAGTAGGGGGCGATTATGTAGGTCAGGTGGACGATATTATTTTTGATATAGATAAAGGGGATGTGGAAGGTTTATTAATAAACCACAGAAAGGGCATGGGATTGGAAAAGAGCAAAATATCCATGAACGATGTGCGTTTAAATATGTATACTAAGAATATTAGTTTAAAACATTCAAATTACAATAAGAAATAAAAACGATATAGGAGGGTGGTATAATATGCGGATATTTGTGATAGGCTATGGGCAGGCAGGAGGGAGAGTAGCGGATTCTTTTTTAGAATTTGCTAAGCGGACAGGGCAAAATTTTGTTGTTCGTGCATTGGCCATTAATACTGCAACGTCTGATCTGATGGGGCTGAAGATTATGCCGATGGTAGATCGGTTGCTTATAGGAGAGTCACTAACGAAAGGGCATGGTATAGGAGCCGATAACGAATTAGGTGCGAAGGTAGCTACGGAGGAGCTTTATACTATTCAGAGTGAAATAGATGAGCGGGGGTCGTATCAAGTTGATGCGTTTTTACTAATTGCTGGTTTAGGCGGAGGAACGGGTTCCGGTGGTGCGCCCGTATTAGCAAGGCGGCTGAAGAAGTTATATGATGAGCCGGTTTATGGACTTGGGATTCTACCATCGAAAGATGAAGGGAGTTTGTATTCCTTAAATGCCGCAAGGAGTCTGGTGACGCTGGTAAAAGAAGTGGATAATCTATTCTTGTTCGATAACGATGCGTGGAAGAAGGGTGGAGAGAGCGTAAAGGAGGCATTTGCGGATATAAATGACGAGATAGTGAGACGATTCGGGCTTTTGTTCGGCGCAGGAGAAGCGAATGAGGTAGGGCAGATGGTGGTAGATGCAGCAGAGATAATTAACACGCTTAAAGGTGGCGGGATATCATCAATTGGCTATGCGGCAGAAGAAATAGCGAATGAGGGTATTTTAAAGAAGTTCTTTGGAAACAAAAAAGGAACCGTGGAAAAATTAGATTCCGTTACAAGAATTACTTCTTTGGTTAGGCGAGCAATAGCAGGTCGATTAACGATCCCATGCGATGTGTCAACAGCGGAAAAGGCGTTGATAATTGCTGCTGGACCACCTACGGAGCTGAGTAGAAAAGGTATAGAACGGTCAAAGATGCGAGTCGAAGAGATGATAAGGGGAACAGAAGTAAGGGGCGGGGATTTCCCACTTGTAAAGGGGCAGCATGTAGCAACAGCAGTTCTTTTTTCGGGCGTGTCGGATATACCAAGGATAAAAGAGTTACAAGATACCGGTGCGGAAGCACAGGAGGTCATAAAGGAAGTGACAACAGAGAAAGAGAAAGACTATAAGGATCTAATGGATACTAACGATAATATAAAGCCGTTGTTCTGAAGGTGATACGATTGAAAATTAGCCATAAGTATATTTTGATAGCAATTGTCGTCGGGGCCCTTTTTTTTGTACCTCTAATGAGCGTAAGCGGGGCTGCTACGAAAAAGTTAACAGAATCGCCTTTTGCGAAATCAGAAATAAAGAATATCGATTATGAAGTGGTGTCAGGAACAGAGCGGGTAAAGAACAGCACGGAAGTTTCTATAAAAATCGTCTTAACGAACATTAGTAAAGAGATAGGCACATCAAAGCTCATTTTCTATTCTGAATTGGTGGGCGCAGAGGGGCATATAGAAGATACCGTACTCCAAAGTGGCAGTATTTATACGCTAAATCACGGTGCAGTAGGCGAAGAAGCAGTAGTAAGTTGGTCAGGTGAGGCACCGGGTGTGAACAGACGGGGTTCGTTCACAGTGTTAAACATAACGCAGGAGACGGCAGAAGGACAATATCTCGTAGAGAGCATAATAAGGGATGTCTCATCAGAGACGGCAGAAGAGGCTCTTAAGGTCTGGTATAAAGCCAAGAAAGTGATAGAAGAAGTGAATCAGACTTTAACGAACGCTAGTGAGAAGGGGCTAAATGTGGCGAGTGCTAGTACGAAATTTGAGCTGGCGATGGAACTCCTGAATAATTCGCTTGGCCATTATAATATGGGTATGCAAGATGCGGCATTAGAAGAAGCGAAACGGGCTTTAATACATGCAGAAGAAGCTAATAACCTTACCAAAGGTGCAGAACTCAGCAGTGGGATCAAGAATTACGGCATTCTCGCCGTAGTAGTGGTGGTTATAGTGGTGGTACTTGTATTAATACTAATGCAAAGGAAGCGGAAGAGGGGCATATATTAAACCTTAAACAAACCGGTTTTGCCGGAAAAGGCGTTTTCGAGACATATGTTTTTCCGGATGAAGAAGAAGGAAAAGTTTAAGTACAGACAAAAGTATCATCCAAATGCATTCTTAGAGCGTAAGAGGAATGTTGCAAAGGGGCTAAAAGCGAGGACAGAGATACTAGCGGTGTTAAGTGCGAGAGAAGATGCGCTCACAGTAAAGTCCGTGTCAAAGTTAGCAACGCTAACGTATTACTCGTCTTTTCATCATTTACGTCTGTTGGAGAAGGAAGAGATAGTGAAGCGCGAGGGAAAGAGGCCATATAAATGGAAAATAACGGGAAAGGGACAGAAGAGCCTTGACGACCTTGACTTGTAATTGAAATTCATTTTCATTTTTATATGGGAAGAAGGATTAATTAGAATTAGGTCGGGATAGCCAAGAGGTCTAAGGCGGTAGGTTGCTAACCTACTTCCCCTTACGGGGAGCGAGGGTTCGAATCCCTCTCCCGGCGTTTATGCTAAACTTACTTTCGTATCTATATGGCGGGATATTGAAGAGACGTATATTGAACTCACCAATCCACGTGAAGCATGTTCTTCTTGTTATGGACGAAACAGATCTTCTTTCCAATGACTACGCAGATGCGAAAGGTACGGGGATGGAGAAGCTGCGACAATTCATAAAGTGGTGTCATGGACTGGAGATAGCGATTATAAGCGTTTACGTTGGCGTTATCCGAGAAGGGATGGACAAGAACTTGTTGGAGCGGGCATACAAACAGCTAAGGGAAGAGATGACAAAGGCGTTGAGTAAAGAAAAAGCGTCGATTACACTCTATGATGACTCATTTGAACCAACATATGTGAAATACAGAGGAGAAGAGAAGGGCAATAAGGAAAAGGCGATAAATATCTCTATCGGCTTAGGCGGGCGAAGCGAGTTAACGAAAGCTATAAAGGAGATTGTGGCGCGAGTAAAGACGGGGGAACTAGAGCCAGAAGCGATAGACGAGAAACTGCTGGAATCACAATTGACATTCAAGTCAGAACCTGACCTCGTCATAAGGTCTGGAGCAACTCGATTAGCGGATTTCTTGATCTGGCAATCGGTATATAGCGAATTTTATTTCACCGATGTTAATTGGTTGAAATTCAGGAAGATCGACCTATACCGTGCAGTCCGTGATTTTCAATGGCGAGAGCGCAGATATGGCCGCTGAAATTCACGCTTAACCTTTATATATAACATATGTTATATTGTTATAAATCGTCGAGAAAAAAGCAGAAGGAGATGAGATAAACAAAATATGAACAGGATTGTGTTGTCAGTAGTAGTGGGTATGATGCTGTTAACAGTAACAGTTGGTACAGTTGCCGGGGAAGGATCTTTGATGTGTGCAATGGGCTGTAACTGCCCTTATAGTCCTCCGGCTACAGAATATTTGAACAGTCCGTTCGATGACGACACAAAAGGGGACAGTGCTTCTGACAGCTTAAGTTCTGATCGTTCGCATGCCCTTTCTGAAACTGCTATCCCCATACATCCTACAAATAGTCAATATGCGAATCCCAGCCTCATTACCTATATAGACGAGCTTATGAATCTCAGCGATCCGAACGTCGTGATTGTGGATGCCCGTGTACCGGCAGAATATGCGGTGGGGCACATACCGGGTGCGATAAATTTGCCCTGGGTGCTTTTCAGAGCGGATAACGGCGTTCTGACGCCTTTGGAAAATGTGACCCGGCTATTGGGTGAGGCTGGAATAAGCCAGGATAACAGAGTAATTGTGTATAGTGATACATGCCAACTCTTCGGTGGGCTTTCTGCATCTTCTTACATCTTCTGGATGCTCGAATATATAGGGCATGAAAACGTTTCGCTACTGGATGGCGGGTTTGATGCATGGAATGCGACATATGGATGCACGAAGAACCTGACGACAAGGCCGCCAGCCACATATACCGCAAATGTAATGGCAGATAGATTTGCAGACACCGAGTGGGTTCAAAATAACCTTAATGTCTCAATGGTTCAGATAGTAGACACAAGAACGACCGGAGACTACAATGCTGACCATATCAAAGGAGCAATCAACATAGAATACGAAGAACTCTTTAGAGAAGGAGAGCGGCTGAAGGGCGCAGATGATCTGGAGTATCTTATATCGCCAGTAGTGATCAAGAGATTGGATAAGAGCAAGGACACAGTCGTCTATTGCTGGTCAGGAGCGAGCTCGTCGTTCTTGTACTTTGCATTGCGGCTGATGGGCTATCAAGTGCGGAATTATGATGAGTCATGGAACGTATGGTGTGAAACAAATGGCGTGTTAACCATACCGATCTTAAATGTGACGGTAGATCCGAGTGTGGCATATAAAGGGAGTGCGGTAAAGATATATGCTGAGGTGGAACTCAGGTCAGAAATGAAAAAAGAGTCAAAGGGGTCATTAATTGTTCACGGCGATGGTGCAGCAGTCCCTTATACTCCTGATTCGTTCTGCGCAGATTGTAGCGGTGTCTACGCTGTCCCTCTACCTACTACTGGTGTCTCTTTTGTACGGGCATACATACATAAAGGAGCCGATGTTGGGACGACGGTTGTTATGCACGATTATAATGGTGATGGTCGATATGAGGGCGAATGGCAGACATACTCTGCAGAGTATGGAACATACTATATAGATATTGAAGCAACCGATGGAGAACTAGAGACAAAGAAAGAGAATGCTGCAACTGTTGAAGTGGCGATAGAGGCAGCAGGTCCTTAATTAATATCAAATAACATAGCCGATGCTTTGAACACTTCTTCGCTTGGTAGTCCTTTAGCCAGTGTAACGACCGAAACAGCCATCATCAAAATTATAATTAAAAACAATCGGGGGTACAGGTTTATATTATAATTAAGAAGTATAATGATAAATACGTGGGTAAAATGACCCTAGAGATAAAGAATGTGGATGCATACTATGGAAGCGTGAAGGTCCTGGAGCACGTGGATGTTAGCGCATCACATGGCGATTTTTTAGGTATCATCGGGCCAAACGGCTCGGGTAAGACAACGTTTCTGCGGACAATCAGTCGCATCTTGAAGCCGAAGATAGGTACAATAATATTAGATAATAGTGATGTAATGGCGATGAAGGACAAGGAGTATTCAAGGAAGTTCGCAGCCGTGCCACAGGACACAAACGTGAATTTCGAGTTCTCTACGCTAGACATCGTGCTTATGGGTAGGAATCCACACTTGGGCAGATTAGAACTGGAAAATGAGGGCGACATAGCGATAGCGAGGCGGTCTATGGAACTTACTAACTGCTGGCATCTGGCTGAAAGACCGATTACAGAGTTGAGTGGCGGAGAAAGACAGCTTGTCATCATTGCTCGCGCGCTTACGCAGGAACCTAATGTGTTACTGCTCGATGAGCCGACTTCACACCTTGACATCAATTATCAATTGGAGATAATGGGGCTTCTGAAACGATTGACTGCGCATGAAGGCTTAATTGTAATTGCCGTTATCCACGACCTCAATTTAGCTGCTCAGTACTGCGACCGTTTAATATTGCTGCATGACGGAAGAATCATCGCTATGGGCTCACAAGAAGAGGTATTAACTGCAGAGCACATAAAAAGTACCTTTGGCGCTGATGTCATTGTTAAAGTGCATGCGTTAACTAATCAATGCTATTTATCGCCTTCTCCGATAAAACGCCCGCATGCGACATCAACTAAAACGAAAGGTACGATTCATCTTATATGTGGCGGTGGGGAGGGCGCATCATCAATGCATCTTCTCACAGAAACAGGCTACAAAGTTACTGCTGGCGTGTTGAACCTGCTGGATACCGATTATGAAGTTGCAAAACTGCTTGACATCCCTGTTGTGACCGAAGCACCGTTCTCAACGATAACGGCAGAATCATTTCAAGCGCATTTGGCGCTGATTGGACGTGCGGATGCCGTTGTGCTGTGCGGTATCCCATTTGGTTTTGGCAATTTAAAGAACTTGGAAGCGGCAGAAGCGGCATTGAAGATGAGCAAAATGTTATTGGTTTTTGATGCTGATAACATGGCAGAGCGAGATTTTACCGGTGGAGAAGCAACCAAACGATTTACCGAATTGCGGACTGAAGGTGCAGTGATTGTTAAGAGCCCGGCGGAAATGCTTTCGGTGCTGTCGAAACGGTAATTTTCTTGTGTAAATCTGTGCAATCTTGTGGAGTGTACAGAACTTAGAATGAGGTTACAACAACTTCCATTGCTTTATGGGAGTCTACCAAATCAAAACCTTTGACTAGTTCGTCTAAAGAGATGTGATCTGTAATTAATTCATCAACCGCTATTTTCCGCGCTGCTAAGATCTTCAATGCTTTTCGATTCTGTTCCGAGGTACATCCATAAGCGCCAAAAATTTGGAGCTCTTTATAATGTATCTGATTGTGATCTATGGGGATATTTTCATATCCGTGTGGCAGACCGGAGAAGAATACCATTCGTCCGCGTTTATCTAGCATTTCGATACCCGGAGCAAGAACTTCCGGATCGGAACATGCGGGAATAACCACGTCAACACCGTCTGTTATTTCTTTTACCGCATCCACAGGGTCGACTTCTGTTGTGTCAATAAGATACTCCACACCGACTTTTTTAGCAAATGCGATTCTTTCCGGGCTGTTTTCTATGACTATTACCTCAGAAGCGCCGTAAATATGTGCTAATTGACGATGTAAATGACCTAAAGGACCTGCACCAAAGATAACGACTGTATCACCACGTTTTATTTTGCTCAGTTCTTGTGCATTGATGCAACAGGCAAGAGGTTCTGCAAGAGCTGCCGCATCAAATGATAAAGAAGGGGGCATCTTATTTATGCAGCCATTTTGAACGCCATTTGCAGGAACAAGCATGTATTCTGCAAATCCGCCGTCATGATGAAAGCCTATTATAGACATTTTATCACACATATTTGGAACGCCACTTATACAGAAAGGACAGCCACCACAGGGGAGACCAGGAGCTACTTGTACTCGATCGCCTACATCGAATTTGTGGTCGCCTTTTCCCACTTCTAGTATCGTTCCTGCAAGCTCGTGTCCGAGTATGCGTGGTAGCTTAAGATCACGATGACCTGAGTGGAACATCTTTGTATCAGTTTTGCAGATTGCACATGCTTCTAATTTTAGTAACACCTCACCAGGATTGCAAACAGGTCTATCTACCTCCGAGATCTCCATGTTTTCTGTGCCACTTAGAACAGCAGCTTTCATTTGACGTCCACCTCTTCTAACAGACGTTCCAGTTTCTTCTCACCTGGTTCCGGATCTAAATTCTGTTCCCTTATCCAATCTGACAGTTTATTAATCGCTCGTCCGGATTCAAGGATCCTTTTTGCCTTCTCGAAGCCGTCCTCAATATCTCGGGCTTTGCCCACTAGGTAGAGAATGGGTGCTGCATTGAGACAAACGATTTCATGCCTTGCGCTACAATCCGTACCTGTTAATAACCTGAGGAAGCGTAAAGTTTCCTCTTTCCTGTTTGTGGAAGATAGAAGAGCATGCTCATCGGTAGATTGGATTCCAAGGTCCTCGGGATTAATAGAGTAGGAAGTAATCTCCCCATTTTCTTGTAATTCGTTAACGAAAGTCTTGCCCATAGTGGAGATTTCATCTATGCCTTTAGACCCATCACTATTCAAGCCGTGAAATACAATAGCGCGACGGTAACCGATATTTCGCATCGTCATAGTAACGGGTTTGATTAAGTTCCTGGAATATACACCTCGTACGCCGTACTGTGGAAGTGCGGGATTGGCGAGAGAGGCAGCAATATTCAGTGTTGTCCCGAACCGGATTTGGGACAGAACCCTTGCCAGCGCCGGATGTATTCTGTGACTCATGCCATTAAAGATACCAATCCCTGCTTTTTCTATGCTCCTTTTCACTAGTTCCGTGTCACATTCAACGTCAATCCCTACAGACTCCAAGATGTCTATAGCGCCACAATTGGAGGTGATGGCTCTTGCTCCATGCTTGGACATATACACGCCATCAGCCGCAGCAACGATTGCAGCAGTGGTACTGATGTTAAAGGTCTTTAGTGTGTCCATACCAGTGCCGCAGTTTTCGACTATGGGCTGGGGTACTGCTGGTGTGACTGGCACTGTATCCAGTTCATAGATGGCGTCCCAAATGCCTGCTATTTCTTCCGGAGTCTCGCCTTTGGCGGTTAGTGCAGCTAAGAAAGCACCCTGCTGCATATCAGGCTGCTCGTTCAGGAGCACTTGACGGAACATCGCCCTCACCTCTTCGCGTGTGATCTCTTCCCCCTGTATGAGTGCATTAATCTTCGTACCGAAATCTTGTATCATGTTATCCATGTGGAGAAGGAAAAGTACATCTACATTTAAAGCTTACTATTCGCATTACATATGTAATGTAAATGCGGGTGACATGATGGAACCAATAAACATACGGCTGCCAAAAGAGAAGATACAACGGATTGATGAAATCGCAATAAAGAACGGTATCAAAAGGTCAGAGGTAATAAGACAGGCGTTAACAATATATTTACAGCTTTTAGAGAATATAGGCGAATTTGTAGAGCTTAGAAGCCTGTGTATATCGCGTGAAGAGATTTTGACATCGAACTTCGGTGACCTTATAATTATGAAACAGAAGAAAGGACAGGCAATTGTGCTGGCTAATACATCCTCGGGCGGGATAGGACCCAAGCATGAAGATGAAATCAAACTGGATGGCGAAGTTTTTGGCCGGTTAATGGCGCGAACAGTCCTTATAAAAGTTTTAGCTTCGGGTGCACAGCCAATTGCTTTAATTGCGAACTTGAGTGTTGAATTTTTCCCTACCGGGTCACGAATATTTCAAGGTATAAGAGAAGAAGCGCTTAAAATCAAAACGCTGGATGTATTAGAAGGGCATACAGAAGAGAATATCAAAACGAAACAAACCGGTATAGGTATTACTGTACTTGGAATCGGCAGTGAAAAAGAATTGAAAATGGGTAAATCAGTAAAGAATGACATAATCGCTGCTGTCGGTGTGCCAAAGGTGGGCTATGAAGTGATAGAGGCCATAAAAGCCAATGCCCGGGACATCATAATAGTAGAAGACGTGTTAAAACTCTCAAAGATGAGTTATGTTCATGAACTCATACCTGTTGGTCATGAAGGGATAAAAGGCGGATTAAAGAGGATGGAGCATACCGGCGGCTATCGGATTAGGATGGAGAGCGAGATAAAAGAGAAGGTAGATATTGAAAAATCCGCGGGACCTTCAACGGTTATCCTTCTTACAATGGAAGAAGAGAATATAGAGCGGCTAAAAAGAACAATTAAGAAGCCATTTCGAGTTTTGGGGAGAATAATATAAAGAGTGCCGAGCTAAATGCATAATATCCAGTTGGTGAAAATCCAACCTGAGGAATATAGAAGATTTGGTAACAAGATTGATAGCGAAACAATACCGACCACAACCAGTAAAACGAGCCTATATACCAAAGTCAAACGGGGAACGAAGACCGCTAGGAATTCCCGCTCTCGAAGATAAGATCGTCCGGTTGGCGATAAAACCAGAAACGGTAAATTTAAAGTGGGGCGAAAGACATCTAGCAAGAAATTCAGGCAGAAGATGAAAGCAATGAATCTGTGGCTAAAGGGCATTCGAAATCGCATGATATTAGTGCTATGGTGGCCATTGTTGGCGCAAAAGCTGATTGGACATTACCAGTACTACGGTATAAGTGGCAATATACGGGGTTTACAGAGTTTCTACTATCATACTGCGGAACTCGCCTTTAAGTGGATAATTATGCGAAGCCAGAGGAAGAGCTATAATTGGGGGCAATTCAATCGTTTTCTCTCTTTTAATCCATTGCCAAAACCGAAGATATATCATTTCTATGCCCTATCAAAACAAACGTGGAGGATGTACTCCGGAAGAGCCGGATGAGGGAAAACTTCATGTCCGGTTCTGTGAGGGGGGCTCATAGAAACCGCGGAGCCAATACTCCAATAGAAGGTTGACTATGAGCCCTACTTGACAAAAGCGATTTCTTTCGTTCTGTATCTATTTTCTGTAAGATACGCAACACGGGAGAAAGTCAGGATATAGCGCTTAATCGCAGTTAGAGAGTGTTTTAGTGTCCTTTCAATCTCGGTGTATGTTTTTCGCTCTATGATAAGTCTAACTGTTTCTACCTTATGGGATAGTCCAGGACCGATGTCTTTTTGCTGCCCTCGTGTTGGAACAATCACGCCGCGCTTTGCGAGTGCCTTAATGTCTCGTTTTACCGTTCTGACACTGCAATTCAAGAGCTTTGATGCGACGTCCTCCTGTGTAAGTGTGACATCTTGGTCCCAAGCTTCGTGTGTAACTCTGGCGAGCCTCGCCTGGCGAAGAGTAGCAAGTCCATACTTACTCCTGATTTCTTCATCCTCTTTTCCGGCATCGAGCGTTTTTGCATTTAACCTCTCAGATGCAGTTTTATTTCCTTTCATTCATTTCGCCTCCTCTCAATTCGGAATGCTTTTTATCTCGTATCTCTATAGGTGTTATGTAGAGGAGGCCATATGGCCTAATAGTAAATAGAAACTAAAAATAGGAGAACAGAAATGACAAAACGAATAATCCCCTGCCTTGATACAACATTCGATGAGCAGGGTAAGGCAGTTGTAGTAAAGGGCATAGAATTTGAGAATCTCAAATATGCCGGCGACCCGGTTGAATTAGCAAAGCGATACGACGCGCAGGGTGCGGATGAGCTCGTTTTTCTCGATATTTCCGCGTCCGTAGATAGAAGGGCTACAATGATCTCAATGGTAGAGCAAATAGCCGAGCACGTATCCATTCCTTTATGCGTAGGTGGCGGGATAAAGAGCATAGCCGATTTTGAGAAGGTATTTGATGCCGGCGCTGATAAGGTAGGTGCGAATACCGCAGCGGTTAAGAACCCAGAGCTAATAAAAGAAGCAACCGCTAAATTTGGAGATCGTATCGTAGTTGCAATTGACTGCAAACGGAAGTTAGAGGCTGCTAAAGACAAAACGCAGGTGCAATTAGAAGATGGAACGAGCGCTTGGTATGATGTCGTAATTTACGGCGGGCGCGAGTATACGGGAATTGATGCGATAAAGTGGGCAAAAGAGGTGCAGGCGCTCGGTGCTGCGGAGATATTACTGACTTCTAAGGATAGAGATGGTACGACAGATGGATATGACATCCCCATTACAAAAGCAATTGCCGATGCTGTGGACATACCCGTAATTGCGTCCGGTGGTGTCGGGAATATGGAGCACATATACGAGGGTTTTGTTAATGGTGCGGCGGACGCATGCCTGGCAGCGAGTATCTTCCACTATGGGACGTATACGGTAGGCGAGATAAAGGACTATCTGAAGGGGAAAGGGCTGACACTATGAGTTCAAGTCCCTATTACTGTGTTAGAATGTTCCAAACAGGGAGATAGATAGAATCAATCAATCATGGAAAAGATAAATATTGCGCTGGTTGGCTATGGAAACGTGGGTAGAGGGGTCGAAGAGGCACTAAAACTAAATGCCGATACAGAGTTAGTAGCGGTATTAACCAGAAGACCGGAACAAGTAAGAAAAGAGCTAAATGATCTTCCCGTATTTCATATCGATGAAAAACCCGGAGATATTCAAATAGATGTGGCGATTCTCTGCGGTGGCTCCAAAGAAGACATCCCTGTCCAGGGTCCCAAGTTTGCCGAGCGATTCAATACGGTTGACAGTTTTGATACGCATGCGGAAATCCCGAGTTATTTCCAGAAAATGGATTCAATCGCAAAAGAGCGGGGACATGTCCATGTAATTTCTACAGGCTGGGATCCCGGGATTTTCTCTCTGATGCGGGTCCTATGTGACGCATTTCTACCACAAAGCAAGCAGTACACCTTTTGGGGTGAAGGTATTAGCCAGGGGCATTCCGACGCGGCAAGAAAAGTTGTGGACGTCCTGGACGCTCGTGCGTATACTATTCCGATAGAACAAGCAGTACGGCGTGTAAGAACCGGAGAAACGCCCGAGTTTGCCAAAAGAGAAATGCACAAACGCATGGTTTATGCTGTTGCAGAAGAAGGGGCAGATATAGAGCGAATAAGAAGGGACATAGCAGCAATGCCGCATTATTATGATGACTATGATACGGAGATAGTGTTCATCAGCAAAGAGGATATGCGGAAAAACCATTCTAAACTGCCTCATGGCGGTTTTGTACTTACTTCTGGCGTGACCGGGGAGGGTAATAAGCAAATACTCGAGTACCGATGTCAATTGGAGAGTAACCCAGAGTTTACAGCCAATGTTTTGGTCGCGTGCGCAAGAGCAGCATTTCGACTGAGTATGGATGGGTACAGGGGTGCATTTACTATGCTCGATATAGCGCCAAGATATTTGAGCCCTCATTCTGCGGAGACACTGAGAAAGAGCTTCATGTAGTTTTAGAGCAGCGTTCATTTTGGCGTTTTCTGTTCTCCACTTCTCAGGTTTGTTTGCATCCTGGCATGCAATGAAACGCCACTCGACAAGACCGTGTCATTTCGATAAGAAATAACATAAATACTGAAACAATAGTTATTCTATTAACAGAATGAAAAAGAAGATAGTTGTTATCGGCATGGGCTATGTGGGTATACCAGCAGCAGCTCTATTTGCCGATGTAGACGGCTGTAACGTAGTAGGGATACAGAGAAGGTCAAAACGCTCGGGCTGGAAAATCGATTGGCTCAATAACGGGAAAAATCCGATTGGCGGCGAAGAGCCCGGTTTATCTGAATTAATAGCGAAAGTGGTACAAAAGGGAACGTTTCGAGTTACCGATGATTTCTCTGAATGCGCTAGTGCCGAAGCTATTCTGATAGATGTGCAAACACCTACGGATGAACGAGGCATACCTCACTATGAATCCCTTAAGGAAGTGAGCGAAGAAGTTGGCCGCCATATAAAGCGGAATATTCTGGTCGTTATAGAATCTACCGTTGCACCAGGAACAACGGAAAACGTTGTTAGGCCGATACTGGAAGCGGAATCGCAACTAGAAGCAGGTAAAGATTTCGCGCTGGCTTTCTCCTACGAACGGGTTATGGTGGGACGGTTACTCCATAATATTATCAATTATCCAAAAATTATTGGCGGGATAGATGAAGAGAGCACCAAACGAGCTATGGCGTTATATAAACAGATAGTAAAGGCGGAATTATATCCGACAAATGCGCTCACTGCGGAAGTGGCAAAGGTAGCAGAAAATACTTATCGCGATGTGAATATAGCATTTGCAAATGAACTGGCGTTGATGTGTGAAAGTTTAGGTGTGGATGCCTTCAAGGTACGCGAACTGGTGAATACATTGCCGAATGATCCCTCAAATCCTTCCGCTAATCCCATAAGGAACATGCATTTTCCCGGGGCTGGTGTGGGTGGACATTGCCTTCCAAAGGACTCATGGTTGTTAAAGTATGGTGTGGATACGTACGGTACATTCACGGTTGAACCGAACATCATTGTTAAAAGCAGGGAATTGAACTTGTGGATGCCGACACACATGGTGGATCTGGTGGTAGAGGGGTTGAACAAGGCAGGTCGAAAAGCGGAAGGCGCGAAAGTAGCTATTTTGGGCGTTGCATTTATGGAGAATTCCGATGATACGAGAAATACACCGTCACAACCGCTATATGAACTATTACTGAAAAAAGGTGCAAAGCCCGTACTTCATGACCCCTATGTGCGCGATTTTGAAGTCCCGTTTACTACAGATCTCGATGAAGCAATTGAAGGCGCTGACGCTATCGTGCTCGTCACTCAGCATAACGAATATCTCAACCGAGATCTACTAAGATCGCTAAAAGCCAAAATGCGCACGCCCGTGCTGATAGATGGCCGGAATGCATACACTAAGTCGGAATGCGAAAAGGCTGGTATTATTTACATTGGTGTTGGGAAACCGCGTTAAACTGCTTACAAAAAACATTTCTTTCAAAAAGTTTTAAAAGCTTTACCAAAGAAATAGTGTTTTTGGTAAAGCTTGTTATATGCAAAAAGGTTTTTTATTGAACGGAACTTCGACTTTTGCACTTTTCATTTACCCTATGCAAATATATCTCCCAGTAAACAGGATTATAGCTCGAGCTTCTCAAGTGCTACTTCTGCCGCTTTCTTTCCCGACATCAACATAGAGCCAAATGTAGGGCCCATCCTCGGCAGCCCATATGCAGCAGAAACCGCCATACCTGTCACTATCAGTCCGGGATAAAATTCGGATGTGTGCTTTACTACGAGCTCTTCAGATCGGTCAACCCACATTGCACCCTGCCCCTTTGTCTTAAGCAGACCTCGTTCCTCCAACTTCTTCACGACTGACGCATCATGACCTGTTGCATCAATAACGAGCTCAGATTCCAATGCAATCGGATCAACACAAGCTACTTCGCGTGGCAGAGCCGCAACAGCAGCCCAATTTATCACTACTCCTTTCACTTTATCGTTATGCAGTACTACATCATCCAGAGCCACCATATTCAATATCTTCGCACCGGCATCGCATGTAGCCGCAATTAATTTCGAGCATGCTTGTGGCGCATCGGCAACGTATAACCCGTTACTATATTCCTTATGTGGCACTCCAAGTTCAGCTAAGACGCTTTCTGCCGGTGACCGGACCGTGAGCTTATTCATTAAAAACCCGCCCAGCCAGAACCCACCACCAAGATAGTTGTTCCGCTCTATAATCACTACCTTTACACCGCGGGCTGCCAGTTCCTTACCTGCTATTAATCCCGATGGGCCACCACCTACTATTATTACGTCTGTCTTCACGCAGTCCGTGAATTCTTTTGTGTATTCCGTTACTATCGCTCTCGTAATCTGACTTTCTGATGCGGGCGAAAATTCTGTCATAATGCAGCTAATGTGTTTACGTCTTTATAGTATTTGTGTAAATGCACAATAAATATCTTGTGGGAGCTCGTGGTTTTTACGATTTACTTAGCTTAGCTTAGCCATACATCCCAATAATTTAAATGCATTCAAAATATGTATTTGTATTCCCCGATTCTTCCTACATTTTTCCAATGACAAAAACAAACCTTTCTTTAGTATTGATGATATACATCACATCCCCCTTTTATATCGTTCTTGGGTCGGGGATTTTCGACATCCACCTATCCGGGCTCGTAGCCCATTATGCCGGGTCGTAAATAGGGTAGGTAGCCAATCAACCTCTGGGCCTCTAACGGCCATGAAGTTAACGGCTTTGGGGCAATATATTTTTCATGGCATCAACCTAATACAAAAAATATACCCCCTTTATTTCCTCCTTATCACCAAAACGTATCCTGCGAACGCGAGTAGGCCAACCGAAAAGAGAACCAATGAGCTCAGTTCTGGGACCGGATAGCCCGGATCTGTGCCAGGAGACGAGATGTAACTTTCGCCGTTCGTCACAACTATTTCTTCGTCTCCACTGCCCCACTCCATCATGACATCCAAGAAAAGATACTCACCTGGTTTTATTTCGTGGTCTGATGTAGTAATATCTACGTCAAAGATGTTATCTTCGGATGTAAGCTCCTTATCTGCCGCACCCTTAGTATACCCTCCACCTTCTGTGAGAACACCTAACACTGCCATAAACATAGCAGTTTCCGCTTCAGGAATCCCGCTAAACTCGATGTGTGTCTTCCATGTGCCCGACATATCGCACGTTACTGCTGCTGGTTCATTTGGTACCCACTCACATATCCAAAGCATGCCAATCGGCACATCACCGGTACCTGTACCAGACCCTTTGTCCATGAAATAGTCTGCACCGGCTGGAACTCCTGTACTGTCATCTGTTAGATACCACGACTGACTCACCGCATTCGCAGTAGTAACGCTCGATACGAGAAGCAGTGCAACAAGTATAAATGTTAACCCCCCCCCCTCGTGCGCACTCGCTGCCCGCCCTTTTTCGCTTCGCTGTATTTCCATATTTTTCGCATCACCCCATATTCACATGTTTTCTTTATGTATACATCATAACCTCCGATCATACAGATCTCCATGAGATAACATGAAGGTATTACGAATCCTGATCCATCTACGACCACAGGCGCATACAAGACCCGCCAATAGCGCAGTATTACCATATACCAAACCAAATGGCACTACCGCCTTTGTAACTACGCTACCCGCTACAACCATTGCATATTCGACTATCGTTTTCCACCAGTGTAGTATTCGTATAGCAAAATAAAAAAACCACGAGATTTTACAAGATTAACACAAGAATTTGGATACTAGGTTATAAAGTAGCTATTAATGTACTGAAACCCGGTTATTATTATCCTTTTTCTCGTGTAAATCTGTGTAATCTTGTGGTATGTAGATATATAATTCAACCCGTCCGGATACATTTCGCTTCCTTAAGCGCATTGCTCAATATCTCCGTGGTTTCGTCCATAGTCTTCTTATCCACGGGATATGGCACACCATCTTTACCGCCAAATGCGAACGAGAACTTAACCGGGTCCTGCCAGCTCGGCTCCTCACCATAGATCAACTCGGCAATAAGCGCTAATGCACGCACGGTCGCAGGCCCTATACCGTTTATGCATAGGAACTGCTCATAATTCGCCGGCTGCTTGTCATAGGCTACACGAAGTGCATCCCAATTCACTCTTCGCGGTAACCGGTAAATAACGTCTGTTACGTTTTTGCATGTATCTGCCTCGTTTGAGGTCATATCAAACTCAGAAAGAGTTTTCTGACCGCTCTGTATCCGTTTTATACTGTTCATGTTGCTCTCAAGCTCTTTATATGCCCGCACTAATTCGTTCGGTTTGCTATTTGCAAGGTCTACAGTGGTATTTTTACAGCCCCCGCTCTCTTTTGATGTCAGATCGAGCACATGATCCTGCAAAAAGCCGACTATACCCTGGTGTGGCTCTTCGTCATACCTCTTTACCGCGGAAGAGAGCCAATGGTATCGCCGGGCATAGCGGTTGCCGGAGTTCATCCCTTGCTGGATAACCGCCCATTCTCCTTTCTCTGTGACGAACATCGAATGATGATAGAGCTGATAACCATCCTGTACACATGCATTATCCACCTTTGCGGATATTCGACTTGCGTATTTCAACTCTTCTATCTTACAATCACTGAGCTTTAGCTTCTCGCCCATTGCATCTATGTCCGATAAGGTATTCCGTGATGCTTTTCCTTTTCCTCCCGCCACTCCAATACCAAACTCCTCAGGGTCCATAACTGACTTCAAAACGCCGCAGACCACTGTTGTAGTTCCGCTGCTATGCCAGTCGTAAGCCAATGCACATGATAGCGATTGAAACCATAGCGGATCTGATAATTTCTCTATCGCACCATTAACACCATAATTGTCTACTAGCGTCTCGAAGATAGGATGAGCTAACTTTTTCATCCGCTTCACTAGCCAGTAAGGTGCTTTTCCGCCGTGAAGCGGTAAATCTACTGCGCCTCTTTTATTCAGCTCAGCGAACTAAACCCCTCCCCTTTTTTCCCGCTGAGGTAAGCCCTCTAAAAACCCTTCGTGTATTCGCGGGATTCGTAACCCAATTCAGATTCTTATCCGATTTTATCACAGGATTAGTAGGCTCGACGAGGATTATTTCATACCATCTCCTTTTTCCATCCTCCGCCACCCAATAAGAATTAAGGACCTCCATGTTTGGATATTTTCTTGATGTTCGCTCTTCTGCAATCCGCTGCAAGCTCTTCCCAGGCGTCAATTTATGTACGCCCATACCTTTAGTTGTCCTACCATGTTTTGGCCGTGATTTCCTCCGCCCGCCTCTTCTTACCTTTGCTCTAACTATGATGATGCCCTGTTTCGCTTTATAGCCTAAAGAACGAGCCCTATCAAGTCTCGTTGGCCGTTCTAATCTTAGAACTGCTGGCTCTCTTCGCCATACCACTAATCTTTTCAGCCGGAGTTCTCGCATATGTGCTGCTGTTGGCCTCTTCCACGTATCGCTTATATATCTATAAAATGACTTTGCCATTTTTTCTGTTCTCCTTGAATTTTAATAATATAAGAAAGGGAAATAAAGATATATGCTATGCTGTTATTCTATAACTACTTGGATAAAATACTCGATACGGGTAACAAGTAGCGCAGTAAAAAGTAAAGAAAAAGGAGCAGATGATGAATATGGTGACTAAGCTTAAGCCGTTAGACGTATTAAACAAATCGCTGAGGTCTCCCGTTATAGTGCGAATTAGAGGGGCCAGAGAGTTTAGAGGGACGTTGGAGGGATATGACTTGCATATGAACTTAGTGTTAAGTGATGCAGAAGAATTGGTTGGAGACGCCACTGTTAAGGAACAGATGGGCGAAATCTTGGTAAGGGGCGACAATGTGGTCTATATCTCGCCAACAGAGAAAAAGGATGCGGAAAAGGATGAGGGCAAAAGTAAAAGCGAAGAAGTAGGAGAGAAGCAGACATGGTGAAAGGAACACCGTCACAGGGCAAAAGGCAAAAGAGGTCGCACATCATGTGCAGAAGATGTGGTCGTGTCTCTTATGGCATACATGCAAAATACTGTGTGGCCTGTGGATTTGGGAGATCGAGGCGGATGAGGTCGTATAATTGGGTGGATAAGAAGCCGTGAATCAAATACGAGGTCGTGGCCGAGGTAGCTTAGCGGACTAAAGCGCCGGCCTTGAGAGCCGGTGTCCCACAAGGGACACAGGGGTTCGAATCCCTTCCTCGGCGTTCGCTCAGGGTGTAACTAACACTATTATCACGCAGGTGTAAAAGTAAAAAAAATGGATGAATATATCAAATTCTTAGATAGGGCTTTGGAGCAATTGCCGAGTACAAAAACTACTGATTCTCGTTTCGCTATACCACAACCAAAGGTATTTGTAGAGGGCAAGACCACGATATTCGACAATTTTGATGCTATCTGCAATTACATAAATCGAGAGCAGGAGCATGTAATGAAATTTTTGTTGAATGAACTAGGGACAGCGGGCAAGATAACAGGCGATAGAGTGATTTTCCAGGGTAGATTCACCACAGCCGAAGTAGAGCATCAAATTCAGCGCTATTTGGATGAATATGTACTGTGCTGGGAGTGTAAGAAGCCAGATACACACTTTACGAAGATGGATCGTGTGTGGGTGCTGAAATGTGATGCATGCGGGGCGACTCGACCCATAGTAAAAAGAAAAGGCATGACAGTCAAATAATCTCTTTTTCTACTTCTATGCCTAATATCTCCCTCTCGCCGTAGAAGACGTCCTTAGCTATTTCTGCACAGCCTATTGCAGCACTGTACCTTGTCAATGTCCTACTTTTAACATCCAAAAGTTGATTTATTCTCGCCTTTATGCCCTCCTTTTCTCCCTCAGTGCCGGTCAAGAAAACTTCACAATTGGGTGCATCGTAATCTCGCATGAGAACGCGTATCGCGGAAATCTCCATTGCAACAAACAAAGACAATGCATCAGAAAACAACGCCTCGTCCTTTTCTTTCTGCCAGCTCTTACGTAAGATGCCGGCATTCGAGAAAGCTTCGTTTGCGCTTAGCTCACCTTCGTCAATTGATCTCAAAAGCTGAAGGTCAATTGGACCTTGATACAAGCCCGGTGCGAGGACACATGCATCTATCGCCCCTATTATTCTCCCTTTTGCAACAGCCATCGTAACGGTATTAGAGCTGATGTCAGAGAAAATGAAGTTCTCATTCCCTGCTTTATATATGTTATACGCAACACCCACCTTTTCCGGGCTCGCGCAATGGGAAAAGAACTTCATTCGCGGATCTATTTTTTCGCTCCCTGCATGTATGCCAGGTATCAGTATCGTGGGTATTCCTGCATCTTTTATCGCATCAAACACCTTAGTGCCACCACCGATCCTTGCACCAGCCCCTTTTTCACTTTTTAGCCCTCTATTCTGTACCTTTTTTATATTCTTTATAATGGAAAAATCATCACCCATCGAATAAGTCATGGCCGTTAATTTTAGCTCTTCTATATCTAATCCAGCCTCTATCGCCCTTAATATCTTCTCGCCGCTCATCTCTGCGGCTGTCTTTCGCGAAAGCTCGAAAACCGATATAGCGCGCCTGTTTCCATCTTCTAACCCTGCGAACCTTATTCCGACAGTACCATGATCTACGCCCACGAAAGTAGTATTAGACATTGTTTTAGAAGACCTATGCTATACAGCCACGAATCACCTATTTGCGTTCTCGGAGCATTTTCACTACTTTTAACGTTCGCCCTTTTTTGCATGCCACACTAGTATCATCGGTCACTTCTATTATAGTACAATTATCCCCTTCTCTCAGACCCGCGGGGTGGCAAGAGTCATAGTGCACGCAATCTGTTTCTTCGCATTTCGGTGACGTAAACACGATTTTAGAATTTTTGAAAGCGAATTTAGCTTCTATCGCTACCTTTACAGGTGGTTCTATTACTTCTACTACACATACGCCATCTTCGTGGATATAACAGTCATGCGTTATCTCATCTCTTACTTTCTCTATCCGATATCGCCTGTCAATCGCGAGGGTCATGCAAGAATGTTTCAACTTGCACAGATCGCATCTCTCAGAGAGCCCTAAAAAGAAGAACTCTTCTCCTACTTTTGCATATTTTGCACCGATTAATGTTACTATCCTTCCTTCTTCCATCTTTATCCGGTCACCTCGGTAGCGAGTGCAAGTCTTTCTGCCGCTTCATGTGTGAGTCCCAAATCGCCTAATATCGTATACCTGCCCGGATTTATCTCATGAGCGTGTGTCAACGCTTCCACTATCTCTTCATCTTTAACGCCTAATTCTTTTGCGGTCGTTGGAGCGCCTATCTTCTTCAGCACTTCTCGGATCTGCTGCCAGTTATTGCCATACAAGTAGGTCATCATTATGGTACCGACACCGCATTGTTCGCCATGTAACGCGTGTTTTTCCGCTATCATATCCAGAGCATGACTGAATTTATGCTCTGAGCCAGAAGCAGGTGCGGATGATCCTGCGATGCTTATTGCAACACCACTGGAGACCAATGCCTTTACCACCGTCCCGGTTGATTTTTCATCTTTTTTCATTATCTCATTGACGTGCTCCATAATCATATTTGCAGTCATCTCTGAGAGGGCCGCGGCGTAACTGCTGAATTCCGCGTTCCTTATGCGGTCTGCAAGTTGCCAATCCCGGACAGCAGTATAGTTAGCAAGAATATCGCCACAGCCCGCAGCAGTAAACCTGTAAGGGGCCGAAGCTAATATGCCTGTATCGGCGACAACTGCCAGTGGTGCATGCGTCTGAATGGAAACAGGACTATTGCCCCGATCCTTGTCCTTTATAGATGCCCTTGGCGATGCTATTCCGTCGTGAGAAGCGATAGTAGGAACAGCGATAAATGGTACGTGGAGTTCAAAAGCAGCTATTTTACCTGTATCTATTTTAGTTCCTCCACCCACGCCGAGCATGAACTCAGCTTTATCTTCCAGAGCCTTTTTTTTCACGCCTTCTATGTTTTCCCTATTTATAGAACTCACTTCTACCAGGTTGATTTCGTATCCGGCATCAGATAAAATCTCAAGCACACTCTCTCCCGCTATCTTTCTTGTCTTCCTGCCTGTAACAATAATGGCTTTTTTACCCATATCTAACTGCTTACACACTGTACCTATCTCTTGTAGCACATCATGACCAATCAGAACCTCTCGCGGTAATTGCATCCATTTCCCTTTTTCTATCAATTCCACAGTCATCCTTCTACAACCTCCAGCACTCCTGTCTCAGGTGCATAGCAGTGCCCGCCCTCAATAAGCTCGTCAATTATTTCCTCTACCCACGCTTCCTCTAACCCTTTCTTCATAAGCTCTTTTATTAATTTATCATGCTCCATACACTTAGTATTTTTTAATAGCTCTAATATCATCTCCCTCGTCGTTTTACTGTGATTCTGCCACACGCCTTTTACCGCCGTTATCGCCATCTCCGCTAGTTCATCCAGTTTGTCATCACAAATCGCATAGTGCTCCTGCGCTTTCATAAAAGCTTCCTTTTTTACATCATCTTCAGCAATGGTGGAGCTTTGCCACTCAAAAGACCGGTTTCGGAGCTTTTCTATCCGTTCCATTGTCCTCTTTGCCGTGGTTAGCACCCAATTATTTCTTACGTTCTCCTCTACCACCTCTACCTCTTCAGCCAGTACGCTAAAGTCCCTTGTACCTTCACGTGTATGCAAGATACCGCTAAAAGCTATGAAGTCTCTTTTATCGACTGTATTTGTGGTCCCATATTGTTTATTTGTATAGATGTTAAGAGCGGATGTCAAATCGTTTATTTTTAGCCTAGCTATATTCCCCCTTTTCTCTACTTCTTCCACTTCTCCAACGCCAAAGAGTCTATCGCATCTCGCACAGGTAGGGGTAATAATGGCCGTCATCCCATTTCCTTTTATTACATAGTCGCTCTCCGATAGCTCGTCAAAAAATACCCTACAACCGTACTTTGTCTTTTTCCTTCGCATGTCTCAAAAAACTAGGAATTAAGAAAATGTGATGGCTGCGTATCCGACAACGCTGGACCGATCACCAGTGCTGTCTCCGCTTGTTGCGTATGACACTAATTCCCCTGCCCTTGCACCGAGTCTTTTTGCCGCATGCATCACTGCTGCTATCGGTCCAATGCCGCATGCTGTCACATTTCGTGCATACACTCTATTGTAGAACTTAGATACATCTAACTCTTTTATCGCTTCGATTACGTATTCGTCCTTATCCCTTGCTATCCCTTCGGGTTCATAATGGGTAAAATCAGAAGATGCAAGCATAACCACTTTCTTATCCGTTTTTGCAATCGCGTCTGCTAAGTCATTTCCTACCTCTTTCGCAGTATCTTCATCGCTTAAACTCATGCAGATAGGGACGAAAGTGAATGTTTCATGAAAGAGGAATTGAAGAAAAGGGAGTTGAACTTCTATTGCATGCTCGAATCTATGCGCATTTTCATCGCGGTCTATAATCCGCGTTGGTAGTGCATCTACAAATGCTTCGTCTATATCTGCCGCACCTAAAGGCGTTTCCCAGGTCTCCGTGGAAACAGCAACGAGCGAACCTATTCCTTGATGGTTAGGGCCGATGATGACAAAGATGTCCGCGCCGGGTAGTTTGGCGTAGGCACTCGCAGCCACACTGCACGAATGCATATACCCTGCATGAGGTACTACCGCACCAATAACACGCCCCTCTTCTTCTCTCGTTATACCGACGAAGCAATCATTTAACTGCCTTTCCAAACCTGCTCTTTCACCCTCATAAAAGGCTCCCGCCACTACCGGTCTTCTCACTTCTCAGCTCCATCCACTACACTACACTACACTACACTACACTACACTACACTACACTACACTACACTACACTACATATCAGCCTCGAAATCATCTACAGTGTAATTGAATATGAAACTTTCTTCTTTACCTACGCTACGAAGCCTCTCCCGCAACATTTCTCTTGCAAGCAGCCAATAAACAGTGGCAAGCGCTTTCCTACCTTTGTTATTCGTGGGAATGATAAAATCCAGCTCAGAAGTTGAATTGTTTGTATCGCATAGCGCCACGATAGGTAGGCCTGCAGCCACGCCTTCCCTTAATGCCTGCTCGTCTGTCATTGGATCCGTCACGACCAGTATGGCAGGCTCAGTGAAGTACTCACATCCGGGATTCGTTAACGTTCCTGGTATGAACCTCTTGACTATCGCAACAGCCCCTGTAACCTCTGCGAACATGCTCACTGGATGATGTCCATATTCTCTTGAAGATACGACCAATATGGAGGACGGGTCATAATTTGCCAAAAACCGTGCTGCTGACTTCAGTCGATCATCTAAAGTTTCTATATCTAAGAGATACAAACCGTCGGGTCTTGCCTGGTAGATAAATCTCTTCATATCACCTGTTTTTTGCTGCGTTCCTATATGAACACCACTGGCTAAGTAATCAGGACTGGGTATTAATGTCTCCGTTTTTTCCGCTTCTTCTGCCATGTTTCTTTTACCTCATTGTATTAATCATAATACTGGCATAATATATAAATCATGGGTGGTGAAAGGGGAAAGGAAACAGTAACGGGCTATATAGCGCAGTTGAGGGCAAAAATTCACTATCACAATTACCGATATTATGTTTTGGATGAGCCGGAGATTTCAGATGCCGAATATGACCGGATATTCGTGGAGTTAGAGGAGCTTGAGAGTAAGTATCCCGAGTTGATAACACCTGATTCGCCAACACAACGGATAGGGGCGAAGCCGGTAGCGGAATTCGGCACGTACGAGCACAGCATACCGATGCTAAGTTTGAATAGTGTTAATACCGAGATGGCGGTAAGAGATTTCGATGAGCGGGTGAGGCGGATGCTTGGCGTGGAAGAGATAGAGTACGTGGTGGAGCCGAAGATAGACGGACTGGCAATGGAACTCGTGTATGAGAATGGCGTCTTCATAGTGGGGAGTACAAGAGGTGATGGGAAGACGGGCGAGAATATAACACAAAATCTTAAGACTGTAAAGACTCTACCGTTATGTATCCTCTCAGAGACCGTGCCTTTACTGGAAGTAAGAGGCGAGGTATTCATACCCGTGAGCAAATTCAAAGAGCTTAATGATTTGTTAGGCGCGAAGGGGGCGAAAATGTTTGCGAATCCAAGAAATGCAGCGGCTGGATCAGTAAGACAGCTTGACTCGAGAGTTACAGCAGCTCGTCCTCTTGATTTCTTTGCCTATGGTATTGGGCGAACGGAAGGGGAGACGTTTTCAACGCAGTGGGACGTATTAATGCATTTGCGTAAGATAGGCTTTAAAGTAAGCCCATTGATAAGGCGGTTTAAGGAGTTTGAGGACGTGATCACGTATCATGAAGAAGTGAAAGAGAAACGAGATGAACTGGACTATGAGATTGATGGTATGGTGGTGAAGGTAAATCTGATAGAGTATCAAGAAAGATTGGGGCTCATTTCGCGTAGTCCACGGTGGGCAATTGCATACAAGTTTCCTGCGAGGGAAGAGTTTACAACAGTGAATGACATTGTGGTGCAGGTGGGGCGTACAGGCGCTTTAACGCCTGTTGCGATATTAGCGCCGGTGCAGATAAGTGGTGTGACTGTAAGTAGGGCGACATTGCATAACGAAGATGAATTGAGAAGGAAGGATGTCCGAATAGGAGATACTGTAGTGGTGGAAAGGGCAGGCGATGTTATACCGGAGGTTGTGAGCGTGATAAAATCGAAGCGCACAGGCGCGGAGAAAGAATTCCGGATGCCAGATAGGTGCCCGATCTGTGGTGCGGAGGTCTTGAAAGAGGGACCAATTGTGCGGTGTATTGGTGTTTCCTGCACTGCACAATTGAAGGAGCGGCTAAAGCATTTCGCTTCGCTCCGTGCAATGAACATAGATGGACTGGGTGAGAAAGTGATAGAGCAGTTATGTGATCGGGAACTGATTTCTGATGCCGCTGATTTGTTCTTCTTAACAAAAAGAGACCTTTTGAAGTTGGATCGGATGGGCGACAAATCGGCACGGAAGATAATGAATGCACTGGAAAAGAGCAAGCATGCTACTCTCTCTCGGCTCATATATGCTCTGGGAATAAGGCACGTGGGGGCGCATACGGCAACTCTGCTCGCTGATAATTTCGGTGATATGAAGGCATTGCAGAATGCAGGTTATGATGATTTAGTGAGCATACTAGAGGTAGGACCGGAAGTAGCAAAAAGCGTTATTCTGTTCTTCGAGCAGGGCGGCACGAAGGATTTGTTAGGTGAGTTGGAGCGGGCTGGGGTGTGGTATGAAAAGAAAGAGGCTGCGACAGAAGCGAAATTAAAAGGGCAGACGTTTGTGTTTACAGGCCGAATAACTATCGCGCGTGAGGAAGCGAAGAGCTTAGTGGAGCAATTAGGTGGTAAAGTGGCGTCGAGCGTATCGAAGAAGACGGATTATGTGGTGGCAGGTGAGGAAGCAGGGTCCAAGCGGGAGAAGGCGGAGAAGCTTGGCGTGAGGCTAATTAGTGAAGCGGAATTTATGGAAATAATAAAGGATGGATGATTTTGATTATCCACCCTTGGAATGTCTAAACTATCAATGCTAAATGAGAAGATGGTAAGAGGAAGATATACCGCGGTTATGCATATCCTTCCGGTTTAAGCTTTTTGTGTAGAAAGAATGAATTTATTTTAGAGATAGCAATTAATCGCTTAGAGATGAACTTGACTTTCGCCAATAGCGAAAAATTATACAGATATTCGTTTTTTATGAAGCGGTATATTTCGGTTTTTTGCAAAAATACGCGCTATCGAACGAGTTTTACTTTTCTTCTTCGCCCAAATCATATAGACTAACTTTTCGCTTACTACTTTTTGTTTTATACCTGTCTATATCTGCCAGATAAGGGGTTATAGCAATAAAAACAGAAAGGTTTTTATATGCTACAGACTAACTAAAGTCTGTCATGCATTTCGTGAAGAAGAAGGTGAAAGGTAAAACGTATCTATCGATAGGAGAAACGCATTGGGTGGACGGGAGGGCTAAAACCACCATATTAAAGTATCTTGGATCGGCAGAAAAGGTATATCAAATATTTCTGGGGCTGGATAAAGAAGAAACCGAATACCACCACAGATACCAATTTGCTGCGCCGCTGGCGCTACATCAGATAGCAGAGGAGATAAAGCTAATCGAAACAATCAACAGGCACACAAAGAAAAGGGAGCAGGGCTTCTCGGTCGGGGAATATCTTCACATTATTACCTTGAA
>QENH01000186.1 GCA_003336485.1 Candidatus Methanophagales archaeon
ATAAGATGAATATAAAATCACTGCAGCCAACTCCATTTAGTGATGACTTGTCTAATCCTCATGTCCACGTCGCTACGGGAGAAGGCGCATATGATAACACGAGAGCGGTTCTCGCACAAATCAACCTCGCTGCAGTTACGGGCAAGCGAGTTCTTCTAAAGCCGAATGCCGGCCGAATTGCCAGTCCCGAATCGGGCATCACAACCAACCCCCAGGTTGTAGCAGCAGCAATTGATCTGTTCCGCAAGGCAGGAGCAACTGTCGCTATTGGTGAGAGTCCAATAGCAGGAGTCAAAACAATGGCTGCGTTCGAAGCAACCGGTATTGCGTCTGTTGCTCGTGAGCGCAACTGTCCTTTGATTGATATGGACGCCCGGCAGCCAGTTCATGTGATCGTCGAAGACGGCGTTGCTATATCTGCACTTACTGTCTGCCCGGAAGCGGTCGAGTATGACGTTGTCGTTTCAATCCCGGTAATGAAAACACACATGCACACGGTCGTTACGCTCGCAGTGAAGAATATGAAAGGCTGTCTGTGGCGCCGTACAAAGATCGAGCTCCATATGCTACCCCAAATAGAGAATGTTTGTGATCGACCACTTAATATAGCTATTGCCGATATGTCATCCGTTCTTCGTCCACATCTATCGATTGTTGATGGCACTACAGGAATGGAAGGGCTGGGGCCTAGTGCAGGACAGGCGAAGAAACTCGATCTTGTTGTGGCGGGGATAGATCCATTCGCAGCAGATGCGGTTGCATGCGCACTCATGGGACTGAATGCAGAAGATGTGCCACACCTGCGTATTGGCGCTGAGCGAGGATACGGCGTGATTGACATCTCCCGGATACATGTGAATCCTGCTACATGGCATGATTTTTGCTCGCCTTTTGAACGCCCTCCCGAGAACTTATCGATACGGTTCCCCGGTGTCACAATACTTGATGAAAAGTCGTGCAGTGCCTGCCAGTCCACACTTTTTATGTTCCTGAAACGATACGGAGATAAAGTGTTCAACTACTTCCCAGAGCAAAAGCAGGTTACTATTGCAATTGGGAAGGGGCATGAGTCGGTCCCATGCGGTACGCTCTGTATCGGTAACTGCACAGAACAGCACAAAAAGCGAGGTGTTTTTGTTTCCGGATGCCCGCCTGTAGCGAGTCAAATAATGAAAACGATCTCCGAACGTGATCTATAGCATAGTTTGATCGTATCACAAAACGTATACAGAGATACAGATATATCAGTAATACGTATAATCCACCGCCACACCAGGCTCAGAATATATTGTTATACGCAGTCCGCCATTATCATTGGGAAATGCAAGTGGGCTAAAATCGCCATCTGCGATATGACATGCAACACAAACCGTATCAGTCTTGTAATCGCACCATCCATCTAAGCTTTCCATATTTGCGGTCAGGTTCTTGTGGCGGAAAGGAGCCCAGTTACCCTGTTGTGCATTCCAGGGCTCGCCACTTGCATATGCGTAACGGGCTCGATTTATGTGACAGTCTTCACAGTTCATATTAGCGGGATCACGATAGTGTATATTCCCGGGGGTCTCATATTCATTATAGATGTTCTGATGATACGAGGAATTGGTCGCCTTATTCCCGGGTAGGGCTGTATCATACCGGTTATGCTGTAGCTCATGTAGACCAGATGTGATCATGTATGTAGCTAAAGTGTAAGAATAATATGAGAAATCAACTACCCATTCGCATTTCCTTTCCAATTCGATTTCATATTCCACTTCATCACCTCCGCTATTAGGATAATAATCAATAAAGACACAGCAATAACAACACAAATCCGCAACGATATGTGCACATCCCCTTTTTTTCACATTGTATTATATGGCCCCTCCTTGCATTTGCCGAATAGAACTCATAGTCCACTCCATATTGGCGTAATCCACGCCAGAGTTATTATGAGCCCACCCACAGAACCGGCTGCACTACCATTACCCATCCCTCAGGGATAACATACTATATACCTACATACAACTATAAAAGAGCAATATAAGGTTCCATTCTAACATCTATGCAGATTTGAAATTTCACCGTCGTATTGCAAAAAAAGTCACCATATTTTACCCTTATAGTGCCCTATTGCCGGGCAGCCCAGGCACTTGTTCTCTCTATAATAGGGACAATGACCTGGCTCAATATCCACACCACACGGGCTTCGCTCGAATTGCCCCCTATTCATCCTTACTGGCATAACCACATCTTTTGCGGACGATATAACGATATTAAAATCAATTGATTGTACTTCCGGATGTAGACGCAAATGATAATTCACAATAGCTTCCAGAGTCGCTACATTCTCGCTCACAAAGAACAAACACATATTGGTTTTTCCGCTTGTAATAAGCGCGTTTAGAAAGAACGGGCAGTCTTTGAACGTGTTGATTATCTCTGCCGAGTTGTTCACAGTAACATCTACCTTAGCAATGTAAAGCCCGACTTTAGTGAGATTCATACCTGTGATTTCTTCTACAAATCCCCTTTCTCTCAGTCGCTTTAACCGCGATGCAACTGAGGGTTGGGACAGTTTTACCTTGTCTCCTATGTCCTTCTGCGAAATCTTCGGGTTATTGAGAACAAGAGCAATAATTTTCTTGTCCTTTTCGTCCAGTTTTGGTTTCAAAGCATGCATTTTTTACTCCACTTCTTCTCCATATACATACAATAAATATTCCTATACCGTTTGACATTATCCCCCAATTAGCCTATAGCATATAAGCAGATAAACCAAATATCCGATTTTTATAGGGCAATAACAAAGTATATAAGGCTAAACGTGTTATCTGTTCGTTACGAGGTATAAAAATGGAAAATCTGGAAATGTTTTGTTATCAGTGCTCCCAGACGGCAAAAGGGACTGGGTGTACAGTAAAAGGAGTATGCGGCAAAGAACCTACGGTGGCGCGACTGCAGGACAATCTAATATTTGCACTGAAAGGAATAAGTGCATATTTGTATCATGCGCGAGAGCTGGGATACACCGATCCCGAGATAGACGCTTTTGTTGAGGAAGCGTTCTACACAACGTTCACGAATGTTAACTTTGACGCGGGAGAACTGGTAGGGCTTGCAATAAAGGCAGGAGAGATGAACGTAAAGACGATGAGGCTCCTGAAGGAAGCCCATAACAAGTCTTTCGGTGTGCCAAAACCCACCAGTGTGCAGACAGGTACAGTAAAAGGGCCGGGTATTATCGCTACGGGACACAGTATGAAAGCGCTTGTGGAATTGCTCAAACAAACAGAAGGAACAGGAATAAAAGTGTACACGCACTCGGAATTACTTCCTGCTCATGGTTATCCGGAGTTGAAGAAGTATAAGCATTTGGTGGGCAATCTAGGAAAATCGTGGACCGACCAGCGCAAATTATTTGCTGAATTCTCCGGTGCTATTCTTGGGACAACAAACTGCGTTCTTATACCAAAAGAAGAATACAGAGACAGAATGTTCACAACAGGGCCTTGTAGATTGCCCAATGTGAAGCATATGGCGGGATACGATTATACTGCTGTTATAGAGAAAGCGAAATCGTTGCCCGAGCTGGAAGAAAAAGCGGGTGAGGTCGTGTTAACTACGGGATTTTCAAAATCGGTGATTCTATCCCTGGCAGACAAGATTAAACAGTTGGTAGAAGAAGGAAAGATACGTCACCTCTTCCTCGTAGGTGGCTGTGATGCACCGACTGTGAAAATGGAATACTACCGCGAGTTTGTCACGCTTCTACCTAAGGATACTATTGTGCTTACGCTTGCATGTGGTAAATTCAGATACAACGATTTGGATTTGGGCGAAATAGACGGCATTCCAAGACTTATTGATATAGGTCAGTGTAACGATGCGATAGATGCCATTGACGTTGCTGCCGCCCTTGCCGAGCTCTTTGGCATAGGAATAAATGAACTACCACTTACAATAGTCCTGAGCTGGATGGAGCAAAAAGCAGTAGCTATACTCTGGAGTCTGCTTTCGCTTGACGTCAAAGGCATATATCTGGGTCCCGTGCCTCCCGCGTGGGTGAATGGCGACATTTTAGCGGTCTTGATAGAAAAGTATGATTTGCACCTGACCGGCAACCCGGAGGAGGACCTTAAGCAGATGCTGAGTGCGTAAGTAAGTAAGTAAGTAAAGAGAAGACACTGTAATATATATGGCAGATTATAACTGGTTTTTGAAGGATGAGATTGTTGATACAGGGATGTGTACATTCTGTGGTGCATGCGTTGCCGTCTGCCCAAACGACCGAATAGAGTTTGGGGAAGCAGGCCCCACACTGAAGGAAGAATGTCCAAGAAACGGGCAGGGTGCTTGTAAGGACGTGTGTCAGCGGGTGATGACGTTTGCTTCTAAGATTAGTCCGAAGATCTTTGGATTCAAAGCAAAACCACCTGCACTGCTTGGACAGTATGAAACGGTGCTAGCGGCGCGTGCGACCGATGCTGCGATTCTAAAAGCAGGTCATGATGGTGGTGCTGTGACGGCTTTGCTGTCTTACTGCTTGGATCAGGGATTGGTAGATGGCGTGGTGGCAACAGGAGATATGGGAAAGCCGAGTTCTCGCGTTGTCCGGACAAAAACGGAATTGCTGGAGACCGCGGGCTCGAAATATTCGGCGGTTCCCGTACTCGCGGCAATCAAGGATGCAGGCGATATAACGAATGCTGCTGTGGTCGGGCTGCCATGTCATGTCTATGGCGTGAGAAAAACACAGTTCTTCCCTGGACTTATGGCACATGGATATGAAGTTGGCGAAAACGGTGAGCGGATCAAAGTACCGAACATAGCATATGTCATTGGCTTGTTCTGTACCGAGAACTTCAATTACGATAAATTAACCAGATTCCTGGCAGAAAAGGATGTGGACATCAGTAAGGTCAGAAAAGCCCGCATACATCTTGATGAACTGGTCGTTATGACCGAAGAAGGCACTTATGAGTTTGATCTGGATGACCTGTGGGATGCTGGATGTGTCCAAGATGGCTGCGTCATCTGTAGGGACGCAGTCGCAAAACTCGCTGACGTTTCTGCTGGATTCATGGGTTCGGACAAAGGCTGGACCACGCTCATAGGAAGAACTGCTAAGGGCGTTGAATTGATCAATGCTGCGGAGAAAGCGGGATACATTGAGACGAAGCAAGACGTCCATCTTCACAGAATCGAAGAATTCGCAGGACTTAAGATGTTGCGGTTCAACTGGGAACTGAAGCGACGTCTTGATGCAGGCGAGAAAGTCACGTTCTACTGGGCTTGTGATTACCAGGGTGTTGTAGGCGAAATCAAAGGCACGTTCTATGTCAAGCTAAAAACTAATTCCGGGCTTACGACTGCGGATTATCTTGCAAAGGCGGCAGAACTCGCAAATAAGTACGGCGATGGAACAGTCGAACTTACAACCAGACAAAGCGTGGAGATACAGGGTGTTCCAGGTACGAAGGTGGATAAACTGATGGCTGAGGTCTATGCCAGCGGACTTGCAACTATCAGGATGGGCTATGTATCGTCATGTGTTGGTCTGGACTACTGCACAAAAGGGCTTGTCGAGACAAAGGAACTTTCAGGGGAGCTCACAATGGCGTTTGCACAAAGATTGACGCCGCACAAGGTTAAGATCGGTATTTCCGCTTGTCCCAATGACTGCAGCAGGGCAAAACGCCACGACATCGGGCTTGTGGGTCAGGTTCGTCCAGAAGTAGACGAAGAGAAGTGCAATGGTTGCGGACGATGTGCAGAACTGTGCAGGGTGGATGCAATCTCTATTGTGCATGGTAAATCGGTAATTGACCGCGACAAGTGCATTTCCTGCGGAGGGTGCATCCGAGGCTGTCCACACGAGGCTGTGATCGAGACGGAGCGAGGATACACGATGTGGATCGGAGGCAACGATGCAAGAAGACCGGCCGACGGCATAATGTTAAAGTCGTTCTGCACGAAAGATGAGATTCCGGGGTTGGTTGATGCCGTTGCGAAGACGTTAGTCAAATACAAGACAAAACCGGGTCGGGAGAGGCTTGGAAACGTGATAAATAATGTCGGTGAGGGTAAGTTTATTAAGGAGGTGCTTGATTTGGTGTAATTCATAGAGTCCCGAACGAAATGCGCGTGTTTCGGCGGTGCGTTTAAAATGTAACAATTTCATCATCAATCTCTGTTTGCATTTGTTAGGGCACCATATTTTTTTGTCGTCTCCCGAGATTCACACGCTACAACCTTAGCGATTGTGCAGAAATCACAACAAAACATCCGCTACCATAACCGTCTTTAACAGGCTCAATAGCGGTTATCTTTTCCGGGTTTTTGAAGATTGTTTGACAAATTCTGATATGACCGTAACCTAATTTTCTAACCCACTCCAAAACAGGATTAACCGAGTAAAAGTGAGCATATCTATAAAACTTACTATTCTTCTTCTTTAAGTCATAGACCTTGCCAAGAAAACTATCGCTATCTATCATTCCGATTATAATATTGCCGCCGGATTTAATAACTCTTGCTGATTCTTGGAGTGCCTGCATAGGATTGTGTAAAAAGCATATAGTTGTGGACATCAAAATAAAGTCGAAAGATGCATTATCAAAAGGGAGTTCCTCTGCTTTTGCTTCATATACTGTTATTCCACGCTTTCTTGCAATATCCGCCATCGCTCTTGCTGGTTCTACACCAATTTGGATACCAAGAGGAACCGCAAATCGCCCTGTGCCTACCCCTACCTCCAAACCTTTACGGTTTTTTGGTATGAACGTTCCTAAAGCCCGAACTTCTGACTTGTAGGCAAACCAGTGTTCACTAAACCACTCATCATATTCTTCTGCACCGTCTTCAAATATCTGATTTTCACTCATAGATGTTTATCCCTTTCAGTATAATATCTCCTTCATTGACACCAATATCATTAGCGATAACCCAGCACTTTGCCATTAGCAGGAAAAAAATAAGATGCTTTCATTGTATATAAGGTATATTTTCTCTACCACCGAGTACACCGAGAGCACCGAGTTATTTTCCCTCTGTCTCCTCTGTGGTCTCTGTGGCTAATTAATCATTTTTGAATTTTTCTTGTTTGTACTCAAAATGTGACAACATTATCGCTACCGCTTATTACATCATACAAATCTTTCATCGTTGACAGTGGACACATCTCAGAACCTTCAGATTGCCGAATTTTTAGGCACATGCCTCGGGCGAGTAAGAATACCTTTACTTCGTCGCCCTCATTCAATGCGAAATTGCCAAGCCGGAAAGCATTCCATACGGTTTCCGAATCATCCGAATAAATTACTATTCCTAACTTCATTCTTTTTCATCCACCTTCAACCCACACTCACCTATTTCATGCCTTCCATCACCTTGGCTGAAGCCTCTACTGTCGCTCTCTCTGCGGAGATATAAGGGGTCGCGCATCTCGCAAGAAATTCTCCTCTTCTCGTATCAACGTTACGTCCAACGAGGGCTCCATTCGCTTTGCCATCATCGCCGCTAATCCACCCATACCTGCGCATCCAACAACCACAAATTTATTTATCTTCGCCATTTTTTTCTACCTATGCAAATCTTATGAATAATATATCTGCACTCATGTATTTAAAAAAATTTCGTTTTGTTTCTTCTTCGGAAGTTTTTTTGCTCTTTTTCTTAAGATTTGAACATAGATTAACGCATATTGTATTTCTATTTTTTAGCTGGGTTTTCATTAAACCCCTAACTTCTTTAGGGAAAATCTTTTGTATCCTTAACAAGGTATTCTAAATTAATCCGTAAAAGGGGAAATTGTTGGAAAGCGTAAAGAGGTGTAACCATGACAGAAGAGCACGGGATAAGATAGCGGGACATTTCTGGCTGCATACCTAGAAGAAAGATAAGTCCTTCTGCATCATTTGCTGCTTATCTAGTGATTGATAAAGGAACAGGAAATGAAGGGCAAGTCACGGGGAGATGTGATGGATGCACTGCTTGAATAGTTTGGCGAGAAGAACCCCGCGTATGGGTGTTTTACAAGAGTGAAATGTAATGGCGGGAAGAACTAAGAGATGCTGAGTGATATAGTCCAGGAGTGAGCCATATACAATTTTTGATATGGTATAAACCTACTACTGCGCATGTGTAATTTAGAACTCTATATGACCGCCACAGAGCTCACATAGAGCACAGAGAGTGGAGATAGGAGTATGGTACGGAAAATGCATCTCTGGGCCCTCTGTGCTCTCTGTGGCAGAAAGTTACAAAAAACAGATACTGTTTAGTATAAAACAGCTTATAATAGGAGGTACAGTTCCGATTATGGTAAAAAGTCAACTATAAGGGTTGTGGTGCAGTTACGTAACCACAATATCTCCCTCTTCTCGATCATGCACATCCCTCACATAAGCCATTGTGCCAATAAAGATCCGGCCTATCGTATAGATTAGTGCTGCTGCATACAACAAACACACAAAGATGAACAACAAAAAAATATGACTCCACGCACCTTTTAGCCCATATAAATCCGCTTTTGTATTCTTGGCCATAAGTAGTTCACCTGCTATCCTATACTTCTTTGATGCATCCTCTAATTTCCGCTGGGCTAACCAATAGTTCCTAGAAGCATTATCGTAGTCATAAGGATTTAAAAGCAGATATAGATCCCAGATTCTAACAAGGTCTTTCTCCTTGCTATCAAAAATCATATTTTCCGCGTCAAACCGCAGATCGTTTGCAGCACTTACCAATACATCATGCTTATCCATGAGTATAGATTCCTCCTCGAGACATCCTAATCGCTTCTCTTTGTCACTGAGCAGACTGGGACCGTATATCGTAGCTGCGTATTGATTTGAAAGGGAAGCGTTAAGCACATTCTCTTCTGCCTTTAAGCTGCGTATATCGCCCCTTGCCTCTGCGTGTGCCACTGCATTCTTTATCTCCCACCCACGCAATTCAAGCATTTTCGCCTCCGCCTTCATCACCGCCTCACTTGTCGTATCCGCACCCACAGAAATGGCTTCTGCATAGTCTGATAGTTCCAAACTCTTCAGATCTGAATTAGCAGCTATTGAGGATAGAGATACAGAAGAAATCAATAAGCTCTCCACTGCTTCTCCGTACGTCTTATTCTCTGTAAATACAAGGGTATCATTCAACGCTGATAGTAGCGAAAGTGCTCCCTCTGTCAAGATCTGTATCTTTTTCCAGTCCCCTTTACCTGTTTCGCCTTCCTTGGCAAGTTCCAATATCGCTACCCCATTTGATATCATATCCTCTGTGGATGGATAGCGAGAATAAAGAGAACTGTTTCTAAATGATTTGAACCTTTCTATCCTCAGCGAGATATTCATCGGTACGATCGTTGCATTTACTTCTATTCTCTTTGCTTTTATCTCTTCCGCACTTAGGTCACACATCCACGAATAGTCCTCAGGCACCGCCTCTAATCCCGGTTTTATCTTGACCGTAAAATTCCGTGACTCGCCAGGCGGTATTTCAGGGTATTTCCGCACGCCTTTTAGCCATTTACCGTATTCGCCTCTAGGGGAAAGGCGTAGGTTCTGAACCGGTTTATACCAATAGGTCTCTGTTAATGTTAGGTTCATTTCTCGCATTTCATAGCCCCGCTCTTTCAGTTCTAATGACCCAAAATCAATAGATGGCGGAGAGAGCGTAAAATAATCAGAATCAGAAGAAATCTTGAAATCCACCGGCCATAATATCTCTATTGTTATGTCTACCTTGCCCTCACCCGCATCTCCTGCATCCAGATACAATGTGCTGTAGTGTGTTCCTTCAGAGGCATAATAAGGGGCAGAAATACCTATTTCTATATCTTCAGAATCATAACCGCTAACAGAAGAGGGGTACTTCCCTACCGATAGTGTGACATTGGCAGAAGGGTTTGTTACGCTTGGAGGTGTAAGATACATTTGCATGCAGCCCTTATTGCTAACCGAGATCTTAGCCGTTGTACGATAAGTACGACGCTCTGTCCTAGGTCTATCAAATTTTATTGTCATGGAGGCGCGGGAGTTATAGGATAGTTTAGCCGGGCAGCAAATCTCACCTTTTAAATTAATTGTGCTGCTTCCGGCTCCTTCTGTGCTTGAAACGCTGTATGTCCATGAGTAGTATCTTTTGCAATTGTCCGGTGTGATCCCGCTGGGCTCAAAACTGAATGTAATCGATTTAGAACCACCTGCGGGCAGTTCAAAGCTCCCCTTGGTATTCTCTGGCCTATCAAGACCGAAAGACATCCAATCATTTCCGGATCTTCTATTTAAAGTCACTCTTATCGGTTTATATCCCAGCACTTCCGAAAAGGTAACTGTTTTTGCTTTGCTCCTTGACTCGGTTGCGTCTATTTTTTCAAAAGTAACGGAAGTTGGTGAAACCCCTAACTTCGCATTATGTATAATGCTGATCGGGATATCGATTTGATAATTTTTATCATCTCCTATCACTTCCACCTGGCCCTTATGTTCCCCTTCGCTTAGACTGCTGCTGAGCGTAATTGTGAGTGGTACCTTCGCAGACCCGAATGGCACAATTTTTCCGGAAGAAGGAGAAGGTGCAATGTCTATCAATCCCGGTTTGTTGGTGCGGTCAGACACAAAATACTCAACAGTTTTATTTAGATTATTTGTGATTGTGACGCTTGTTGAAGCGGTAAAGGTAGGCGTAGTAGCCCGGGGCTGGTCAAATACTACGCTTACCTTTGTCGGAGTGCTTACACTTAGACTATCGGCTGTAGTGGTATTCACCAATAGCAAGCAAAGCGCAAAAACTGCAACCAAAATCGCTATCGTTTTTCTTTCTTTTCGCATTTCCCCTGCCCTCTATTACATTACAATTAACTCTAAGTACCTGTTGACCGCACCAAGAGATAAAATAACATTCTTTTATACCCTTCCCCCGGAAACTGCTTCATCCACATATTTTTCCCTTGCGTTAATATTTATGTATTTAAACAATAAGCTCTTCGCCCAACCTCGTGTCATCTAATTCCTCACCCCATCTCTTGAAATCAGTCCATAATATAAAGGTAATGGTGGAAAGGATAAGGAGATAAATTAGAATTCGCAGAAGCGTATCAAGCATCAACCTTTGATAAGTCTTTTTTATCTCTGCTTCAGTTTTTATTACGCTCTCATTCTCCAGTTTCGTATCATTATGCTTCACATATAGCCCCTTCGCGCTCTCAAACGAATCCTTCGCGTTTAATATCGCCATGAAATCGGACCCAAAGAAACCGGAAGATGGATTTATTGCATTGTCACGCAGCACCCTAGCATCATTTATGTATTCTAATGCCCTTTTCATATCCCGTTCATATATTCTTTTATGCCGCCTCCACTCGAACTCCATCCTGCTCGCTTCAGTGGTCATACCGCCTTTTCTGTACGCAATAGAGCTATTTTGTGCATATGCCATCTTCACCTTCGTCTCGTCCGTATTCCTCGCTGCATCTTCGAAGAATTTGCCTTCACCGCGATAAAATCGCGTAAGGGCAAGCATAGAAAGCATAGGTATTCCGTTTCTTTCCACTATATCATATCCCCTGAGCCTATTTATGGACCTGTTCAATCCATCTGCGACTTCTATCGCATTTATATGGTCGGACTGATCAGAACTCTTGCTTAAATTTACCATTATTTCAAAATTATCAATGATTCTGAGCGAGATATCAACCCAGGCCTTTGTAGCCGAAGTCACCTCTCCACCGCTCATTCCTTGTATTACCGTCTTCACCGTTGTCTTTGCAAGGTTTAATTTGCGATAATCATCAAATAATCCAGGCTTGTCCTGCGCTAAAATATCCTCTAGTAGTCCACTCTTCAACTCATCAGATCCTACCACGATCGTAGGAGAAGAGAGGTATATAACTATGGTCAGTAGTATAAGCACAACCAAACTTTGCCGCTTCATCAATAAAAGATAGGGCACTGATATATTTATATATGTTTTCTTTCAATTAGAGAAATAGCGCATAAAAGTTTTAAAATTTAAAGGGATAAAATGACATACCTGTTGATCGGAATAGGAAACGCAGGAGGTGCGATTCTAGAGCCCTTATTGGAATATACAGAGATAAAAAACGCTAACCCAATCGTTATAAAGTCACAGCCAGATGCTGATACGGCTAATAAAATAGATGCCGCCTTAAAGGAAGTAAAAAACATTAAATTCGCATTCCTTTTCGCCTGGTTTGGCGATAATAGTATAATACCACAGATAGCAGAAACGCTGAGTGGGCGAGAGATAAAGGTAGTTTTTGTTGGGGTTTTACCAGCAGAGAGGCGGGAGAAAAGGGAAGTGTTAATTGACGCATATTACGCGATGGAAAACCTAACAGAGCATGTGAACACGTTTATGCTCGTTGATAACCAGAAGATAGCACATCTTCCAAATTATACTGATTATTTCCCGCGCTATAACCGGTATATCGCATCCTGCCTCGCAGACCTCCTTATTGGAACATCACAATCCGAGTCGTTACCCGAGGAGATGCAATTGTCTATGGATGGTGCACTAAAGGCGTTATCGTTTGGCGATACGCCAGGATATGTAGCTTTATCGCGCGCTTCTGAACTGACAAAGGGCCTATGGGGCTATATATTCCCGTTTCTGTTGCACAAGCCTCTTGACCTTGGAACACTACTTCATATCGCTATGGATAAGCTCAGTGTTTCTAATGCTCCGATCGGCAGTGATAAAAGCATCACCGCTATTCAAGTCCCGGAATATTATATCAAGAATAAGAAAGTGGATAAGGGACTAATAGAGGAATTTATGCACGCGTATTCAAAAGAAAGCCATATGACAGTAGCCATAACAAAGCGAAATATAGCTGCTGTGACCAATCTCTTCACCTACAAGTTTGATCAATTGGAAAGATTACGAGAGATAAGGAGGCTTGCTTATGAATAAGATATTTGTTCCACTTACTCTTTTGGCATTAATCGCACTCGGCGTCGCCATCCTCTTTACCCAGGGACATAAGGAAGCGATAACGATTATTATCTTCTTCATCCCGGCAGTGCTAGCTGTGTCATTCTTAGTTCAATATATAGTAACGAAAAGGGGGAGGAATATAAAGGATAAGGTAATGGAAAGGGACATTATGAGTATTGCAGAACACTATACAGAGCTAATGCGCACGTTACACGATTTCGAGGATAAATATGGGCCAAGTACGAAGGATTTCCGTGTGGCGTTAGGGAAGGTAAAGGATGGGTTATCTGACCTGGGCTGCGAGGTAAATGGCAAGATAAGAATAGAGAAAGCGAAGATAAAGAAAGTAGCTTTTGCTGACCTCGATTGGATAAGAAAGACGTTTGGAGACATAAGGAAGCAGTATGAGATTATCCTTTACTCTCATGCGCTGGACAAATGCAAGGAGTATTTGGAAAGTACAAATGAGCTTGAAAGCGAAGGCTATAAGAATATACATGATCAAATAGAGAAGATGGAAACCAAGATTCGCGGGGACGACCGTGTAGAAATAGATGCACTCGAGATTTCTATCTTCATGAATGAATTTACTTCTATCTTGGATGAAGCGCTAAGAATATGTTTGCGAGATGCAACTAGTTTAGAAGGCGAAGGAAAAGAGATTGCCGACACTGCCAGAGTCAGAACTAATATAAAACTTGTTGAGCATAGCATAGAGCTGGGCAACTACGAAAACGCAACTAAAGTATTGATCAGTATGATCGAGAGATTAACAGGCGTGCTGAAGGAAGAGTTTGGCCAGTATAAGGAAGACACGCTTGAGCTGTTAAAAGAGGTAGCTGGAATTTCTGATACCGTGGAAGAGGAGGGAGGGAGAGATATAGAATGGCTGAAGAAGAATATAGATGCGTGCGTGGAGCCTTCGGAGATGCGAAAGCTGCGGAAGCATAACGATACACTCATAAAAACGTCACTCACCGCTCTGGAGGGCGTATATAACAAGATATTTGAGCTTGAGCGTGAAATAGCAGATGGTAATCCTGCAACGGACGTATATCCGGTAGAATATTGGGCAATAGAGAAGAGGAATGAGATTGATGAGCTCAAATCTATGCCTAAATCAGACGTGCCCGCATATACGCGCAGATATAGGCTTTTCGCTTCTGATGCGCATTCGAGGTTGGAATATGACGCCGAGAGGTTGCAGTATATAAAGAAAGGCTATTTGAAGTAGCCCAATCCTGCTTCTCTACTCTAGCTTTCGCATTCAATAGCACAATCAAACAGATTTTGCGCTGAGTGATTGATAGACTCCAGACTCTGTAATCACCGCTTCTATCAGCTCGAACGGAGTGAAATCAAATGCCGGATTATACACGTTCACATCAAGCGGTGCAATTTGCGTACCCGCGAAGAATAAAAGCTCTTCCGAACTCCGTTCCTCTATCTCAACATCCTTATAACTCCGCTCTGTATCAAAAGAGGACAGAGGCGCAGCGACGTAAAAGGGTATTTTATGCGCTTTCGCTACCACAGCATGCATATAAGTACCTATTTTGTTTAGAACTCCATCCTTTACCACTCTATCCGCACCCACAATCACCTTATCCACCTTCTTGTTCCTCATCACTGCAGCACTCATACTGTCGGTAATAAGAGTAACAGGGATTTTATCCTGGTTCAGTTCCCAGCAGGTCAGCCTAGAACCCTGATTTAATGGTCTTGTCTCACACGCGATCACCTCTATCTGCTTCCCTTTCTCTATCGCACTTCTTATTACGCCCAATGCAGTGCCCCAATCAACACAGGCTAACCGACCAGCATTGCAATGTGTCAGCACGACATCGCCATCTTCCAAAAGTGCACTACCATAATCTCCTAGCTTCTTGTTCACGGCAACATCTTCGACTGCGATCCGGTTCGCCTCTGCCAATGCGTACTCTTTCATCTCCAGCATTGTACTACCAGCAAGTGCTGCATTTAACGCTCTGATAACGCCATAGGAGAGGTTAATAGCTGTGGGTCGTGCGTGTTTGAGCTGCTCCACATCAGCCCTTAGCTCTTTTCTATCTCGTGCATTTAGACATGCCAAAACAACACCATATGCGCCTGCAGCGCCTAGTGCCGGTGCACCACGCACCTTCAACTCCAATATCGCTTCTATAAGCTCCGCCACTCGCCTGCACTCAACTATCCTATACTCGCCCGGCAGCAGTGTCTGATCAATTAGCTTTACCGTTTCCGTATCATCATCCCATTCTATCGTGTTCATTTATTGCAGCTATATCCTTTTGAAGTCCAGTAATATCTTTTTGAAATCCGGCAGCTAAATAATAAAAATCTTCTCAGGTAACATATCCAGGGTTTTTTTTCGCTACTCCCTCATACTTTTTCTTTAGCTTTTCCAGTCTTTTTTCGCTAATATATAAGATATAATAAAAATGGGAATATAAGCCTTTTGTGTTTTTCTCATCTATAGAGATACAGCGTTTCTTCTCTCATCAAACCCAAAAATATATCTCAACCAGCCATCTAATATCTTAAAGACTTCTTTTTCCCTTTTCTACCTTAGTTTCTACCTATTTTATACAATTTGAGACCTTCTATTCTGTCGAAATGGCTAATATCCCTTAGAAATTTCTTATCTCTTCTACCGTTTCCAAGTGCCCCCTCAAGTGGTCAATTAGAATATCAGTATCTATGCAGATGTTTTCCATCTTCTCCATCCATCTTTGAGAGATTTCTTTATTGTTTCCACCTCTCCCTCGCTTATATCCCATGTGCCTGCTAAATCACTGATCTTATTTTTCATCTTAAAGTCATCCATCAGGATTTTAATCGCTTCATCAACAGAGACAGAATGTCTCAGCTCTGTCTGGAGTTGCTCTGCTACTTTGAACAGCCTCTTATATATATCCTCATTAACATGTATCGTTTTTGTTGCCATAGTTTATATCTTCCCAATAATATCAAAATTCTTCCGCAACTTTTAGTTCATCCAATAAAGAGCTTATTTTCGTAACAATTTCCCCTTTACTTCGCTCTATCGCGTCAATAGTCTTATCCTACTTTTTCCGCATCTTCTCCCTCTGCAATCAGTCTAACATCATAATGCTTTAAATTCTCAACAAAACCCACTAACTATCTTCAACTTTCGTGCTAGCTTCGCCACGGCATCTCTATACCCCACACGCTGCACTTCTCCTTTCACTATTATATTCGCCTTTTTCATTTCTGCTTCACTCACATTTGTATTTATAAATGCAATAAAAAAGGGATAAAAATAGAAAGAACGAGTATAAAAACAAAAAAGGGGATAAAAAAACTCCCGCCCCTACAAAACAGTTTCAATTTTTATTCTTTTTAGTTTAGTTTAGATTTAGTTCTTCCGTCTATGCACAAGGTATGCGACTGCTAACAGACCTGCAATTGCGAATATCGACTCGAAACCTGGTGGTTCCGGTGTTGGCTCTGGTGTTGGCTCTGGTGTTGGCACAGGTGTTGGCACAGGTGTTGCTAATATCTCCTCTACTACCTCTTTTGCTACCTCTACTACCTCTTTTATTCCCTCTTCTGCCGCCTTCAATCCTGTTCCTGTAATGAACACATCCGCTTCATCCGTATGCCCATCGCCATCATCTGCTTGTACCGTGTACGTGCCAGATACAGCATCTGTTGTATCAAACGTAGCCGTAAACGTGCCGTTTTCTACTTTGACAGTTCCTGGTGTGAGTTCTACTGGCCCCACAACAGTGACAATTATCGTATATCCCTCCTCTCGGTTTGAGTCCCCTGTAACAACAAGTGGCGTTCCAGCATCTACCGCTGCGATTGGATTGAGACGTACGATAGGTGTTTCAATCTTTATTTTCGTCACTATCATCAGATCATCGCTCCCTGCTGCGTCTATCGTTGCATCCTCGAGTATAGCTAATATCTGCTTTTGTGTCTTCGATGCGAGATCGCCATACGCTGCGTCAAACTCTGCTGAACCAAAAAGTTCTGCGCTGTTAAGCTCATCATATACTCCATTACGTCCCGGACTTACCACAACTACATCATATGTACCTGTATCCGCGTCCTCATCGACATAGAGATCCTTTAAGTAGCCATAATCTATATCTGATACAGCGGAACTGTCATGGGTAAGACCAGGAACACCAGCAACACTACCAGGATTTATTCCTCTCCCGGAACCGCCCTTTGGTGCTATTGTCACTATATCAACGAAATCAGAACCTGCTGCTGTGCCTTCTACCGAGAACTCGTCCTCTTGTGCAACATTTGTAGCTGAAAGCTGTGTGGTCAATGATCCTGTTGTCAGTAATATAGAGACAGAACCATCTTCCTCCTCATCGGAAATCTCAGTACCAAGCGGAGGTGCTATCTCACCTGCTACCCGTATAAATGCCTCTATCACTATTGATCCCGGTGCTCCTGTACCTCTTGTCTCTGGCGTTCGCAAATCCTCCTCAAACGAGCCGTCATTCTCAATTGGAATGCCTGTATATACAATGTAATCCTCAACAGCAATGTCTATGTAGTCACCAGCATTGGACGTACCTCTGATTTCTAGGTCCTCGCCTATTACTACGGTCGATGGCATATCAAATGTGACATCCTTTTCTGATACTTTCACATCTTCCGTGTCCTCATCGTCTGTCTCCGTGTCTGTTGCTTCAAGCGTATATGCACCGGTATCATAGAACCTTACTGAAAATTGCATTTGGCCGTCTTCTTCCATCACGAAATCGAATCCGTAGCAACCGGAATTACCATACAACCGAGATTCTTCGATGGTGTCTGCAAAGTCATCCAAGCCATCTTCGAACTCAACATAGTTCTTTCCTGCCGTTGACTCAAGATGTATTGTGTGTCCATATACACCTGTTACTGTTACCGTTACCGACTGCAACTCGCCAACCTCGGTCTTATCAACGTCAATGTTCACTTCCCCTTTTAGCATCGTCAGTGTCTTCGTTGGAGATCTTAAATCCAATCCCCTGGCATTCTCCTCCTCGGTTTCTACTTCAAATGTGTATGCACCGAGTATCCAGTCCGTAGTATCTATTTGCGTTGCAGGATTGGTTGACCCGTACTGTATGAGTTCGTGTACGTTTATCTCATCGAACTTCTGTATACTGGTATCATATGTCCACGTTTTTATTTGGCGCCCTTTCGGATCAGTGATTATCAAGTTAACACAATCATCCGGACTCAAGTCCGTTGCCCCTGAACAATCTACTCTCAGGTCTGTTCCGACAGTTATGGTTGAAACAATGTCTGGCCCCACCTTTAACTCAATCGGGATTGATGGTCGTGATACTGATAGAGCTTGGCGTCTCCCAGCAACGGATACATCGTATGTCCCTGTCCTAGCCATCGAAGTTGTATCGAAGTATATACCATTAATCTCATCGTCTCCTACAATCTCTGTTACAAATGCAGATGCTGAGAATGCCTCACCGTCCGTATTTGTATCTTCCCTACCTTGTATCATTACTACGTCTCCGTCTACCGTGTTGACAAAAATAATCTCTTGCCCGATTTTTAGCGGATCTGTGTCGTTATCTACGATGTCGAGAACCACAAATCCTGGATTCACCATATAACCATTTCTGTCCGTCAAATAACTGCTTGTATCAACTCTCGCAGTTCCTGTGGGCAGAATCGCCATCAAAGAAGCTAACATGATCACAGCAATTGCTATACCTATTATCGCTTTTCCTTTACTTCTTTTCTCCATTTTTTTTCTTTTCACCTCCTAGTTTTTTTCAATAGAAAAGGGGGGCATATGCCGCTTCCGGCTAAGCGCCTTACCTTTCGCCTTTGCCTTCTGCATAATCCCCCTTCCATACATTCTAATCATAGTATCTATTAATACTTTTATTCTTTTCGGTTTTTTCTTTTCTTTTGGTAAAGCTTTTCTTTCTAAGAAAAGGTTTATGATCGCAATAACGGGCACACCAGGCGTAGGCAAGACAAGCGTATGCAAAGCACTAGGCATGGATTTTGCCGATTTGAATAGCCTAATAGCGGCGGAAGGCTTTTATACCGGCGTGGATAAGGGATCCCTCATCGCGGACCTCAACAAACTAGCAGATTACGTTTCGCGATCTGAGCCGCTACTGATAGATAGCCACTTAGCACATCTTCTGAAGCCCGAAATCGCAATCGTACTGCGTACAAATCCGCTCTTACTTGCCGCTAGGCTAAAGCAGAAAGGTTTCTCCGCAGAGAAAATAGCGGAGAATGTGGACGCGGAAACGCTCGATGTCATATTGATAGAAGCGGTAGAGCTCTGCGAGACCGTATACGAACTGGACACGAGTGTAAAGAGCAAGGAAGAAGTAGCCACTTTAGTGCGTGAGATTATAGATGTCGAGACGGCGGGCGAAAGCGGAAGGAAGGATGCGTTAAGAGCAAAGTATAAGCCAGGGTCGGTGGACTGGACATTTTTGGTTAAAGCTTTTCTTTCTAAGAAAACCATTTCATAACAAGAAATGGCCATTGATTCTCTGTTTCGTCCATTGGTAAATAAATGTGAATTGCCGAAGAGAGCAGCGCGATTCTTCGCGGCATCTGGCATCTCGCCGAATTTTTTGACGATTCTCTCCTTCTTCTTCGCGGCACTCGCCGGCTTATCGTTCATATACTCCGGTAAGTACGTTATCCTTTTGCTACTCGCGGGCATTTCCATCTGTCTCAATGCACTCTTAGACACTTTAGACGGTATTTTAGCACGTGAAATCGGTAATGCGAACAAAAAGGGCGATTTCCTTGATCATGTCTTCGACCGATATTCGGACGTGGTCATAATGTGCGGCATCATCTTCGGCGGTTACATAAGCTGTGAAATCGGTATGATCGCTATTATTGGCGTATTACTCTCTTCCTACATGGGCACACAGGCACAGGCAGTTGGACTGAGAAGGATGTATGGTGGTTTACTTGGCCGAGCCGATCGCCTTTTGCTACTAATAGTCGCAACATTCATCACGCTCTGCTACCCCTATCCGTTTCCCGCGTCCGGACCCTTAAGTTACTCTTTGCTCGGCTGGGTGATGATCCTATTCGCTGTCCTTTGTAATATCACTGCCTTACAAAGGTTCTATTACATGTGGCGCAGTATTTAAACGGCGTAAATAATTTTCAAATTCTCAGGGTATAATTTCTGCCCCTTTTCCCTTTAGCATCTTTAAAAACTCTTCGTTGGTAATTGTATCTCTAAATTTTCTTATCTCTCTCACAGAATACCCAACTTTTGGTGTTATGATCGCCAGAAATCTCGCATACTCTACTGGGCTCAATTCTTTTTTCGTTACACCTAGTGCTTTATCCATAATCCTTAAATCATCCGCCTTTGCCGCCATCGTCTCTCCCTTCTAATAAATCTTCTTACCGTAGTGTTAGATTCAGCATCCGCAGCGCAAGCAAAGCCGCATTTTTGCCGTTGTCTATCCCCACCACGCCTACAGGGACACCAGAGGGCATTTGAACCATAGAAAGCAGAGCATCCATGCCCAACAACTTCCCACTTACAGGCACGCCAATAACGGGCTTTTCCGTTTTTGACGCTATCACACCAGGTAACGCAGCCGATAGCCCTGCAATCGCTATTATCACCGATACATCTTCGCTCCCCTTTTTTATGTATCTATCCAGCTCATCGGGATTCCTATGTGCGGAAATCACCTTTACTTCGTAAGGGACGTTATACTCTGCCAGTACCGCAACAGCCTTATCCGCTACCGTACGATCGCTATCAGAGCCCATGATTATAGCTACTTTATTCATGTTATTTCTTTTTACGGCCCGATTCTATCCGCTCCTCCATCACACAGGTGAACTCTTCCGGATCTCTTATCTTTTTCAACTCCTCTTTCTCTATCAAGACCGTGCTATCTATCTGCACACGCTTGATATTACCATTCACGACGAATACCGATTTCGATTTCGTAACTTGAGACACGCTACTCATTATCCGCGCCCTCTTTACCATCTGTTCTGAGCTTTTACTTATCCCTGTGAGTATTTTCACTTTCGGCTGCGAGAACGAGACAGCGCTAAATGGTGAATGATCAGTGGTAAAAATCTTGAACCCTATCTCCTCCATCATACTTAATATACCCTTCTCTAAGCTCGAAGCCGCTTCTTCCACACCACCTATTGACGATGGCTCTTCTATTTCGGTATTTAAGAACTCTAACGCTTCTATTAACATCTCATCTAAAATCTCCTCGAGCTTTAGTGCTATGTCTATTGTAGTGCTCGTTCCACCCGCCTCGTACTTGCTAACACTCCTCCTAGAAACGCCTAATTCCGTGGCTATATCACCTAGAGAGTATTCCTTCTTCTCTCTCGCATCCTTCATCCGCTCCCCGTCTATCGAGACATACAAGCCACCAGTGGATGAATAGACGTAAGGATGCACGTCCTCGACGAAGTAATCGTATAATGTGTGTGTGTTTATAGCGGGAATGCCATATCTATGATATACGACATCATCTTCCAAAAAGCGAGTCCCTTTTCGCTCGCCTACGATGATAGGCGAAGCAAGTAAGCAAAATGCTGCACGTTTTATATCGCGCGCTATTCGCTCGTTAAACCCATCTATGTTATGCAATATCTTTGCCAATACTGTTATCTCACTTCTCCGTGCCGCTAAATCAAAACTCCTCGTTTCGCATCTACTTGATACGACAAAACCAGCCTTATTTAATATGTCCATTACCTGCGGGATTAAAATCTCTTTCATTTATCTATCTCTGCCCAACAGATCTTTCTCTTCTCTCGGTACTTGAAATCTCGCCCGCACGCTTTGTTGCTTCTATTACTGCTTCCATCAGCGCCGCCTTCACACCATGCGTTTCCATTGCATACAAGCCCCTTATTGTCGTACCTCCAGGCGAGGCGGTTATTTGTTTCACCGTAGAAGGCTTATCACCCGCAAGAATTAGCTTCGCTGCGCCCAGTGCAGTCCGCGCAGAAATCGCAAGCGCTAAATCTCGGGGCAATCCTGCATATACACCGCCATCGGCCATAGCATCTATTACAGCAGCAAAGAAAGCGATACCACTACCGCTTAACCCCGTAATAGCATCCAGATCGCGCTCCTTCACTATGTGTACAGCGCCAATAGCACTTAAAATAGCTTCTACTTTTCGCTCATCCGCATCACTCGCATAAATACCGCCACATAGCGCAGTTACCGATTCGCCCACTCGTGCCCCTATATTCGGCATCACTCGGACCACCTTCCGCTCAGCGCCCAGATATGACTCGATTACGCTTGTTGGCACACCTGCTGCAACAGAAATTAACAGCGTCTCTTCGTCCATAAACGGTGCAATTGCTTCTACTACGCTTTGCATATCGTTTGGCTTAACAGCTAAAATCAAAATCCCTGCCTTCTTCGCTACCGCTTCGTTAGTCGCGCATATTTCAATTCCCGGTTCACTTTCAAAAACGCTGAGTTTTTCCTGCTGCTCATCACTTATGAAAATCGCACTGCTGGTACTATCCGCAGCCAATAGACCCCAAAGTATGGAAGACCCTATGTTACCTACGCCGATAATGCCTATACACTTCCCCTTTGCCACACTCACGCTCATTCCTTCATAGGGTTTATAAGCACAACATTATTGCCCCTCAGTACCACAGAGCCAAGCAATCGCTTTCTTTCTCCGTTCTGTATCTCGTTCGCACTACTAAGATGTAAATTCAAGTAGTCGTCTACTGATGTCAGTATACCTTCCAGTACGCACCGCTCCCCTTTCATCTCTACGTGTATCTGCCGCCCCACCATACTCTGCACTCTTCTGTTTGGAAACATTTTCTCGTCCTTAATTTATACTTCCCTTATGTATATTATCTCATTATTTAAAAAGGTCTAAAACTATAATTTGTCTTGTGGTATTTGTATAGCGGATTTAAAAAACCACGAGATTCCACAAGATTAACACAAGAAATTTAGGTTGATATAGGATAAAGTAGCCTATGATGTACTGAAATCAAGTTACTATCATTCAATTTATTCTCGTGAGAATCTGTGTAATCTTGTGGTTAGCTAAACAATTACGTCTTGTGCAATCACGTGGTTTTTGGAAAGGTTTTTTTCAATCTGTTAACATAAGATACATAACGAGACATGCTCCATGATATGATCATAGAAGGCAGAATTGTAAATCGCGATGCAATACATGATGCTCAGATTGCTATAGATGATGGATATATTACCGCGATAAGAAAGCAGGGTTTAAACGGCGAGCGCAAAATAGAAGCGCGAGAATGCTTGATCTTCCCTGGATTTATTGATCTGCATGCACATTTACGAGAGGATAGCAGCCATAAATGGGATTATAAGGAAGATTTTAAGTCCGGCACCGCGGCTGCACTTCATGGCGGTATAACCACAGTCATTGACATGCCCAATACGCCTTTACCTGGCATAAGCACCGACCGGCTAATAAAGAAGAAGGAACTCGCACGTAAAGAAGGCTTAATTGACATACTCTTTTACGGCGGTGTTTCTGAGTCCAACATAAATACGATTGCAAAGATGCAGAAAGAAGTAGTAGCGTATAAAATATATCTCGCTGAGACAACAGGCGGATTGTATATACGCGATGATGTGCTGCCAAAAGCGATTGCGGCTGTGGAAGCAACGGCAAAACCCCTTGTAATTCATTGCGAAGACCAGCGGGTTATAGAAAAGATGCACGAGAGCTTAAAGGTAAACCTAATGGATCATAGCGAGCTGAGACCGGAAGAAGCGGAATTGTCCGCGGTTAAGAACGTTTTAGCTGCTGCTTCCAGCGACACTAAAATCAAAATTAAAATAGATATAGCTCATGTTTCGACTTACAGGACGTTAGACCTTATAGGGAACAATTTCCACTGCGAGGTAACACCGCATCATTTATTCTTTACTAAAAAGGACGTACAAGCGAATGCATTTTTAAAGGTTAATCCACCATTGAGATCAGAAGAGAATAGGCTGCGATTGCTGGATGCATTTAAATCCGGCAAAATCGATTTCCTCGTCACTGACCACGCACCGCATACGAAAGCGGAAAAAGCGGGTGGACTCTCTGATACACCCGCGGGTGTTCCAAATTTAGACACGTACGGGAATTTCGTGGCCTGGCTGATTGTACATTGTGGTGTTTCGCCCATGCTTATAGCAAGGGCATGTGCGTATAATCCAGCAATGTTTTTGGGATTACAGGACAGAGGCAGCATAGAGGTAGGAAAGAGGGCGAATTTGTCTATTCTGGATCTAAATAAGCGTGTGAAAATCCGCAGCGAACGCTTATATACCAAATGCAAGTGGTCGCCATTTGAGGGCTATGAATTCCCCGGTGCGATGAGGCATGTCATATACAATGGTTCGGTAGTGATGGAAGATGATGAATCACCGATTTAAATATTGCCAGATATGATGAATTAACAAGATTTTTATAGTTGCTACATTCAATAGGATCAAGAGGGAAACACCATGATTATAGAGACTTTCTGTGTTGCGATATGGCTGATGCTGCCTGCGTACATAACGAATTCAAGTGCCGCGTTCTTTGGCGGTAAAACGCCCATAGACCGTGGTTTTTATTGGGGTAAAAACCGGTTGCTGGGAGATGGTAAGACATATGGAGGCTTTTTCAAGGGGTTCTCCTGCGGGTTCATCATTGGCATAATACAGCAACTGTTTTCGGGCTCTTTTGGCACGTTTCCATACTTTATCGTCACTTTAGTTTGCTTATCTGCAGGTGCAATGCTTGGCGACTTGCTTGCAAGCGTAATAAAGCGGAAAATAGGGCTAAAACGAGGTGCGCCCTTCCCCATAGTAGACCAACTGGACTTCGTAGCCGGAGCCTGGCTGCTGCTGCTCGTATTTGCACGCGATTGGTTCTTTGATGCTTTCACATTAGATGTGATCATTGCAGTCCTTATTATTACGCCTCTGCTGCATCTGTCTGCAAATTACATCGCATTTAAGATGGGGAAGAAGAAGGTACCATGGTAAAGTCTCATTGAATTGGTAGAGAATATAGAAGTATCCAAAGTCATTGTATTTATTCGCTCTCACTGAAATACAAGTAGTTTATAGATACGGAGTTGCTACGCAAAGGAGAAGAAAGTATAAGAGATAAGTTTTCAACAAAACTGAAAATAAATGCTTGATGCTTTTTGTCAGACCAAATTTTTAGCTGAGTCACGCTTTCCCATACTATTCATCGGATAAAAACGAAAAATATATATAAACCGCCACATATGCACTGCATATATTAGAGAATATGATGTCAGAAAGAAGGGGGGCATCTGAGACAGATGGTCGGAGATAAAGTGGAAGGTATGAAGGAAGGTGATGAACTTTGGTTTTAGCTGAGCATTTTCCGGTGTTTGTCATTGTAATATCGATGCTTGCAGCCTTTACTATTCTAATCGCAGGAAAGGCGAACAAGAAGGCCGCATTCCCTATCGCCTTAGTAACCATATTCATACAACTATTGTTGTCCTTGTATATCTTGAAGCGTGTCCTGACAGAAGGGACCATACATTACTGGCTGGGCGGCTGGTCGCCACCCTGGGGTATCGAATACGTAATAGATACGCTAAATGCGTTTGTATTGGTTGTAGTTCTGTTCATGAGTTTTATGTGTGTGATCTATTCAAAGCGAAGCATAGAGCAAGAACAACCGCGTAATATTGTCCTGTTCTATGCCGTCTTTCAGCTTCTCGTTACTGGTTTATGCGGTATAACCATAACAGGAGACATATTCAATCTCTACGTTTTCCTAGAGATATCAGCCTTAGCGGCGTATGCATTAATAGCCGTTGCCGGTGGAAGGGCGCTGAAGGCGAGCTATAACTATGTAATAATGGGTTCCCTTGGTGCCTGCTTCTTCCTGTTGGGCGCCGGTTTCCTGTACGCCGTTACGGGCACGCTAAATATGGAGGACCTTTCCAGGATCTTACCACCGCTATATGGGAATAGGGCAGTGCAGGCTGCGTTTGTATTCTTCGCCGTTGGATTGAGCATAAAGGTCGCGCTATTTCCGCTCCACGTATGGCAGCCGGATGCATATACATACGCACCTTCTGTCGTGAGCGTGATAATCGCAACTGCGATGGCAAAAGTATCAGTGTATGCGTTCATAAGGGTTATCTTCTCGGTCTTCACGGTCGAGTTCATCGAGAGTTATGTAGGTATAGATGTTGCTCTTTGCTGGATTGCGGCGATGGGCATAATTGCGGGGTCGGTGCTTGCGATAATGCAGACAAATTTGAAGCGGATGCTGGCTTATTCCAGCGTTGCGCAGATAGGATATATAGTATTGGGAATAGGACTAGCACCAATGTCTGCATGGGGGCTTGTCGGTGCGGTTGCGCACATATTAAACCATGCGCTAATGAAAGGCTGCCTCTTTATGGCCGCCGGCGCATTCATATATAAGTTAGGACTTCGGGACATCCGCGATTTTGAAGGTTTGGGTAAGAAGATGCCGTATGCTAGTTTCGCATTCACGATAGCCGCAATATCTATGATTGGAGTGCCGCCGTGCACGGGCTTTGCATCGAAACTATTTTTAATCCTAGCATCGTTACAGGCTACGGAAACTTTGCCTGTTTCCGGTTACGTCTTCGTTGCTGTGCTCTTGACCAGTACACTTTTAAACCTCGCTTATTTCTGGCGTGTAATAGATCGCATTTATTTCGTTAAGTCTGAAGAAGGGCATGGAGGAGGAGGAGGGCAAGAGACAAAGAAGGCAGATGTTCCTCTTAGCATGGCAATTCCGATGATTATTCTTGCGGTTCTTTGTATTGTCGTTGGTATTCTATGGCTTACAAGCCTGTCTTCACCTTTTGTTGGACAGGTGTTGGCAGATTTAGGTATGGGGGTGTTGCCACAATGGTAGAGATGCTGACGCCGCTGTTTGTTATTTTATGCCCTTTAATAGCAGCGCCATTGATATTGCTGCTGGGTAAATGGCCGAATATACGAGAAGGAGTGGCGATCGCCGCGGGCATAGCGACTTTCTCGCTCGTGCTGTCCATGATAAACCCGATTTTAAATAGTGATGTTATCCGCATCTCGTTTCAGACGTTATTACCGGGTATTGAGATCGGATTCAAAGTAGATGCATTCGGTATGCTTTTCGCTCTCACTTCTTCTTCCCTCTGGATATTAGTCACTATTTATTCCATAGGCTATATGCGGTCGTTGAAGGAGCATGCGCAAACACGTTTCTTCTTTAGCTTCGCTCTTGCTATTTTCGGCGCTTTGGGCATTGCAATGTCCACGAATTTAGTCACTATGTTCATCTTTTACGAAATACTAACGGTCTCGACATATCCGCTGGTCATTCACGATCAGACCGCCGAGGCGTTGAGTGCAGGCCATAAGTATTTCGCGTATCTACTCACCTCAGGCTGTTTCTTCCTGTTTGGTGTTATGCTGGTTTACTATCTTACAGGCACCACGGATTTTACGAACGGAGGGATAGCAGCACTTGAAGCTCTTAATCCGGCGCATAAATGGACACTGATAATATTATTCTTCTGTTTCCTGTTAGGGTTCTTGAAGGCGGCGTGGATGCCATTTCATTCATGGCTACCCTCTGCCATGGTAGCACCGACACCGGTAAGTGCGTTATTACATGCAGTGGCAGTGGTGAAGGCGGGCGTGTTCGGGATCGTCCGGATTGTGTGCTATATATATGGTGTTGATTTGATGACCTCGCTCGGACTTGGCCTGGCGCTTGCATGCATAGCCGGCTTTACCATGATTGTATCCAATCTGTTTGCCATTGCACAGGATAACCTGAAGCGAAGACTTGCATATTCCACCATAAACCAGTTGTCATATATTCTGCTGGGTGCGGCATTGTTAACTCCCGATGGAGTAAAAGGCGCAATGATGCACATCCCTTTCCATGGCTACATGAAGATAACGCTCTTTCTCTGTGCCGGTGCGATAATGGTGGCGACAGGAAAGAAGAACATAAGTGAGATGGCGGGCATAGGCAAGACAATGCCGGTAACGATGATGGCGTTCTCTATATGTGCACTGGGAATGTGTGGTATACCACCTGCAGTTGGCTTCATAAGCAAGTGGTTCTTATGCACAGGAGCTGTGGAAGCAGCCGAAACAATTTCACCAGTAATGATTATATTCCTGTTCGTCCTTTTGATAGCTTCTTTGCTAGATGTCGTTTATTTCTTCCCTGTTATACATACCGCATTCTTTAAGGATCCGGAAGGTGTGGTAGGAGAGCCAAAGGTAAAAGAAGCACCACCGACTGTTGTCATTCCGTTAGCAATAACTGCAACATTCTCGGTTATATTCTTTTTAGCGTTCATTCTAAGACCGGTGGATGTGCTTGCACCGTATGTAGATATGCTCTCAATGCACATATATGACCTTGTAGATATAGCAATTGGTAATGTGTTCACATAATAATTTATTTAACTAAAAACAGCATGTATCTTATTGTATACAAAGATGAAATAATATTCCTTTGGTAATGAATGCTTTTTAAAAAAACCATTTATAAAAGCGTTTACAGAAAAAGCTTCGTGGAAAGGAAGGGTTTTAAAAAACAGTGTAGAAGGCGGTTAATGTGGGCGAGAGAGAAGAGAAGATAAGAATAGCGCAGGTTTCTTGTGGTACCATATATGGGCATGTGCAGCACGAGATAGAGCGTGCGGTTGCAGAGATAGGCGCCGAGATATTTGTGCCCGAAGTAGACCTGGATTATGTAGCAGAGAAGGTGGACGAATTTGGATATGACTTTGGTGCAAGCCTGGGCTTAGAAGTAGCGATGGCAAGGGGCTATGCAGTGGCAGAAGGACTATATGATGCTGATGCGGTATTCATTGCCGGGTGTCACAAATGTCCACGAGGTGCGATTGTAAGGACGGAAATAAGACGGATAATACAGGATCGAACGAAATTACCGCTTGTTATGTACCCCTTCTCAGAAAGGACACAAGCAGGCGAATTGCTTACGAGATTGGAAGCGCTGATTACAATAGTGAGACGGAGATGGATACTGGAGCGGACAGTGCAGGAGGGGCTTACTGCGGGCATTGATTCCGGCTCTACAACGACAAAAGCGGTGATAATGCAGGATAACGAGGTTTTAGGAGCGACGTGGGCGCCGTCACGGGAGGTAGTAAAGACAGCGGAGAAGGTTTTTGCCGATGCACTTGAGATTGCGGGCGTAAAGAGAGAAGATATAGAGGCGCTGGGGACAACGGGTTACGGCCGGCACACATTAGGCGCGCATTTCAAAGCGGATTTGGTGCAAGAAGAGCTAACAGTAAACTCGAAGGCGGCAATGTATCTCGCGGGTATTGAGAAGGGCGAAGCAATGATTATTGACATCGGGGGGATGGACAACAAGATAATAACGGCAAACAATGGCATACCCGATAATTTCACGATGGGTGGGATATGCGCAGGAGCTTCTGGCAGGTTCCTGGAGATGGTAGCACGTCGGTTAGGAGTAGATGTAGTAGAGATGGGTAAGTTAGCGCTGAAAGGCGATTATAATAATGTTAAATCAGACAGTTATTGTATTGTTTTTGGTATTCAGGATCTCGTATCAGCGTTATCAAGTGGCGCGAGGCGGGAAGATGTCGCGGCTGCCGCTTGTCATTCGGTAGTCGAGCAGGTGAAGGAGCAGTTGTTACAGGAGATAGACCTCAGACAGCCGGCAATAGAAGTAGGCGGCACTGCTTTGGTCGAGGGCGTGCCAGTAGCGATGAACAATGTACTGGGATTTGATGTGATCGTGCCAAAATATCCACAATATATAGGTGCCGTTGGTGGAGCACTGCTCTCTTCTTCCTTCCGGTAGGTAATGGACGTTAAAATAATCCGCAGCCGAAAAAGGAAGAAGACGATAAGTGCGAAAGAAGTCGACGGTGTAATACAGTTATATCTGCCACTGGGGCTCTCACGCGAGGATGAATCTAAATACGTTCTATGGGCGAAGAAGCGGTTCGAAGCACAGCGACGTAAAAAGGAATTGTGGGCGGATAATGCCGATTCCGTGCTGGAACTACGTGCTCATGAACTGAACAAGCGTTATTTCGGTGGTGAACTCTCGTGGGTGCAGATAAGCTATACAACCGAGCAGAATGCACGCACGTTCGGGATTTGTAACACGACGAAAAAAACGATTAGAATATCTGATCGCCTGCGAAAAATGCCGAAATTCGTTCATGATTATGTCGTGGTACATGAACTTGCACATCTTAAGGTGCCAACGCATGGGCCAGAGTTCTGGAAACTTGTAAATAGATACCCGAAAACTGAGCGCGCACGTGGATATTTGATGGCGATTGGGATGGGCGATTGAACCGGCTCAATAGACAGTGGTAAATCCCAAATTACAAGCACCAAATGCGTTTATTAATTTGGATTTGGTGCTTGGAAGTTTTTATTCCGCTATAGCTCTATTACCGCCCCTGCACCACACCACACTACATTCTCCGGGTACATCGCCATTATCTCCTTCTTGTGTTCAGTGCAATGACATGGCACTATCATTTTTATCTCACGTAACAACTTCAGCTTATCAAACCCATGAAAACCGCCTATCACACCGTATACATCACCGAAATACGTTGCCGCATCTACAATCTTCTTCAAACCCGGATGCGCACAGCCTGTTAGAACGACTACACCACCTTCGGTCTCCAGAACCAGGGACTGCTCTTTTGTCATCAGTCCAAGTTCGCCCGTTGTATGAACACTCGGAGTAATATCTCCGGGTCCTGATACCTCAATGACCTTCGCCACCTGCTTCGTAATCCTTTTCTTCAATTCGCTTGAGAATGATCCGGGTAGATAGACCTCGACTTCCGGATGTGAAACTGCATCAAGACCTCCAATGTGGTCCCAATGCTCGTGCGATAGTGCAATAACATCTATTGTTTCTCTTTTCAGCTCCAACTGCTTCATGTTGTATGCTAATATATCGCCAGATGCTCCTGTATCAAATAGTATCTTTTTGTTATCTGCTTCGATCATGCAAGAGAACCCCCAGTCGCTCTTTAAACTGCCCTTCGCTTCGTTGTCATATATTATTCTCAGTTTCACTTTTTTCACCCTTTATAACTGTTAATTCTTTATTTGTTAGTGTTAATAAAAAAGAAATGGAACTGAATGTGAAGGCGAATGTATATAAAGTATTACAGATGAATAAGCTAGCAATAGCAAAATTCGTTATCCCCTTTTGCCTCGCTGCCGCAGCAGGGGTATTCTTCTGGCTATTCACCAAGCCGCAAGTCTATGCAAAATACGCGGCTATGCTTACCACGTATTTCTTTATGCCGCTCTTCGGCACGGAAGCGGCTATTTTTGCGGGTTTGCACCCTAATTTCGGCATCCCCATAGCCCCCGCAGCCATCATAGCCTTTATGGTTTTTGTTGACGCTACCCTTGCTTTATTCTTGGTCTGGAACTTAGACTATGCGAAGAAGATACCATATCTGGGAAAGCTTGTAGAATGGACAGAGACAAAAGGAGAAAGAGCATTAATGAAATATAAATGGGCGGAGCGATTAGGGTTTATAGGGCTTACTGCATTTGTCATGATACCATTTCAGTATACGGGCGCTGCTGTGGGATCAATAGCAGGCAGGATATTAGGAATGACGTCCTTGATGACCTGGCTTGCAGTAGTTCTTGGCTCTTTTCTTCGATCTACACTTATAACACTCGTTTATATGGGTGTGCTATCTTTTTTTTAGTTTGATCAAAACGCTTCGCGGAAAGAAAGCTTTAGCAAAGAAACCGGATTTCGATACAACTTTTTCCTAAAAAGTTTTAGTGTTAATCCAGTAAAATCTCGTTGTTTTTATATTGGTAAACATATTACCTCTTTATGCCAGAACGTCGGAAACTACTATTGCTGTCCTCATCCATACTAATAAGTATCACGACTATACTTTTCATCCTCTTCTACTCACCCTACAAAATAACCAGAGAGACTTTAGATTATCTTACAGAAATCAATCCGTATTATCTTGCATTAGCAATAGGCATGCATGCCGTGGCCTGGATACTATGGGGCTGTCGGCTAAAGGTAATGGGTAATTTTATCGGAACTCATGATGGTAGTGGAGAAGTAAAAAGGTTGAACCTGCCGAAATCGCTAAAGATAATCTTTTCTAGCCTCTTTGCCGCTTGCATAACGCCGTCGCAGTTCGGTGGCGAACCTGTGCGGGTTTACCTGCTGAATAAACACGGGTTTAGCGTTGGTGATGGAACTGCAGTCGTTTTGGGTGAGCGAGTACTGGACTTTGTCGTCGTCGCGATTGGTACGGCACTGAGTTTTCTGCTATTTCGTGCGGTATTAGCCAACAATAGAGCAATATACGTTATTTTTACGGTCATTGGAGTTTTAATCACCGCATGCGTTGTGTTCATGGCTTATGCAGTAGCGAAGCCAGAAAAGGCGACGAAAATCATTAAAGCATTGCTCGCAAAGATAAAGAGTAAAAGAGTGGAAAAGATAAGGGATAAGATACTTATAGAGATAGACAATTTTTTTAGTGCTATAAATAGGTTCCGCTATAACGGAAAAATCACTCTTGGACTCGCTTTGTTCCTTACCGCAGCATTTTGGCTTATTGCGTTTACGATACCCTCATTCTTACTGCTTGGCCTCGGTGCAGATCCAGTCTGGCTATATTCAATTGCCGCACAATTTATCCTCACGATAATCGTAGCGGTGCCTATAACGCCCGGTAGCAGCGGCATAGCAGAAGTCGGTGTCACTGCCCTATATCATAACCTGGTCGGAACACCAATACTAGGTGTTTTCATGTTCCTATGGCGATTGTGCACGTATTATCTGAACCTAATCGCGGGCGGCATAACGAGCGTAAAAATGATCAGCGAGATGTCTTAAAGACCTCCATACAACTTAGACACTTGCTCTGCTATCACAGCCCAATCATATTTCGCTTCTACAAGCGTCCTTCCTGCATCGCCCATACGCTTCACCTTTTCATCATCGGAAATTATCGTTATAATGGACTCTGCTAAGCTATCAACATCTCTTGGTGGGAATAGTAGCCCATTATCCTTTGTTATGTTCTCCCTTACACCAGGGATGTCAGCGGCTATTACAGGAGTCCTGCATGCCATTGCTTCTAACAGCACAATACCGAAATTCTCGAGCCGTGTAAATGAAGGCAAAACGAAAACAGAAGCTTCTAAATAACTTTTGGCCAGCTCTTTAAAATTAACGTAGCCGCGGAACTCGACTTTATCTTCCAAAGCCAGTTTTCTTACTAGCGCACCCAAATTTTTTTGCTCTTCGCCCTCGCCCACGATTACCAGTTTCGCTTCCGGGACCGCGTTCAAAACCGCCGGCATCGCTCTTATTAAATCGTCTATACCCTTTGGCAGAACGAGCCTGCCGACAAAGAGCACAATTTTCGCTCTTTGTACATTTAAAGCTCTTATCGCAGCATCAAATTTACTTATATCTATCCCATTCGGGATGACATGGCATTTAAACAGGAACTCATGAAGAATCGGCGATGTCTCGGCATAGCTCTTACCGGTTACAATGATTGCGTCACAACATTCTAGCACTTTCAATGCGTAATGCTGCGCATAAAACTTTTCTACATATTCGCCCAGCAACGTAGGAATCCTAATATTCCCTGCCCTTTTTGGTATTTTGACATCGAAATGATAGGTAATGACATGAGGTTTTTTGTTCGCATTACAGATAGCTTTAGAAAAGAATGGCGGTGGACAGTGAGAGTGGAATATATCTGCGTCCATGTACTTTATTTTAGACAATCCGAAGATGAACGGCACATAATGCGGAAAAATCTCCTTTGCCTTGAACATAATACATTCGTCATACTCATTCTTCGGAATGTCGGAAGTTAGAACCTGCAAGTCATTATCTCTCATCATTAATGCCTTTGTCAGTTCCATAACGTGATTCTCCACACCGCCAATATGCGGTGGGTAGTAACAGGAAGCCTGGATTATCTTCATGGTTACGATTATTTATATGTTTGCTGCATGTAATTTACCTTTGGACGCTTGCCCCTTTTTGCTGACACTACATTTAGTATCCAGATATATAAAGCTCGCATGATGCCGAACTTCTCCATGCGCCGCATAGAGAACCATACATAAAGATATGGATCATAGAATATCCTGCCCTTGCGTTTTAGCTTCAGTGCGATCCCATAATCATCGCCTGCTGGCATATCCGAATATCCACCCACCTGCAAGAATGCGCGTCTTCTGAATGCTGTATTTGACCCGATCGTGAAATAGAATACCTTTAGGATCTCGAACACATGCATGAGCTGATTAAACATCCCGATGAAGAACCGGTATTTGAATTTCTCTTCTATAGGTTTTATCGGTCCGTAAGCAACGACAACACCGTCACGTGCGAGATTTGCACATATACGCGCAAGCCAATCTTCCGGCAGAATTATATCCGCATCGGTAGTCGCGATAAGTTCCGCACTCGCCACATCCACACCATCGTTTCTCGCACCGCCAACACCTTTGCTCTTCTGTTGCATGACTATATCGGCATATTCCTGTGCTAGTTCTACTGTTTTGTCTGCGCTCCCGCCGTCTACGACTATGAGCTCAAATTCAGTGCGAGGTAAGGTTTGATTTACAAGGCTCTTCAAGCATCGTTCTACATATCGCTCTTCATTATACGTGGGGATGACGACCGAGATTCTCTTGTTCATTATTTTTTCAGTTCCTTTGTAAAATCCAGTGCATTTCTTATACATGCATCCATATTGAGATATTTGAATTCCGCAAACCGCCCTACAGGGTAAATCCCAATGTGGTGTAAAAAGCTCATTATCACCCCTATATTCTTCTTATAACTCAGATCATATATGACATATGCAAACTCCGTCCGCTCCGCTTTGCTGTAACATATGGTATCCTTATCGATAATACCTTTTTTATCCAGTTCTTCTATCGTGCGAGTTATTATCTCTTTGTCCGACAATTTAGCCATGGAATCACCGTTATTATAGGTTATCTCAGCGAGAACAGCGCTCTTTCCTTCTGGTGCTACGTCGTCACTGTAATTCGATGGGAAAGCGACTCTATGGGCGAGACAATCACCATCAGGTATATACAACCATGAGAAATCGTTTAGATCGTTCACGTTGAGCCCGAGCATAACAGTAATAAGGGAATTGTATTTCAATTCGTGCAGTGCAGTGTAAATAGCAGGTGGAACATCTGCAATTGCGTGAATAAGATCAAAAATCGGTTGCGTTGCTATAATTTGCTCATATCGCCTTTGTTCTATACCATTAGATACGACCCAGAGGTTTTTATCGCGAAAAATTGATTTTACATCGAATTGTTTTGTTAGTTTAGCCCGCGATTCAAGCTCTAAACGTGAGATTAGAGCGTTTATACCGCCTTCTTTTGGATAATAGAATTCCAATTGGTGCTTGTAGCCCTCTGTCACGATACCAAGAGAAGACTTAATTATATCTTCTACGGGCGGTCTCGGCACCCTACCATCAACCCAAAAAGTGCCCATCGCTGATGTGTCATAATTCCAGATCTTCTCATTGTATGGTACCAAATATTTCTCGGCCATACCTTTTCCAAAAGTGAGGTAGAGCCACTCGTTAAAATTCCCGGGTTTATCATTAACGTTAGTTAATGTTTCGATGAAGCCCATGAGACACTCGAAATTATCCGTTAACGGTAAGTCGGATAGCCCATTTTCAAATGGATATTTTACATAAATGCCGTTATACATTATTTTCGTGTTCCGCCGGCGTTTCACGATGTTAACACCTAGCTTTTCGAGCATGAAGTCCAATACCTCTTTGTCTTTCGAGAATATAATATGCGAGCCACAGCAGTCGAAGGTGAAGCCTTCTTCTGCTATTGACCGACATAACCCGCCACACTCGCTATCCTTTTCTAATATTTCGCAATCTGCTATTAGACTGCCGAGTGTTAATCCTGTTAGTCCCGCACCTATGATCCCTATGGTCATCTAGTAAACATTAAATAGCCTGTTGTTTTTATAATGTTTCAAATTTTTATGTGAACACATACGCATTTTTGCACTGATTTAAGAACATACCCCCAAATATAGGGCTGTGGTAATATCTACTTTTATAGGTTCCTATTGTTAGCAACTTATATAAAAAAGCCCATACCCTTTATATAATAGAGTATCATTCAGAAATCCCTAAAATAGACTTAAAAGAATGACAATGACAGCTCCGATAACGCCTCCGATCGCACATATCAGGATGTTAAGCCATGAGTATGCGATTTCCAATCCAAAGAGTGTATTTGCAGCAAAAAGAATGATCAAGCCAAGGATCGAGTTAACTATGAGATATTTAGCCGCCTTGAACAGGTAGAACGCCACGATTACCATTACAATTACCGCAAAAAGTATGAACAGTTCCGCCAGCATCAAATATCACCTCCACCTAACCTTCTTGCGATCTTCATATCTTTCTTATTTCAGATAGTTTCTTTATATATATAAAGGATGAGGCTACATAAGGCTACGTCATCAAATGGAAAATTTTAATACTTATCAACACATATTATTTGATGGCTTTTCGTATGCTTCCAGAACTATTGGTCATCCATTTATGGATAAAATTTATAAATCCGCTCAAAGAATCAATCGTCAGATAAAATCAGCATGCAGAAAGAATCAATCGTGCAAACTACTCAGTAATTTCCTTCAAGATGCTTTGTGTGAAAGACAAATGGCTTCTAGGATATCCGTCGTCTCCCCCATCTTCGTGACAAAGCTATTTATGCTTTTCAAGGAATTTTAAACTGTTTTCTCGCGTTTTGAAGCGACATAAACGCACAAATAGCAAAAAATTAATCATTCTGGAAGCTGAATATTTGTAGCCTTCGTATGCGCTCAATCCTTCGATTCCCTCAAGAAACTTTCGACAGATCCTGAAAAAGCTTTCCGATTTATTTCATTCACCCGTTATTTATATACAGAGATAATAGTATCTACTAACATGTTGCAATTAAAGGATAAGCGCAAAGGCGTAGAAGGTTTATCTCGCCCATTCAAGGAATTGCTCATGGAATACAAGCTGAAAGATGGGGCGCAGATTGTCTATTATGGGCGTCCCGCACTATGTGTCCCATATATTATGGTGAAGAGTTATGAGATACGGAAGTTACAGATACAGCAGGTTTTCGTACCGCTACTCGATGAATCAAAGGCGAAAGTGATCAAGTTTGTTCCCGATGTAGGGATGCAGGTCTCAGAAGAGACGACAGAAGTACATCCGCAGGTAGTCGTACTCATGGGCGGTCTTACAATGCCAGACGCCAATATATCGGCGAAGATGGCTTTGGATCATGTTTCCAAGTACGAGCCAAAGATAGTCGGGGCATGCTATATGAGCGAACTATTCGAAGCGAAATGGCCAGACGTTATCCCGTTTGACCTTTTGGTTGATGGTATCATTGACCCTGTCTATGTCTGGAGAAAAGCCGACTGATATGAATTCTTAGATGTGCTTCTTATAAATTAGCATCAAGTCCACCAGCACCAGAGCAACCATCGCTTCTGCTACGGGCACTATCCGTGGACATATACATGTGTCATGCCTGCCCGAAATGGATATTTCCAGCTCTTGCAGTTCCGCTATATTGACACTTCTTTGCGATTTCGAGATAGAAGGCGTAGGTTTCACGGCTATTTTACATTTTATTTGCTCGCCAGTAGAGATGCCACCTAAAATACCGCCTGCGTAGTTCGTTCTTGTTCTTACAGTTCCGTCATCCAGATAATATTCATCGTTCATCTCGCTCCCCATCATCCTTGCAGCATCGAATCCTGCGCCTACTTCCACGCCTTTCACAGCGCCGATAGACATCAAAGCCTTCGCAAGCTCGGCATCCAGTTTATCGAAGACCGGCTCGCCCAAACCAGCGGGAACGCCAAGTGCAATTACTTCTACCATGCCGCCCACACTATCGCCTTCTGCTTTCACGTCCTTTATTCGCGCTTCCATTCTGCTCGCGGCTTCTAGATCTGCACACCTAACTGCATTTAGCTCGGTATTCTTCTTTATTTCCGCGATTCGCATTTCCCTCGCCCGTATACCGCCCACTTCCAGCACATGTCCGATAATTTGTATACGCTGCAAAGCCAGGATTTTCTTTGCTATTGCTCCCGCTGCGACTCGCGCTGCCGTCTCGCGTCCGGAAGCTCTTCCACCACCCCTGTAGTCCCTTAGGCCATACTTCATCAGATATGATAAATCCGCTTGACCAGGTCTTGCAATATCTTTTAGAGGTTCATAAGGACTCGAATCGGCATCCTTATTCCAGATTAGCATAGAGATAGGGGTGCCCAGTGTTTTCCCATCGAACACGCCCGACAATATTTTCACCACATCCGCTTCCTTTCTACCTGTGGTTATCGCACTAACGCCCGGTTTCCGCCTATCCAGTTCGTACTGGATCTCTGCTTCTGACAGCTCAAGCTCTGACGGGCAGCCATCCACAACCACGCCTATCGCTTCCCCATGTGACTCGCCCCAGGTAGTCACCCCAAATATCTTTCCAAATGAATTTCCGGACATAACAACCAAAGAGTTATAGGAGCTCTAAGAATATAAATTTTATATAGGTAAAACATAGTGACAAATGGAGGTGAAAGCGAAAAAGATGTTATTCATGACATGCGTAAATGTCAATCCGGGTATGGTAGGAGAGGCAAGGAAGTTCGGGGACGAGGTACTTAAGAATCCACCAAAAGGTGTCAAGTACCTGAAAGTTTATCACACGCTGGGCCGGTATGATGCGATATGGATTTATGAGGCTGAAGACCCGCAAGTGATTATGGATTTCTTGCATCAGACTAGGAATGTCGCAACAACCGAAACCTGGGTTGCATTTGAAAGATAGAGCTAATGTAATTTTAAAGGGGGGTTAATCACAACCCCTTTTTATTTTTGTGACCGCACATAATCCTAAATCGCAAACAATATCTATTTATAGAATTGACCTTTTTGGCCACATAATTTCGCTGGTTTTATTATTACTTTCTTATCAGGGTCTTTAACAACATAGCCGAGTCTAAAAGCATCCACTTTATGCCTGCCCGCGATTTCAATAGCTGTTTCTGCTTCTTGCTCCGGTAATATTACGCAAAAGCCTATTCCCATGTTATATACTCTAAACATCTCTTCATCAGTGACATTGCCATGTTTCTGTAGTAGTGTAAAAATAGGCGGTGCTTCTGGCAGATAATCTATTACAAAACCCACCTCTGATTTGACCCTGGTTAGATTTAAGAACCCGTCACCCGTGATATGCATTAATGCCTTTATATCCAAATTAGACTTTAGCATTTCCATGATCTCCGGGACATAGATATGCGTTGGCGCCAACAGTTCCGCTCCGATTGTCTTTTCTAAGACCTCAAAATACTCATCAATAGCTCCTGTTTTCAAAAAGATATGACGGGCTAAGCTCAAGCCATTACTATGGATACCATTACTACTTAGACCCACGATCGCATCATTCTCCTGGATATTCGCACCTACGATTACTTTATCAAGAGAAACAGTGCCAATCGCTGTGCCTACCAGATCAAACTCGCGATTCTTTCGCACGCCCTTTACCATATCCTTTACAATCGCTAGTTCACCACCCGAAATGGTTATATTTGCTAGTTCCGCACCCTTGAGAAGCCCTTTTCCTAGTTCTTCTAGTAATTCCGGGTCCGGTTCACAAAGGGCGATATAATCAACCAGTGAGATAGGTTCTGCGCCCACACAGAGAATATCATTAACATTCATCGCAATGCAGTCTATTCCGACGGTATCATATTTATCCATCATTTGTGCTATGAGTATTTTCGTGCCCACACCATCTGTTGAGACTGCTAAACCTGACCCCTGTCCAAGATCAATCACATTCGCAAAATACCCTATGCCTAGCTTCACTGAGCCTATATCCGTTCTAAAGGTAAGGCTTCGACCCACATGAGCGAGTAGCCGGTTTAATCCAATGTCTACTTTTGCTGTGTCAACTCCCGCTTTTGTATATGTAACACTCTCTTGCACTTTCATTCTTTACTAATCTAACTAATGCAAAGATAAAGATTATAAAGATAAATACTTAGTATGCATAAGGATCATAGAGTAGAAATGACGAAGAAATGAAAAGGGCTTTATTTGACGATATTGGTAGTTATCCACTACCAGAAGGAAGAACGAAAGAATGGATGAAATCCGCCTTTGCTAATCCGGAACCTCATAAAGAGGAGCTCTACGAGATAATAATAGGGTCTATGTGGCAGAAGATAAACGCAGGAGTAGAAGTACCAAATTATCCGCAGTTTCAGAACATGATTACTCAGTTTAGCGAGCAGATCATGGACGATGGAAGAACAGAAGCGCCACTACTAATAAAAGAAGAAGAGGCGAAGATTATCGAAATGGATGCCTTAGCCGAACTGGCAGAGGAGTACAAGGAGAAGACCGGTAAAAAGTTAAAGGTCCGAATTTGTGTCACCGGTCCGATAGAGCTATATTATAACCTATTCACGCCACCGGTGTATATGGACATGTTATCGCCCCTCGCGAAATCAGTAGGCCGATTCATAAAACATGCGGTAGAAGGAGCGCGAAATTACGACGTTGTTTGTGTATCCATAGACGAGCCAAGCATGGGTTTAGATCCGCGTATAGAAGAGGACGGCATAATTACCGCACTTGAACTCGCTTCGGAATATGCTTTCCGATCGGGCATTGATACACAAATACACCTCCACTCGCCTATTTTTTATGAGACCGTGTGCCAGGTAGAAGGTATAAATGTGATAGGGATGGAATCAGCAGCTAATCCGTCTCTTCTAGCGCTTATTGATAAAGAGCAACTAGAGAAATACGATAAATTCCTGCGTATTGGTGTTTCAAGAACAGATATCCTCAGCATTGCTGCGGAATATGATGAAATACACCATACAAATGCATTCAAGGATAAGGGCGTTTTGGAGACCATAGTTAACGAATATAACAGCCCGGACAAAGTGAAGACGCGGCTGGAGAAAGTTTTTGCCATCTTTGGTGACCGAATAAGATATGTAGGTCCGGACTGTGGCTTGGGTCCTTTCCCCAATCAGGAACTGGCATATTTGGTCTTGAAGAACACCGCGGCTGGGATAAAAGCGTTTTATAGCAGTTAAAACACCTCTCGCAGGTAAACATAGGCAAAGAAAGCATACCATATTGGAATATAACGTAGCCAGCATAGGTATGCGCTGTCCAAAGCGCTTCACTCCCATAGTAATAGCCTGCCAGAATCAGAACCAGCAGCCTCAAAATATTCTGCGCCGAAGTGCCTATCACGCCGAATATGAATAAAGAAGCTGCTTCTTTCACCGGTAGCATTATGTCTATTATCATCAGTGCGAATATTGCTATGAACACCCCAAGCGAGACACTTCTGGAACAGGCAGCATCTATGAAGGCAAATATGTCTATGCCATTGGTAGGTGAATGAATATGAATCAACTGCCCCTGGCTGGTTATGGGATAGCCAAATGCTGTTAGTATTGACACCACTATCAGGACGGTTGCAAGCGAGTACTGTGTCCCCACATATCTCGATAT